>DASXPA010000064.1:0-9313 GCA_036493915.1 Chthoniobacterales bacterium | reverse complement strand
TGAGTCAAGAAAGGGGTCAGTCCGCGCATACGTGCAGAATTGGTGTTGACATGATCGAAGGCGCAGCGGCAGGCTCGGGGACATGCCGCGGAGCGTGCGCATCCAATACCCCGGAGCCTTCTATCATGTGCTCTGCCGGGGCGACCGGCGCGAAGCGATTTTTGCTGACGAGAGGGATCGCGAGATCTTTCTCACCACCTTGGAAGGGATGTGTGGACGCACGGGCATCTTAGTCCACAGCTATGTGCTGATGAGCAACCACTACCACTTTTTGCTGGAGACGCCGGAGCCCAACCTGGTGTCCGGGATGCAGTGGTTTCAAGGCACCTACACGCAGCGATTTAACGCCCGGCACCGGTTGAGCGGTCATCTCTTTCAAGGCCGCTACAAGGCGCTGCCGATCGAGGCGGAAGGGTCTGACTATCTTCGCCGCGTCAGCCAATACATTCATCTCAATCCGGCGCGAGCGGGTCTGCTCGAAGAGGCGCATCCTGAGCTGCTCAGCTACCGCTGGAGCAGCTTTCCTCTCTTTGTGCAGAAGAGCCGTTTGCCGGCGTGGCTGCGGCGGGAGCGGGTTTTTGCGGGTGCGGAATTGCCCGACGAGGGTGCTGGGTCGCGGCGGCGTTACGAGAAGTGGATGGAGCGCCGGACGAGGGAGGTTTTGGAAGTTGAAGAGGGATCGGAGCAAACCGCGGAGTGGCGAGCGCTCCAGCGTGGCTGGTATTTAGGCAGCGAGAGCTTTCGCGACCGCCTCATGGATTTGGCGGAGGGAGTCGCGGCGGGACGGAAGCGCGCTTCCTATGGCAAGGAAGGCTTACAGAGACACGATGAAAACCGCGCCGCCGAGCTCTTGAGCGCGGGGTTGGAGAGACTCGGTCTTAGCGCCGAAGCGCTCGGTGGGCTGAAACAGAGCGACCCACGAAAGCAGGCGCTTGCCTGGTTAATCAAGACGCAGACCGTCGTGGGCGACGAGTGGCTAAGCGCGCGCCTGCACATGGGACACCGCAGCAACATCAGCCGTGCCGTTTCGTCGTTCCGCAATGCCAATGATCGGAACCGTGGTCGCTTGCAGAAGATTCTGCACGCATGCACGGACTGACCCCCTTTTCCTATGAAAACACTTACTCAACTCACCACCTTTCCTGGCATGAATAGAAGCGTATTTCGCGCTCTGGCGGCATTCGCTTGCTTTCTGATGCTAGCGACTGTTTCACAGGCTGACCAATTACGGGAGTTCCGTTGCCCCCAAACCCCTTCGGCTGGACACCTAACAGTACCAATGCCCTGAATTACGCCGATCTGGCCCCCGGTCGCAATGGGCAGGGAGCACCTTACGTCCTTTTCAGTTCAAACACCACGGGTTCTGTCACCCTTGATTTCTTCAACTTGGGTAATAATGGACTGGCGTTTTTCGAGACAAGAATCGACGGTATCGAGACTGGCGCCACCCCCCACCCCGTGGTTATTGGCGATACGATTCACACTGGCGGGACTTCCGTGGCGACAGGCAGCAATGGGCTTGAAAAAACATTCTTTGCCAACAATTATGTTGACATTCGTCTGGCCCTCGGTGGCGAACGCGACTACGACTTCGACTGGGTTCGCTTCTATGTAACAGCTCCTGTACCGGACTCGGGCACCACTTTGGCAATGCTTGGTCTTGGCCTAGTCGGAATGTTTGGCTTTGGTCTTCGCAGACGGTTAGCGAAAATCTAACTGCATCATCGCTTCAAAGCAGGCCCGCCGTCGAAAGATGACGGGCCTTTTTTTTATCTTTCTCGCTCGTCGCGCGTGCGGAGGGACATGCTCCCGCATGTCCTGGACGCGCGGGAGTGCGTCCCCCGGCACTCACAGCGACTGAATAATGATCGCCGATTTGCGCCTTCAGCTTATCTCACGACTAAGGAGTAAAGCGGTCCCTTCGGATTCAAGAGTTCCGTCTTATGTCTCGAGACCGCCAGGTAAACCTGCAAGACCCAAAGCAGGAGCAACGCCGTCAGCGTGCCGGCAAAGGAAAGCCGGGTGAGCCGAAACTTCGGCAGGTGACCCAGGAGATTGCGATTGAGCAACAGTTCAAGGAAGAGGATGACGGAAAGCATGGCTGCTCCCGCCACGAGCGGGAATGACAGCCAATTGAAATAAAGCGCGCTGCGCCAGTCGCCATTGAGGAGGAAATGCAGCGCGCGAGTGGTTCCGCAGAAGATGCACGGCAATCCGGTGAACGCTCCGCAGGAGGTGGGGAACGGCAGCCAGCGCGCTGTCGCCCCCGGCGGAACCGCGCGCAGGAGCAGCAGCGCCGCGGGCAAAATCATCAAGGCAATTGCGCGGAACCTTTTCTCGTTAGGTGAAAGCTCTCGTTTCACGAAGGCGGCAAAGTGTCCTGCGACGGAGGAACCGGAGCGGAGGGAAAGGGGCGGTCCGCGCGTACGCGCAGCCTGCGCTTGCTCTGGTGGCGAATGCCACTAAAGTAGCATTCGCTCCATGCGAACTGAACTTGTCACCACGCTGAAACGGAAGGCCACCGAAATTATCGCTGGATTTGAATCCGATCAAGACCCCGTGCTCATCACGCAACACGGCAAGCCCGCGGCGTACCTGATGGCCGTGGAAACTTTTGACACGCTCACGAGACGCCTCCGCATTCTGGAGGGTATTGCTCGCGGCGAGCGCGCCATTGAAGAAGGCCGTGTTGTCACGCACGCCGAGGCCAAGAAACGCATGGCGCGATGGCTGAGTTAATCTGGACTGAACCGGCTCTCCATGACCTCGACGCCATTGCCGATTATATCGCACTTGATGATCCGCAGGCGGCGCAACGTCTTGTTCAGCGAGTTTTCCTACACGTCGAGCAGCTTGTGGAGCAGCCGGAGAGTGGCTCGCGGCTGCCCGAGATGCGGCAGTCGCGCTATCGACAGATTGTGGAAGCTCCCTGCCGTGTCCTTTATCGCTACGATGGCGTCAGAGTTTTCGTCCTCTACATAATGCGCGGCGAGATGCGTTTCCGCAGGACTCGACTCATCAAGCGAGACCGAGACAATCGAAAGGCTTAACCGATTTGGCTTTCGCGAGTTACCGGTTCCGCCCATTTCCACATCGATAACATCAGTGTTTTGCCGGGTTTGCCCGCTGTTCCAGATTCGGGCACCAAAGGAGCGATGCTTGGCTTGGGTATCATTGCGATCGCCGGCTTCGACGTCCGCAAACGGTCGGCGAAAATCTAACTGCACCACGGACCGTCGGTTTTCGGAGGGATATGCTCCCGCATGTCCTGGACGCGCCGAAGCGCGTCCCTCCGGCTTATCGTACGACCAACGAGTAAAGCGGCCCCTTCGGATTCAAGAGTTCGGTCTTATGTCTCGAGACCGCCAGGTAAACCTGCAAGACCCAAAGCAGGAGCAACGCCGTCAGCGTGCCGGCAAAGGAAAGTCGGGTAAGCCGAAACTTCGGCAGACGACTCAGGAGATTGCGGTCGAGCAACAGCTCAAGGAGGAGGGTGAGGAAAAGCATGGCTGCTCCTGCCACGAGTGGGAACGACAGCCAATTGAAATAAAGCGCGCTCCGCCAGTTGCCATTGAGGAGGAAGTGCAGCGCGCGAGTGGTTCCGCAGAAGATGCAGGGCAATCCCGTGAACGCTCCACAGGAAGTAGGGAAGGGCAACCAGCGCGCTGTCGCGCTCGGCGGAACCGCGCGCAGGAGCAGCAGCGTCGCCGGTAGGAGCACCAAGGCGATCGCGCGCACTCTTTTTTCGTTAGGCGAAAGCTCTCGTTTCACGAAGGCGGCAAAGTCTCCTGCACCGGCGGGACCGGTGGCGGTGGCGGCGGTTCAGTGGGATTGATGACGGCCCAGACATCGTAAGGGTCGCCGAACTGCCGCAAAAAGCAGAGCGAAAACGCGTAAAGCGCCATCACGATCGGAAGCAAAATGACCGTCCCGATGTAAGGCAGCGCGGCGATGCAACAGGTGACGCAGGCGAGGACGCAACCAATCATCGCCGCGGCGATGTAGAGCACGATCGTGAAGAGCGTGAAAAGGATAAAGACACCGGGATTTTCCACCACCAGCAGCCAGACGGCGCGGAACGCTTCCAGCGCGCCGCAGCGTTGCCGGTACATCACCGGCACCATGAAGTGGACAATGATCGCAAAGACGATCGCTAGCAGGACGCACGCGACGAAGAGGAGAATGAGGAGCGGGCCTGCGATGAAGAACCCGCCGGCGTGCGAGGAGATAAACCAGATGAGCGCGAACAGCCCGACCAGAATCATGCTGCAGAACGCCACCACAAGTTGAAAAACGAAGAAGCTATTTCCTTCGGCGTGATATTCCCGCCATGGCTCAGCGATCGCAGCGCGATTGCGCACGATGCAATCGACAAACATGAAGCGCCCGCGCGCGTTCAACCAGAGCATGAGCGCGACCAGTGCGAGGATGAAGAGGCCGCCGACGATCACGACCGGAAAGACCCACGGTTCGGTATTGTGAAACGTCCAGCGCGGCCCCTCATGATAAGCCTGCCAATCCCAATCGCCGTTCCAGAAACGGTGGCGATAATTGAAGCCGCCGCCGCTGAAAAAGGTTGCGAGCCAGGCCGCAAAACCGATCACGAACCATTTCCCGAGATCGAACGGCTGGAAGAGGATCTTTTTCGTCAGGTCAACGGCTTCACCAAATGGGGCGAAGATTTCGATAGGTCGTGCGGTGGAGTCCATGACGAATTCCAAACAGTTTCGCGCCTCGGAAGCAAGCCAACTATCGTACCCGCGTGGCATGCTGCCTCGACGGCACTAGATCCCCTCGCCAGGACCGGATCGAGCACGAGCACCTGCGACTCAGCGAGATCTGCCGGCAGGCCACTCTAATATCTCACCGGCTGTAAGGTCGTCGGGATTGCAATACAGCCTGATTTGCACCGTGCTCGCAAACTGGAAAGCTGCACCGTAGCCAGGGGACGGAGCCACGATCTGCACGGGCGCTGCGATTTCGTTTGCCGCTTGCATGTCGCCATCATTACGAGGTTCCCGCTGCGGGCCACCCGGATATCTGCGCGGCGATCTCCTTTCCTTCTCTCGCTCGTGCCCACTCCTGCTTCGAAAAAGAGCAGGAGAAGGAGTAAGAACGCAGGCGCCGTGCTTGACCGGCTTACCGCCGAACTCGAAACTCTTACCTCTGATGCGCTTTCAAACGCTCTACGAGGCTCGCTGGATTTTCGCCGTGCTTCTCCTCCTTGCGCTGTTCAGTCTTTGGCTCTCCCCCTGGCTCGCGCTTCTCTTTTTCCTGCTCATCCTGTACACCTTCGCTTTCTTCCGCGACCCGGAGCGGGTGGCCCCGGCCGATACCGATGCGGTCGTCGCGGCGGCCGATGGCGTGGTCGTGGAGATTGCCGAATTCGAGGAAAACGAAGTCGTTAGGGGAACAATGCGGCGGGTAGCGATTTTTCTGTCCGTCTTCGACGTGCACACGAATCGCGCCCCGATCGACGGCCGCATTATTTATCGCGAGCATCGTGCCGGGCTTTGCCTCGATGCGCGCAATCCCAATTGCTCGCAGAAGAATGAATCGATGACCTGGGGCTTCGAAAATCCACGCGCCACTTTAGTCGTTAGGCAACTGACCGGGGCAATCGCGCGCCGCATCGTCGGATGGTCCGAGGTGGGCGATCACCTCGCCAAGGGCGAGCGTTTCGGAATGATCCGCTTTGGCTCGCGCACGGAAGTCTATTTGCCGCTCGAGGCTGTCGTTCTCGTGCATGTCGGCGATCGCGTCGCAGGCGGATCCAGTGTCATCGCTCGTCTCCCTTGAATCATGTCCGAGCCATCCGGTCCCAAAATTTATCTCCTGCCGAATTTGATGACGGCGGGCAATCTTTTCTGCGGGTTCGCCGCCGTTCTGCGCATCTACGATGGCGCGCGCGAGATCGATTTTCTCGCGGCCTCGGCGGACTTTCACGACGCGATCTGGTTCATTCTCGCGGCTTGCATTTTCGATTTGCTCGACGGCCGGCTCGCGCGGCTCGGTGGACACGAGAGCGCCTTCGGACGCGAGTTCGATTCGTTGGCCGACATCGTCTCCTTCGGGATGGCGCCCGCGTTGCTTGTCTATCAGATCGTCCTCGGTGAATTTCGCAATCTCGGCTGGATGATCGCGTTCGTTTATCTCGCCTGCGGCGCGCTCCGCCTCGCGCGCTTCAACTGCGTCGCCGCTCAAGGTCCTTCCGGAAGCGCAGACAAAAATTTCACCGGCTTCCCGATTCCGGCCGCGGCGGGCGTGATCGCGTCGCTGACGTTGTTCATGCTCTGGCTCGACGAAGGGGAGCGCACGATCGGGCGTTGGAAATACGCCCTCCCGGCGCTCATGCTTTTTCTCTCGTTCATGATGTTCAGCAAGTTCCGATACCCCAGCTTCAAAGCGATCAACTGGCACACGACTCGATCGATCCCGCGCTTTCTTTTCCTCATCGCGCTCCTCGCTCTGACCGTGAAGTTTTACCAATGGATGGCGGCGGTAATTTTTCTCGCCTATCTGCTCTACGGGTTTTTGCGACCGTTCCTTTCGCCGAAACGCCGGCGGGTAATCGAGGAGGAGATCGGCGAGGAACCGCCGGAGTCGGAGACGGCGGAAGAAGTCCCCTAGGACTCGCTTGAGTCCACAAGCGACGTTCAGCCGGTGGAACGTTCAGAATCGGCAGGCTGGAAACCCGCCTGCCGAGTCAGTGGGGATGAGTAACTTCCTCTAGAACTATCGCCGCTTCAGTTTGGTCGCGTGACGAACGGGAACCCGACTGCGCTCATCTTCCGGATATTGTTTCGTCGAAGGCCAGATCAGGCGCCACGGCTGCGCCTTGAGCGTGCCGGTAAGATCCTTCGCGTTGCGCAGTGTCGCTTCGAGATCGGGCGCGATGTCGTTGAGCGCCGATTTCAGCTTCTCGGAAGAGGCGCGAAAATTCGAGAGCGTCACCTTCAAGTTATCGTTGTCGGTGAGCTGGGCGCTGATCTTGCGAATGTTGTTGAGCGATTGCTGCAGTGAGCTGTCAGCGGCGGTGATCTCATTCAAGTGCTGACCGAACGTCTTAAATTCTCCGAGTGCCTGGTTCAGCTTCGAATTTTCGTCCGTAATCTTGCTCAGGTTGGCGCTCGTGTTTTGCAGCTCTTTCAAGGTCGCGGTCGCCTCGGTCGCCACTGGCTGAACGATCCCGAGCAACTTGCCGATTGCTTCGGAAAAATCGGGGACGCGATTACCGACAAAAACCTGCCCAGGCTCCGCGCGCCGTGAATGATCGTTGCCTCCGGAAATATCGATCGCGGTTTCACCTAACAATCCCAAAGTCATGAGGCGGACATTGCAGTTCTTGTAAACGAGCGCGTTGCGATCGACCTCGACATCGATCCGCACTTCCAAGTGGGGCAGCGGTCCAGCCTCGGCTGGTCCACTCGGCGTGACGGTGCCGAGGTTGCCCGCGGCCTCGAGTGCATGCGCCGCTTCCTCGCGCGAGACCGGCGAGTTGAGCGACTTCACCTGGCCAACTTTGCGACCGGCGAGGAGGACGGGCGCGCCGAGCTTGATGCCCGCCGCGTTATCGAAATAAAACCGGTAAACTACGAGCGGCCGGAAGAGCCCCGGTGCGCCGAGGATGACGAGAATAAAAGTGAGGACGGCCACCGTGACGAGCACGAGCAGACCGGTCATGATTTCATTTCGTCGCAACTGCATCTCTACTTCCTTCCAGGATTGGGCCTTCGGTGCTCCCGCTCAAAAATTGCTGCACAACCGGATTCTTCGATCGCTTGAACTCGTCCGGCGTGGCGTCTTGGATCACTTTGCCTTGATAAAGCATAGCCATCCGCGTGCCGATGCGGAAAGCGCTGTCCATCTCATGGGTCACGATAATCGAGGTTGTCTTCGAGCGTTCCGTCAGGCTGATGATGAGTTCGTCGATCACCGAGCTGATCACGGGATCGAGCCCGGCCGAGGGTTCGTCAAAAAGAATTAGCTCGGGGTCGAGGACGAGTGCGCGGGCGAGGCTGACGCGTTTGCGCATCCCGCCGCTCAGCTCGCTCGGCATCTGATTTTTCGAATCGAGCATCCCGACCAGCTCCAGTTTTTCATCCACGATCCGATCGATCTCGACGCTCGATTTTTTCGTCAACTCCTCGAGCGGCAGAGCGACGTTATCGCGCACGTTCCGCGAACTGAGGAGCGCCGAATATTGATAGACCATCCCAATCTGCCTGCGCACCTGCTGCAGCTTGCGCCGTTTCAGCCGGGTGATCTCGAACTGCTTGAAGAAAATCTCGCCGCTCGTCGGCGGCAGAATCCCGAGAATCAAACGCAGAATGGTACTCTTGCCGCTGCCGCTCTGGCCCATGATAACCAGCCGATCGAGCGGCTCGACCTTTAAAAGGATGCCTTCGAGAACCGTCCGCTGCGGAAATGACAAGTGTACGTCGCGCAGCTCGACGACGTGCGGAGGGCGCGCTTCGCTCACGGAAAAAAGACGATGTAAACGATGTTGAAGAGCGTGTCGAAACCGATCACGACCGTGATCGCGGTGACCACGCTCGAAGTCGTAGAAGTGCCGACGCCCGCCGCCCCGCCGCGCACCGTCAGTCCGCGATAACAGGCAATCGCTCCGATGAGCAACCCGAACATGAAGCTCTTTAATACGCCAGTGATGATGTCGCGGATGAGCAGACTGTGGATGACCAGATCGTTGAAATAGACGAAGGCGATATTGAAATACGCGCGCGAGATGAGCGCGGTCGCAAAGATCGCCGCCGCGCTCGAGATGGCGCTCAGGCACGGCATCAAAGCAAAAAGCGCTAGCATGCGCGGCGCGACCAGAAAACGGAGCGGCCCGATCCCCATCGCTTCGATTGCTTCCACTTCCTCCGACACCTGCATCGTCCCAAGCTCGGCGGTGAACGATGCACCGATCCGCGCCGCCAACATGATCCCGGTGAGAAGCGGCCCAAGCTCCCGCGTAAACGCGATCGCCACCAGACCGGGCACGAGCCGCTCGGTGCCGAAGCGCTCCAACTGGTAGCCGGTCAGCAGTGCCATCGTGAGGCCAAGAAAAAACGAAACCATCGCGACCAGCGGAACGGATCCGACGCCGGCGCGCTCCGCATAAGCAAAAAAGCTCGCCGCCCGAAACGGCACCCGTCCCCGACGGATGCGATCGAACGTCTCGCTCACCGTATTGACGATGAACCAGAACATGCTTCCGACTTCCTGGAGCGCGTCCCGGCTTTTCGCCCCGACGTCGGCAACGACATCGACCGGCGCATGCACCAGGCTTTCGTTAGGCGCAGGGTTG
>DASXPA010000063.1:0-7700 GCA_036493915.1 Chthoniobacterales bacterium | reverse complement strand
GGATCGATCACGAGCAGCTTTTCGTACGCGTCGCGCGCTTTCGCGTAATCCTTTTGCTGCTCCCGGATCGTGGCCAGCGTCATGAGCGCGCTTTGGTTTTGCGGCGCCTTCGTGAGGACGCTTTCGAGTTCGCGGGCCGCTTCGGAAAGCTTATTTGTCGCGAGATAGCTCCGGACGAGCATGTCGTAGGCAGCACCGGAATTCGAATCCAGCTCCAGTGCCTTCCTCGCGGCCGCCTCGGTTTCCTTCCAGTGGCCCTGAGCCATCTGCACTTTTCCCTGCAAAAGGTAAGGCGCAGCCGCTTTGGGATGCTTCTTTATCTGCTCGTCGACCCGACCCGTTGCGGCTGCATAATCTTTTGCCTCCAGATCAAGATCGATCAGCTGGCTGATCGCAAGCAGGTTGTCGGGCGACAATTCCAGCGCTTTTTCGTAGGACTTCCGAGCTTCATCGTTCTTCTTTTGCTGCTGTTGAACGAGGCCGAGGAAGAAGTAAGGATCGGGAGTCTTGGGCGTAGCCTTGATCTGTTCGTTAAAAATGGCGGCTGCGTCATCGAGGCGGCCGGAGGCACGGTACGCGTCGGCGAGCAGGAGCTGAGCTGGCTTGAGTTCCGGATGTTTTTTCCGCAAATCCTCCAAGGCATCGAGAGCGGGCGGGACATGACCGGTGCGCAGGTTGAGCTCCGCCCGCAGAAGGATCGCCTCGGTGTAGTTGGGGTTGGCGTCGATCGCCTGGTCGAGCGCCGCGCCCGCCTCAGCGGCCCTATTCTGCTGCAGGTCCGCCTGGGCGATCCGAAACTTCACAGGCGGGAGGTTCGGATACGCTTTGTCGAGCTTGTCGAGTTCGGTGATGGCTTTGTCGGTCTGCTTTTTGGCGAGGAAGATATCGGTCTGGAGGAGACGCGCGTCGATGTTTTCTGGATCGCGAGAGAAAACATTTTCCAGGTCACTCAACGCTTGGTCGAATTTCTTGTCACTGAAGGCGATTCGGCCACGGAGGATCCACGCCGGCAGAAAGTCCGGGGCTTTCTTAGTTAGCCCTTTGAGGAAATCGGTGACCGCGTCTTTGCCCTTTGTCTGTGCCAGATACTCGGCGTAGGTTATCTGAATGTTGGAACGAGCGGGGGCGAGATCCGCTGCCGTCTTGAATTCTTCTCCAGCCGCCTTCGGGTTTTTTTGCAGCAGATCGACAACCGCCATTGCCTGGTGGGCTTCAGGCGATTTTGGATCGGCCGCGACCGCGTCCCGGATCGCCTGTTGCGCGCCGGCGAGGTCGCGCTTGCGCAGAGCGACATTCGCGCTCGCCAAGTGGTAGGAAACGTTTCCTTTGTCCGGGAACTTCTGCAGCGCTGCGTCCGCCCGGCCAATATCCGCCGGCGTCCGCGCCATCTCCGTTAACAAAACGAGCGCCTTACCGTTGGTCGGCTCCTGTTGCAAAACCGCCAGCACTTCCTTTTGCGCTTCCGCCGGCTGACCGACCGACAAATAAACGCGCGCCAGCCGCAGACGATTCTCGTTGTCCTTTGGGGCGAGCTCTTCTGCCCGCTTCAGAAAAGCTCCCGCGCGAAGTGGTGCGCCTTCATCGAGCCAGATCGCGCCGAGACGCGCAAATGCCACGGCGTTTTGCGGATTCAGCCGCAGGACCTTCAGGTAATCGATTTTCGCCTTGTCGTATTCGCCTGATTTGTAGAATTGCTCGCCCTCCTTGGAATAGCGCGCTTCCTTCGCTTTTTTTGTGCACCCGGTAGAAAGCAACAGTGCCAGAGAGAAAATGAGGATCTGCCTAAGAGACTGTTGAGATACTGGAGCGGGTCGCGCGTAGAAAGCAGAAGGGACAGATGGCAGGGAGCGAGTGAGGCGCATCCCCGTCATGGGGCTGTAACGAACGGGCGACGCCGCCAGATGCCCCTTCTGCTTCGCGCCCGCAGGGTTGCGTCGATTTTGGCGCCGACCGGCGTTGCTCGCCGGGCCGAGATCACTGCGGATATCGGCACTGCGCTCGCGCCTTGGCCAACGCCAAAATCGACAGCAACGCGGCCCACTCCAGTATTTCAACAGTCTCCTAAGAGCAGAATGTTTATTTTTATTCACGATTGGGATGATGGTTAGCAGTTGTTCGGTTTTCCGTCGACGAAGTTGTAGCACAGGCGTCTCGCATGGGAGGTGACTGGGCATCTTGTCCGGTGAAGGAGAATTCGAGGCAGGCGACGGAAGAATCACCGGGCGAGACGCCCAGTGGTCCCACGGGCAAGATGCCCGTGCTACCTTGTTGCCACACGGCAGCCGACGCCTGCGAGTCCGATCAGAGCGGCGCCAAGCAATGCGATGGTTGTTCCGCTATCCGGCACCGAAGTCAGAGCATAGAAATGGAATGCCGCGCTACTTCCCGAGCCGGCGAGAACAAACGTGCCTTCCGTTGGATCAAAAGAGGAACCGCCGCCCGAGATGGAGGCTATGCCTGACCCGGAGACATTCAAAACGCGAGCACCCACAACATCGATTAGCGTCGCATTGGTCAAGCCCGTCAGACTGAAGCTGTAGGTAAGACCACCGCTCGAGAAACTCCACAAGGGGCTGACCATGCCTCCTTCAATGGTGGCTCCCGCACCTGATCCTAAAAACGAAAAGTCAGCGAAGCTTGCTGCAGAACCGAGCGTGCTCAAATAATCACCCAGGCCGTTAACCACGCGCGCGTTTCCACCCGCCATACCGACGGGTCCGAAGTCCAACGTGGTGCTGTTACCGGATTGGCTGACGTGAACCCGGCCATCAAATCCAACCGTGCCGGTGATCGGCGTGGCCTGACCGCGCGGCGCAAAAGCCGCACAGCAAAGAATGGTGATCGCTAGTCGCCGCGGGAAACATTTTATGATCGGATGCATAGTAAAGACAGAAATTCTAAGAGTTGCTTCTAATTCAGTTCTTAGCATCACGCCATTCTCGGTGTCCACAAAAAAGAACCGAAATCGAGAAGTTGAAAAGCCCTTAAAATTTGTTGGCAGCTGTCATACGCAAAACGCCCCAAGACGGCGCCGGTGAATCGATCAGGAAGGACGGCAATTGCAATCGTTTAGCGCACGATCGACCAGACTAACCCGGACCCACACGGGCTTCGGAACGCCTTTCGTTATATAAAGCCCTGACCATTCCGTTGCCTTTCACCGCAGGTCTCAAGGCTTGCTGACATTCAGCTTCTCCATCAACTCATAAAGCGTTGGGCGACTGATGCCGAGTTCGCTCGCCGCCGAAGTGATCTTGCCGCCGTGACGCCGGAGCGCTTGCTCGACCAGCTCTTTCTCGACCTCTTCCCGCGCCTCACGCAAGGTCGCGAGCGGAAGCGGATCGAGGCCGTCCAGTTCCAAATCTGCCGCCGTGACGCGCCGCCCGTCCGCCATGATGACGGCCCGCTGGATGCGATTTTGCAGTTCGCGGACATTGCCTGGCCAGGAATGCCGATTGATGACTCGCAGCGTCTCCGAAGTGAATGCCAGGCCTGTTTTGCCATTGCGGACGGCGTACCGCTGGAGGAAATCCGTCGCGAGCAAGCTAACATCCTCGCCGCGCTCCCGGAGCGGCGGCAATATGAGCACGACGACCGCCAGGCGGAAATAAAGATCCTCACGAAACTTGCCATCGGCGACGGCTTTTTTGAGGTCGATATTGGTCGCGGCGACCACCCGCGTGTCGATCTTGATTTGTTGTCTGCCCCCCACCCTCTGGAAGGTTTGTTCCTGGAGAAAACGAAGCAGCTTCACCTGGATGGGCGAAGGCAGATCTCCAATTTCATCAAGAAAAAGAGTTCCACCCGCAGCGGTCTCGATCAGGCCTTTGCGCTGTATGTGCGCACCGGTAAAGGCGCCCTTTTCATGACCGAAGAGTTCACTCTCGAGCAGGTTCTCCGGGATTGCGTTGCAATTGATGGGAACAAAGGGCCCTTCCTTGTTGCCGCTCCGGCGATGGATGGCAAGCGCCGCCATTTCTTTGCCGGTCCCACTTTCACCCAGCAACAACACCGGAGCGGTCGACGCGGCCACTTTGGTGATAAATGAGAAGACAGCCTGCATTTGCGGGCTGCCACCGAGCATCTCTTCGAACGCGTCCAGCCGCCCGGCGTTTTGAAGCGCCTGGTTTTCGCGCTCCAATTCCACGACGCGAAGGCAGCGGCGAATGAGCGCTTTCAGTTCCTCGATTTCCGGAGGCTTGCAAAAAAAATCGTAGGCACCGGCCCCGATCGCCTGCAGCGCATTCGCCCTGTCGGCCTGACCTGAAACAATGACTATTTTTGCCTGCGCATCGATTGCGAGAATGCCGCGCAGAATTTCGAAGCCTTCCTCCGGAGAATTTGGGTGCGGAGGCAGACCGAGGTCGAGCATCGTCAGCGAGGGGTGCTCGGTGCGGAACGTCGCCAAGGCTCCCGTGCGATCTTCGGCGAGCAGAATTTCATGCTCGTCCGCCAGCGCCCATTTCATCTGGGTTCGGATCGCTTCGTCATCATCGACGATAAGCAGTTTGTGTTTCATGACTCCGAAGGGGTCGTGATGGGAAGAAGCACCCGAAAAGTGGACCCTTTCTGCGGCTCGCTCTCCACCCGAATGCTCCCCCTGTGAGCATGCACTATCGCCCGCGCCTGGAACATTCCAATCCCAATGCCCTTTTTCTTCGTGCTGTGAAAGGGACGGAAAAGGGAGTGGCGCAGGAACTCTTCACTCATTCCACAGCCGTTGTCCGCTATCGTAAGGATGGCCGCGTCGTCCTTCCGGGTCGTCGCGATCTCGATCCGGCCCTCCCCGTTTCCCGCCTCGCGCGCGTTGAGGAGAAGATTCTGGATGACGCTCTGGAGTTGATCCCGATCTCCCATCAGACGGGGTAACGGCGTGAGCTTTGTTTCGACTTTATCGCCAAGGGCGCCATTGAAGCCGGCAATCGTTTCTGTCACGAGTTGATTGAGATCCAGCTCGACCGGCCGAATCTCAAACTTGCCCCGTACCACGCCCAGCCTGCTGATGAGGGAATTGATGCGATCGACGGTGCTGGCAATACTGCGCAAAGCATCCGCGCGAAAGTCCGGATCATCAAAATGAATACGCAGATTTTGAAGGGTGAGATTCAGGCCCGAGGCCGCGTTCTTTAAGTCATGGACGAAGAACGCCGATAAGGTCTGAAACGCCTCCAGCTCCTTGGCGCGAAGATTCTCCTCAGCGAGCCGGAAGTTAAGGAGGCTGGCTCCCAATTGATCGCCGATACACTTGAGCAAATCAAATTCTTCCGCCGTGTAAGCGAGTCCGCTTACCCGATCCGCCACCACCGCCAGCCCCAGCCAGCGCTGACCCGAGAGAAGCGGAACCGCGATTCGTCCGCCGCCGTGGAGAAATTGCCGGGGATTCACTTCGCGAAGCGTCTCCGCCCAGGGCTGAGCGATCGACTCGAGATCAAACGGAACGGAATGCGGTGGCAACGGAAAAAGCTCGATCGGGTGGGCTTTGGCGACTTCTTCGCTTCCTTTGGCTGACGTCTGCGAGGTCGAAGCGCCGATCGCCAGTTCGCCCTCACCTTCCTTGACCAACCAGATAGTCACCGACAAGACATTGAAGGTTTCGCAGATCAACTTTGCCACCGCGCTGCAAAGCCCGCTCTCATCAAACTGGTTCGCGGTCCGCTCGGTAAAGAGCGTCCAGACTTCGCGAAAGTCATGTTCTGGACGTCGGAAATGGCGGCTGACAAATTGCCGACGCCTCTGCCGCACGCGATCGGAGAGAAGGAGCAATGTCAGGCCGACAAGGCCGATCAAAACGAGAAAAACCTGGGCTTGAAAATGGCGCACTCCGCCCATCGCAGCAACGATCTGCGCGAGCACGCCAACCACAAAGAGATAGCCGCCCACAATCAGCATCGTTGCCGAACTTTGGAGAACAGCCTGTGAAGGATAGACATCGATCTCAGCAAATCCGCTCCGCAGATAACCGAGCGCGATCAGTGTGCAACCGATGATGAGCGCGCTGCTTTCGATCTCGATAAGCGAGGAACTTTGCGACGAGAAGAGCAAGGTCTGACTGCTGGTGTAAACTCTGGCGCCGAAGATTACGCCGACGCCGACGATAAGAAATTTGATCCGCCACCGCATCGTCCCGACAGCGGCCCGAAAGGTCTTCTCCAGGTTGGAAAGAATGAGCACCGTCGCGAGCAGGATCAGTGCGCTCAAGAAGCGAGCGGAGTCGCTGAGCGCAATCCACATTTCCCCCGACTCGCTTTTTGTAAGAACGAGGAGACTCGACTGAAAGTCGAAGGCAATGCCGACCGGCACGAGGAAAAAGGCGAGCAAGAGAAACTTCCACTTCGCGACGAACTCGCGGGCGTTTCCCCGCGCGTAGGTAAGACTGAAGCAAAGCCAGAAACCCGGCAGGAATGATGCAGTAATGAAGACTAGTCGCTGCCAATAAATCGCCTCCGCCGGAGTCACGGCGACGAGAGCGAAACCCGCAAACGACGTCTTGATCGCAAACGTCGCCATGCCAGCGGCAAAGCTCCAACTAGCGATCGACCGCCATTTGCGCATCAAGGTTGCCACCACCAACAAGGCGCAGGCAAAAGCGGCGACGCCGGCGAGAATCATATCTGGAGTCATGGAAAAGCGGGAGAAAAGCTGAAAGGCTGAAAAACTGAAAAGCTGAAACGATGGGGAAATTACAAGCTGTGAGCTACAAGTTGAACGCTGACAAAGCTAAAATGATGGGGACTCGCTAGCAGGGAGCAAGGAGTTGGGAGCTAGACCTAAGAAAAAGCTGAAACCCTGAAAAGCTGAGATGCTGAAAGACTCCCAAAGGTCTGCGAGCGACGGCCGGCTTTTCTTCTAAGACAACGGAGCTCCGGACCGTTAGGAGTTAAGAAAACAACATGCAAGAGGGGCCCTCTGTACCCGGACTTCCCTCCTCTGCCATCTGAGAGCCGCGCTTTTCAGGATTTCAGTTTTCAGCGTTTCAGCTCGTCAGCTTTTTAACATCAGAACATACTTTCCGGGACATAGATGACGTCTCCATTTTTGACATAGACCGCGCGGGTCGTTGTCCCGTTCAGGGTCGATCGCAGATCAAGAGTTTGCGTGACTTGCCGACCGTTGGCGGTGCGAATGAGATGGACATTTCTCAAACTGCCATACTCATTGACTCCACCGGCTTCCATGATTGCCTGGAAAACAGTTGTCGGTCTATCAAAGGTAAGTTTCCCCGGCTTTTCGACCGCGCCGGAAATGACCACCGGGATGACGGCGCTATCCAAGGTCACGACCACTTCCGTGTTTTGCAGCTGCGGCTTGTAGCGCGCCGAAAGTTCCGCCTGCAGCTGGGCCAGGCTTTCGCCCCCCGCTGATACCTGGCCGATCATGGGAAGATTGATCCTGCCATCGGTTTGAATCTTTTGTGATTCGTTGAGTTCCGGAGAACCGGGGAAAGTCAGCTTCACCACATCACCCGGCACCAGCGAAACTGGCGCCGACGAAACGATCGGTTGCCCGACCGCCGGCGGGGAGGTCGACTGGCATCCATTCATGAGGAAGAGGGACGCGAGGATGGCCGTGCCCATAAGGAGACAAAACATTTTCGCGCCTGCTCCAGTCTTCTTACTGGGCGGCCTACCGCGCCCGGCAAACCTCTCGCAGGTGTTCCTGATTTTGGGTGATTCTTTCCGTGTGGTATTAGCGCTCATAGA
>DASXPA010000062.1:0-8020 GCA_036493915.1 Chthoniobacterales bacterium | reverse complement strand
GCATCGAGCAAGCCGCGCAGCGCGTTGATGAGCGTGCCGGAATTAAGGAGGAGGCTGCAAATACGGACGCTCCGCGGCGCGGCCTTCACCCGGCGTGCTACACCTTCATTATCTCTGGCTACCTACGCCGACGCTTGCGATCGCCCGCGATTTTCCACAATGGAAGTCCAGTTTCAACGCGGCGTGTCGATAGGAAATTCTGACCCGATGTAACCCCCAAGTGCCTCGATCGCGTCCCGGCAATCCGACATGCGTTTGGCGAACTTTGCTGGCCGATCGGCGGCATCGGCCGGCGGCAGTGCTCCGCGAGCCTGCAGGTCGGCAAAAATCTGATTCGCTTCCTGATAAGTCTTTTGTGCTTCCGACCACGAATTCAATCTTTGGGCTGCCGGCGCCTCTTTTCCCGCGCCGGCCCGCGCAAAAGCATCGCCGAGTCTTTCGTAATAAACCCCGAGATTACGCGCATAGCTGGCGTTCGTAGAATCAGCCGCGATGAGTCGCTTGAGGATGGCAATTCCCTCGTTGGCCTGTTCGATCGCTTGAGAAGAGTCGCCGCTGGCGGTGAGCGCTTCCGCGAGGTCACAGTGAGAACCGGCCAAGTCGAAATTGGCCTGGGCATTCTGCGGGTCCGATGCGGCAGAGCTTTGCTTGATCGCGAGCGATTTCCGGAGACTCTCGACCGCGCCAGGATAATCCCCGGCCGCCACCTGAGTGGTACCAAGTTGCTTGTAACCCCATGCCACTTCGCGCCGGGCGCGGCCATTAGTCGGCTCGGTCACGGCCAGGGACTCAAGAATAGCTGCTCCCTGGTGAAGGGCTGCGAGCGACTGAGGATCATGTGGATCGGAGGCGCCGCCTACCTTCATCGAGATCAGCGCCAATCCGCGACGAAATTTTAGATTAGAATGATCCTCGCTCACGAGGCGTTCGCGAATAGTGAGCGACGTCTTCAAGTTAGCCAGAATTTCCTTTTCCGCGCTGGCCGCTCGCCCTAGTCCATCAGATAATGTTTCATAGGCGCGGGCCAGCTCGTCCTGGACCGCCAAATTCTTCGGTTCACTCGGAGCGAGTTGGGCGAAGATCTGGAGCGAGCGCCGGTAATCTTGAATCATCTTCCCATGATCGCCCTTTAGGTCCATGATGTCGCCGAGCCCGCGGTAAGTGCGGCCTAACTCCATCTGAGTCTTAGTCGTGACCGCAGAGAGCGGAAGCTTTTCCCGGATCTGGAGCGCCTTGCGATAACTGGCCAAGGCGCCATCGGTGTCGCCTATGTTGGCGGAATAGGGATTGCCTTGGATGTCTCCGATCTTTTCATAAGCTGTCGCAAGCTCACCCTGTAAGGCGATGTTTCCTTGTCCGTCGTGTGCGAGGCTGTCCAAATACTCGAGGGCGCGGCCGACGATCAAGCGTCGCGTCGGAGTGGAGCCAGCCAGATCCTTGACCGAATCGTGAATTTCAAACATGAGGGAATCGGCCAGCTTACGCACCTGTTCGAAGCGTCGCTCCGCGAGGACACGCTGCGCGTTGGCGCGCTGCGCTTCCAAGAGGGCGAAGACGGTGGCGGCGAGTAAGAGCAAGGCCACACCGCTGGTGATGGCCAAACCCATCTTATGTCGGCGGACAAACTTCGAGCCGCGATAAGCCAGCGTGTCTTTCCGCGCGCTAACTGGCATTCCTTCGAGGTAACACCGGATATCTTCGGAGAATTGTCCAACCGAGGTATAGCGCCGTTCCGGCTCATGGCGTATCGCCTTGCCGACGATGTTATCCAGATCGCCGCCTAACTTGTCCAAGTCGGGTGCGCCATCCGCTTGCATGCGTGGCTTAGAGCCCGTGAGGAATTCGTAAAGCACAATGCCGAGACTATAAACATCGCTCGCCGTCGTCAGTCGGTCGCCGCGTTGTTGTTCCGGACTCGCGTAAGCCGGGGTCATGACGCCGGCACCCAGGATTGTTGGGTTCTCCGTGGCCGCAGTCGCGGGATCGAGGAGGCGCGCGATTCCGAAATCCAGAAGCTTTGGCTCGCCTTCGGATGTAACGCGGATATTAGCCGGCTTCAGGTCGCGATGAAGAATGAGGCTGTGATGGGCATAAGAAGCAGCAGCGCAAATCTTGCGGAAGAGCGCGAGTTTTTCCTCGACGCGGATCGCATGTTCTCGGGAGTAGGTGGTGAGGGGACTTCCCTCGACGTATTCCATAACGAGATAAGGCAGCCCGCCCGCCGTAACTCCTCCCCCGTAGAGCCTTGCGATATTTGGATGATTGAGTGCGGCGAGAATTCGGCCTTCCTGTCGGAAATAGCTGACAAATGCCTTGGTCCCGAATCCGCTCTTGATTAGTTTGATTGCGACGTTGCGGCCCAGCTCGGTGTCTTCGGCCAGGTAAACCTCGCCCATGCCTCCTTCTCCGAGGAGGGAGACGATTCGATATTCGCCGACCATTTGGCCGACCGACAGTTCGCCCATTTCGGGGTCTTCCTGGCGGAGAAGCTGCGCTCCAAGTTCGATCGCCGACGAGGCCATTATTTTCTCGGCGTGCTCTTCTTCGCCGAGCAGCGCTTTAACCTCGGAACACAGTTCCGCGTCATCGCCGCAAGCTCCCGCGATAAAGTTTTCTCGGGCCGCCCCCTTTAATTCCAGGGCCTGCTCCACCAGCGCGGCCAGCCGCTCCGCTTTATCAAGCTGCATCGCTTCGCAACTCCCGCGAAAGCCAGAGCCGGGCGAAGCTCCAATCGCGTAGGACCGTTTTTTCCGAGACCTGAAGGACCTCCGAGATTTGCTTCGCCTCCATGCCGCCGAAAAACTTCAATTCCACCACCCTGCTCTTGCGGGGATAGATCTTGGTCAGGTCCTCCAGCGCGTCGTCGAGAGCGAGGAGCTCAACCGCGCAATCGCTGGATACTTCGCCCGCTTCTTCCAGGGTCAGCCTGGCCTGGCCCGCTCCGCCGCGCTTGGCCGCATTCCGCGCGCGCGCATGTTGCATCAAAATTTGCCGCATCAGCCGCGCCGCGATCCCATAGAAATGAGCGCGATCCTTCCAGGTCACCTTCTTGTCATCGACCATCTGCAAATACGCTTCATGGACGAGTGCGGTCGCCTGCAGGGTGTGATCGGTCCGCTCGTGTCGCAGGTAGGCGCGGGCCACGCGCCGCAGCTCGTCATAAACCAGCGGCATCAATTTGGCGGCCGCTTCGTCCTGGCCGTTCCGCCAATTCAATAAAATGGCGGTGACGTCTTCTGATGGTTTCGCGCCCATGATCTCTCTAGACGCGCCAGCTTGCCACATCGCCCGGGAGAAGAGGAGGAGATTATTTTCGGACGGAGTGTCCGTTCCGGCGGCCGTTCTGCACATGTCTGATTGAAGGCAAAACTAAAATGAAGAACATCAGCCATAAAATCATTCTCACAAAAATCGCGGCGCGGGCCGCGTTTCACTCCAGCACCGCGGTGTTCCTCCTCGCGGCCCTAGCTCTGCTGCCGCAGCTCGCCCACGCGCAAACCCCGACCTTGACCGTTCTGCATGACTTCGACGGGGGCCCATCCAGCGCCAATGCCGATCACGGTTTGGTTCAGGCGAGCGACGATAACTTTTACGGCACGACCGCCGCTAGCGGCACGGCCGGCCTCGGCACAGTTTATCGGATTACGCCGACCGGGACTTTCACCGTCCTGGTTAACTTCACCGGTGCTAACGGCAGTAACCCGGAGTGTGCGCTCATCCAAGGGAGTGATGGCCTGCTCTATGGGACTACCCAGAGCGGGGGCCCGCTGCCTACCGATAATGGCACCATCTTCAAGATGACGATCAAGGGCGACCTCCATACGCTCTTTGCATTTCCGCAAACGATTGGAGGCCCTCTTAATGGAGCCTATCTGAATGGCCGTCAGCCTCTCGCGGGGCTGGTGCAAGGGACCGATGGCGCGTTCTATGGCACGAACAGACTTGAGGGTATGCGGAGCCCCACAAATGCGTTTGGGGATGGCACCGTTTTCAAGATCACTTCTGGGGGAGCTTTCCAGACTTTGTTTACCTTTTATAACTCAAACGATGTGAGTAATCCGGAGGGCGCCAAGCCGCAGGCACCGCTGGTGCTCGATCAAAACGGTTCCTTTTACTCAACGACCTTCCAGGGGGGGCCCGATACCGTCGGAACGATTTTTCGGGTGACTGCGACAGGCGTGCAAACGGACCTCTTTAACTTCACCAACGCCATCGGCGAACCCCAGGGTGGACTCGTGCTGGGCCCCGATAACAAATACTATGGCACGACCGAAACAGGCGGCTCTAACAACCTCGGCAGTTATTACCGTATCTCGCATGCAGGAGTATTCGAACTGCTGGGGAGTTTCACTGGCGCCGCCAACGGCGGTCAACCGTGGGGCGAGATGGTCGTGGCCTCCGATGGTAATTTGTACGGGACAACGTCCTCGGGCGGAAGCGACAGCGTTGGCACTATCTTCCGACTCACGACCGCGGGCGTGCTGACGACGATATACACCTTCCCGAATAACGGCAGCATGGGGAGTTTCCCCAGAGGGACTTTGATCCAAGGCCGGGATGGCGCGCTTTATGGCACGACACTTGCCGGAGGTGCTACCAACGCGGGCGTCGTGTTTCGCCTCGATCTCAACCCGGCGCGGCTCTTGAATATCTCTACCCGGATCGATGTCCAGACGGGCGATAACGTCCTTATCGGTGGGTTCATTATCACCGGCACACAGCCCAAGAAAATACTCCTACGCGCGATTGGACCGTCGTTAGGCAAAGCGGGTGTGGCCGGAGCTCTGGCCGATACCGTCCTGGAGTTACACGAGCCCGGCGGGGTCGTCATCACCAACGACAACTGGAAAGATACCCAGAAGGCGGAAATCGTCGCCACGACCATCCCGCCGACGAATGACCTCGAATCAGCGATTGTCGCCACCCTTGACCCCGGCGCTTACACCGCGATCGTAAGTGGAAAGAACCGCAGCACCGGCATCGCCCTGGTCGAAGCTTACGACCTCGATCAGACGGTAGACTCACGGTTGGCGAACATCAGCACCCGCGGGTTTGTCGAGACGGGCGACAACGTCATGATTGGTGGCTTTATCGTCGAGGGTAGCATGTCCACCGTCGCCCTGCGTGCGATCGGACCTTCGTTGACTGATTCAGGGGTAATGGGCGCATTGGACGATCCCTTCCTCGAGTTACACAATAGCGACGGCGACATCGTCGACTCGAACGATAACTGGATGGACAGTCCGGACAAACAAACCTTCATTGATGACAACCTCGCGCCGACGAATAAGAAGGAATCCATCCTCCTCGGCACCCTGGCTCCAGGCGGCTACACCGCAATCGTCAAAGGAGCTGACGGAAGGACCGGCGTCGGCCTCGTCGAGGCCTATAACGTCTCGCCGTGAAGCCAAAGACTGGTGGAGCTTCACCGCGCAAAGCTGCGTGGCAGCGAAGCCGAGGACGATCGAGACGAGGACGCGATGTAGCGAACCGGTCCAGACCGCGGTCGCGTCGCGCACGATGAACTTATGATGCATCAATTTCATGCCGGCGATCCGTCGCCATGGAAAACCTAACGACTGCCCCATCGCGCTGGTGCCGGGCGGAGCGGGATCCTGCCCCGCGGCGACATTCGGGTGGAGCGGCTTATCGCCATCAAAACAAATGCGGATCTGCACGCCGGCCTGCTTGCGTTCGGTCAGCGCGTGTTGGAGCTGCGAGAAGAGCGGCTGACTCAACCTCATGTCGTAAAGCGCGAGGTCGAGCGTGCGTTGGGCGCTGCTGATAAACCGAACCAGCCGCCCCATCACGTCGGCAGCGCTTTGTTCATCCTGCGCGAGGAAGAAGACTTCGAGACTATCCACGGAAAGGAAAAAATGAGGCAGGGCTTACTATCAACACTTCGTTAGTTATACACTCAGTCGGCAAAGGTCACTTCTTTGCTTCACCGTCTTCAACGGGACCTCTCGAAAAGGAAGAAGGATGAAGGAAGAATTAAGAAACACGGACTTTCCAAATGCGCAGCAACGGCCCGGCTTTCCATTAGGAGGTCTTCGCCCGCTTCAGATGGTGACGAAGATCGTATGTTGCAACGGATTTTACCCGTTGAATCCTTGCTCGCGAAGTTCCTGCGAATGCTTCACCGCGCTCCGCAGCTCGCCCGGCGTTTTCTTGTCATCCCATCCGCATTCATGCGGCCTGCTTAGTCCACACGCACTCCGTTTTGGAGCTTTGAATCGCCGCTTCGTGAGATTCGCTTTCAAAGGGCGTCGAAGCATAGACGAGTTTCACCGTGAGCGGAAGTATTGCCGTCGCAGTGATCGCCGACGTAGGCTTTCGTTTCTCAACCAATGCCCGCGACCAGACCCACCATCTACATCATCATCGCCGGCTGCAACGGCGCGGGCGAAACTACCTTTGCGAAAGAATTCCTCCCCCACGAAGTGAACTGTCCCCGCTTCTACAACGCGGATGAGATTGCTCGAGGGCTTTCGCCGCTCGATCCCATGGCTGGCGCGATCAAAGCTGGTCGACTTCTGCTGAATGAAGTCCGCGAATCGATCGATAGACAGGAAACCTTTGCGCTTGAGACTACGCTGAGCGGTAAGACATACTGGGATTTTCAAACGCGCACTTTCGTTAGGCTACGCGTTGGAATTACACTACCTCTGGCTGGCGAGACCGGAACAGGCCATCGCGCGCGTGCGTCGTCGTGTTAAAAGGGAGGACATGATGTTCCAGTTGTCGATAGACGACATCGCTTTCGGCGCAACCTCATTCATCTGGTCGAGGATTACCTCGACCTCGCCAATCGCTGGATCATTTAGGACAACAGCCGCCCACCGGCCAAGGTTCTTGCCTCTTCGATTACGCACACTACTTTGAAGGTGAGGGAAATGTTGTGAGCGACTCGGCCTTTATTGCGCGTGGACTTCGTGCACATAAAAACGCAACCCGCAAGGTTTTCGCGGCGGAACGGCAGCTCGGAATTAGACCGGACCCGCTGATCATTTCTGCTATTAAACGAAAGGCGGTCCTCAAATTCCGGTACAACGGAAGAGAGCGCACCGTCGAACCTCAGACTTATGGACTCAGCACGGCTGGCCGCGAAGTTCTCCGCACCCGCGAATGTTCAGTCGCCAACGGTTCAAAGATCTCGGCAATGGCTAAGCTATTTGATGTGACGAAAATAGCCGAACTTCGACAGACCGAATTAAGTTTTCCTCAGGCACTACCGGCACACAATCCGGATGACCGCGCGATGATAGAGATCTTCGCAACCTTACCGCGACCAAGGTTGCGTTAGCGGTTTGAACTTATTCCCCGTCCGGATAACGCATCGTCATCGGCCCGCAGCCTTTGCACAACGCTCCAGTAACCGCGGCGTTTTCATCCGTTCGGCCGAGGCGGCGAATGCCGGCGTCGGACCCCGCCGGCGCGGCGTCTCGACTTTCCTAAAGAGCGGCGCGTCGGTGCGCAACGTCGCGAGCTTCTTGTAGCACATGCTTCCAGCTTGTGGGCCAACGCGGCGTCTCGCCCGTTGCTCAGGGAACCAAGCGATTCAAGCGACCATGCCGCCCGCAGCCTTTTCGCACCGTTCGAGCAACCGGGGCGTCTCCATACGCTTCGCCCAGCCCGCAAGAGCCGGCGTAGGACCCCGCCAGCGTAGCGCCGCCACAGTCTTGAAGAGTGGCGCGTCGGTGCGCAACGTCGCCAGCTTCTTGAAGAGGAGCGCGAGATCGCGCTGCTCGCCGAGAACGTCTCGCGGAAACTTTTCGATTGGACCGTAGCGATTCAAGAGCTGGGCGGCGGTCCTGGGGCCGATCCGAGCGATACCGGGGTAGCCATCGGCCGCATCGCCCACGAGCGCGAGCAGGTCCGGAATAAGCGGCGGATCGACGCCGAACTTTTCGCGGACCGCGGCCGCATCGCGGATGATCTTGCGCCGGCCGTCGATCTGCACCACGCGCGTCCCGCGCACGCATTGCGCCAGATCCTTATCGGGCGTCCAGATGGCGAC
>DASXPA010000061.1:0-2880 GCA_036493915.1 Chthoniobacterales bacterium | reverse complement strand
GCGACTTCCTCCCGACCGGAATCAAATTCCAGCGTAAGTTTCACCTCGCTGCCGGATTTGGGATGCTGCTTTAATTGCATGATCATAAGATGATTTCCTCCCGGAGCCAGGACAAGACGACCATGGGCGGGCACGTCCAATTCCGAAACTCCTTTCATTCCCATGATCTCAATCCCGTTCCTTGTTTGCCGCGTTGTGATCATCGGTTCCACCATCGCAGCGATGTCTGTGTGTGCACCGGTAAGGCGAAGGAGGTGATCACTTTCATTGACCAGAGTCATAAAAGCGGCTGAATCACTCAAAGAACTCGGCACCGCGCGGACCCATCCATTCTCTACCTTTACCGGAGGTTGCTTGGCAAAAAGGACACTGCAACAGAATATTTGCAGCCCGGCCGTTAAGATTACTTTGTAAATGTTCATTCTGCTGACCTTCCCCCTTAGAAGCGAAATGCAATACCGCCACGAAGACGATAATCGGGCACAACCTGGAGCGCTGTATTCTCGATCGAAACCGGAAAGTCGGCACCGATCTCGGCGCTGATTCTGCCGACGGAAGCAACCAGACGCGGGCCCACGGAAACGGAGGTGATCCCCGTGTCGTCCGCCACTTTTCCTTCGAAGCGATCGACGTCTTTGTGCTCGCCGGAGACGACAAACTGCAGCCCAAGAATCGTATTCGTGTTGCGAATGAAATAGTAGCCAGGTCCGCCGCTCCAGGAGAGATCGTTCGCGAAATGATACTGGTGCGCTCCGTCACCGCGGAGAGTAAATTGTAAATCCGCCTGAAAGAAGGCGCTCTTGTAACGCAGCGAAGTTTGTCCGCCAATGATGCCGTCATACGAGCCGGTGCCGAGGGTCAGATCATGGCCGTGAATGCCACTCTCCGGCGCGCCTTCCACTTCCGTTTCGTTGAATTCCTCCTTGATCCGGCTGCTGTCGCCGGTGGGGAATTTCGCACCCCCGATGAGGACGCCGGAAAAGCTGAAATCCGGTTCGTGCTCTTCCATACGCGGCGATTTCGGATCGGAGAAATCGACCGTTCGGCCGCCTCCCTTGGTCAGATGAAAGAGAACAAAGCGGCCGAGCAACGAAACGTCGCCCAGTCCTGACTCCGTTCCGCGATCGATCATAAAGCCTTCCGGACGCTGAAACGAACGATAGATCAGCGGCACGTTTACCTGCAGGGCAAAGCGCGAAGTGAAACTGTAACCTGCGACTAACTGTGTAATCGAGCTGGCGAGATATTGATCAGTAGGATTGGCGACCTCGCGCCCATCCACCTGCACGGTATTGAAGTAGGTGAACTGCTCGCCGATCGCGACGAAAAGGTGATCGCGCCACGACTCCGTGGTCGTGCCGTTCGCTTGCGGAAGAGTCTCCAGTTGCGGCGTATAGCAGCCGCAGAGATCGCACGCGCCTGCTGGAAGCAGCATTGCCGCGGCGAGAACGCCTAACAGAAAGAGCTGTGTTTTCAAAACGGTTCCTTCCCAGGAAAATTGGGAAACTCCGCGTCAAAGCGCGACTGTTCCCCGGTTTGCAAATGAGAATGCTGCGACCTCGTGCACACGCACGGCGCAGTTCAGCCTAACGGGTGTAAGCTAAGCGACGAAGAATCGTGGTGGGGGCGCCGGTGGCGCGTGTGTCCGCTCCACGACTTCGAACCGCACCACCGCGTATCCGTAGGGCGCGACCGGCGGCTGCCAGATTCGCAGCCGCGGCGGACAGATCAGATCCATCTTCGCGATCGTGGGCACGGCCTCAGATTTCTTTTCCGATTTCCGGCCTTTGGCGACGGCGTGACAGAGGTTGCACGGGTGCGCGCCGTCAAAGGTCTTGGCGACCGCCTCACTCAGGGATAAATGCTGTGCGTTCGTCACCAGCATCGCGGTCCAGGCAACCGACTGCAGGGCAAGCCAGTGAAAGCCTAACGAAAGACAAAGCGCCAAAATCGTCGCCGCTCTGCCCAATCTGAAGATCATTGATGAGCAAACTACGGTTCGTCAACCAAGCCGTCAATTCCGGCGTGCACTCGCGCAACGCCGACGTTGCCATTTGTGGAATCCGCTGTCTCAGAGGTCAGTAGCCCAATGACCGATGCGCTGAGGACAGCGCACGCTACAAGGTCAGGCAAGTCTTCGCGCCCAGGAACAAACGCATCCGCTCCAGCTCCGCTGCGAGCTCGCGTTTGAAAGCGGGTTCGCGCGGCGGCTGGCCTGTCACATAGCCTATCTCGTAAGTAAGTGCCCCGTTCTTCACCGCCAGATTGCCCCAGCCGATGACGCGATCGCGCCAGAGCAGCGGGAGCGCGTAGTAGCCCAGCTTCCGTTTCGGCGCCGGCGTATAAGCCTCGAAGCGATAGACCCAGCCCCACAAAAGCTCAAAGCGCCGCCGATCATGGACGACCGGATCGAACGGCGCCAGCAACCGCACCACCTTCAGCGTCCGGGCTTTCCTTGGCTTATCATCGTTAGGCCAATACCAATCCACTCCTTCCACACGAACATGTGCAAGACGCTCCCTCGCCCGTCGCAGCGCGTCGCTGATTTCCCCGGCCCATTGCGGCGCCGCGTAGCGCAACCGGCGGACATAGAACGGAAGACTCGCCGCCGGCAGCGGCGCATAAATGTTCACCGCCACGTCCACCAGCATATCGATTCGCGCCCTCAGCGCCGCTTCTTCCAGCGGCTCCGCTTCATGCCGATGAACCCCGTAAACCCGGATGCCCTTCTCGCGTCGAGCCACTCGGAGCAGCCCGCGGTAATGCAGCGCGTCGAGCATCTGCGTTGTCGCATGCGACGAGCCGCCCCAGTAATTCCGCACTTTCCCCTGCGCGAAATGCTTCTCCACCTCGCGCGGATGCGCCGCGCCACGCTCCGCC
>DASXPA010000060.1:0-21754 GCA_036493915.1 Chthoniobacterales bacterium | reverse complement strand
GCGTCGAATTGTTCACGCGTCACGCGCGTCGCGAGCAAGACCGGCTCGTGCTCCAACACCACTGAGGCGATCTGCGCGACTTCCGCCGGCGTTTTTCCCTGCGCGAAAATCACTTCCGGAAAACCGGTCCGTCGCCGCCGGTCCACATCCACCCGCGCGAAGCCGAGATCGACGAAAGCTGCATCCTTAGGCATGCCTCGTCGCCGGCTCAGAGGGTCGCGCTACGCTCGTCGTCCGGCGACGACAGCAACAAGCGCATCGGGAGCATGGGCGATTCGTAGAAGCCGTGTTTGCGAAAAAAACTCTGCGAGCGCAGCTCCGGCCGATCGGTCAGCAAGGTGATGCGAAGAAAATTTTTCTGCTTCGCGAAATCGATCGCATACTGGAGCAGCTTCGACCCGTAGCCGTGGCCGCGATGTTCCTTGTGTATGACCAAATCCTCCAGCAAGAGAACGAAGCCGCCCTCCGCAGTGCTGATTGTGAAGAGCAGATTAATCATCCCGACGATCGAACGATTGCAGCGCAGGACAAAAACTCGGCCGCGATTCGGCTGTTCGAAAATGAGGCGGAGCCCGCGCAGTTGCTTTTGTTTGTTCGGTCGGAAATCGCTCTCCTCGCTGAACAACTCGCCGAGCAGACCGGAGAGCTCGTCGAGATCCTCAACGATCGCGGGTTCGATGACGACGTCACTCACAGCGTCGTTATTCCATAATCGAGCGCCCGACGCAATTCACGATGTCCGGGTCCCGACAGACTGATATGAAGTGAAGACTTCTCTGATTCAGTCAGCCATTGAACACCAAGTAGTAAACCGCGACATGCTAATTTCCCGGATTTCCAAGGGTGAGAACCCACCCCGTTCCCTTCCATAGCTCAGGCTCAGTCACGATTTCATCCAGGAACGTCTTAGCTTGATAGCAAAGAATGCCCGTGCCTTAAGTGGCCGGAACAGAAACCAAACGATTCGTCTGATTAGGGTTAAATACGAAAACATCGACGGGATTACTCGCTTCAAATAGATCCTTGCTTTCCCATTATTCCGAATTGGCCCATCGCGCGTCAGGGGACGGCGTTGACAAAAGCTGCGATCCTCCTAGCGTAGCCATTCTCTTCCTCCCTCCGGCAAAGAAATTTACCTATGAAGCGCACCCTACAGCGATCGAAACGGACGCGGAAACAACAGCACGGTTTCCGCGCCCGCATGAGCACCAAAGGCGGCCGCGCCACCCTCGCGCGCCGGCGTCAGCGCGGGCGCAAAAGGCTCCTCCCGAAAGGCGCCGAAGTGCATTTCGCACGGCATACGCAGGCGTAGGTGGAGGGACGGCGCTGTCCCGTCCGTGTCTCCATTGAACCAAACCCTGACGACACAGAGGTCGGCCCTCCAGTTCGGCTAGCGATTTAACTCCTGCAGCGGAGCAGCGTATCCGGTCAGTTCCAGATAACCGTGTCCTCGAATCGGTTTCCCGGCCTGGGTACCAATAAGATCGAAAGCGCCCTCCCAATAAATCAGCGGCGTGAGAACCAGCTCCTGATTTTTTAGCACCGGCATGATCGCGAACTGCAGTTGCTCTTCCGGCACCGCGATCTGCCATCCAATCGGATACTTCGCCTTCGTCGCCTCGCTTTTCCAAAAAGTTGTCGGCGTCATCCGGAAATCAGAACTCGTCAGGCCGATAGAGCGGCCATCGGCGCGCACGAAGGTCCCGCTCGAAACCGGGTCGATCTTGCCATTCGTTAGGCGCATCTCGTAGAGCATCAGCTCGCTCCCCTCGTCGAACTGCGCCGAAACCCAGTTCCAGCCCGACTGATTCGCGGCCAGCTGGTTCGTCGCCCATTCGTGATCGAACCAGCTCTCGCCCGTGACCGTGAAACGCTCATCGTGCAGATCCAATTCACCACTCGTGGCGAGTCGAGTGATCGAATAATAATGCGACGCGTGCCCGTCGCCCTCCGCCTTTTCGCTAATGCCGTTTTTGCCGTGGATGACCGGCTGCTTTCGCGGCATGAGGTCCAGTTTCAGCTTCGCGTCCGCCATGTCGGCGGCGAGATCGAAGGAGCCGTTTTTGTTTGTCGTTAGGCTCCACGAATCGATCCAGGCGAGCCGCTCACCTTCTCCAAAGCCCGCTTCGCCAAACGCGCCGCGACTCGTCTTTTGTTGAAATAAGAAGCGCTTCCCTTCTGGATCAGTCACGGTGAAGTGCGCGAACTTCAGATTGTTCACAATGAAGCGGGAAGTCGTTTCTTTTCGCTCTGCCGGCGGCCGCACGCCCTGCCGAAAAAAGGTGACCTCGTAGCCAAAACGCCGTCCGCTCGTGTTTGTTAGGTTGCCGGTGAAATACCACCATTCGGTTTTGAACTTGTCGTGCACATGATGGTCGCGCGGGAACTGATACGACCATCCCGGCTCCGCGACTTGCCAGTCGGTGCCAAGGCAAACGAGACCGAGCGCGATCGCTACGACAGCTTGCTTCATTCGTTGCGAATTGCCGCCGCGACGTTGAGCCGACTCGCGCGCCAAGCGGGAATCCAGCCAGCGAAGATGGCCGCAGCGACAATCCAAAGGGGCGTCCAGGCGAGCGACATCCATGGAAAGGCTAGTTGAATCGTCCAGCCGAAGAACGCGCGGTTTATCACGCCGGTAAGCACCACCGCCAGACAAAGCCCGGAAGCGATGCCGAGCAGGCTGGCAAGCAGGCCGATCATTCCGCTTTCCCAGAGCAAAAGTCGTTGCACCTGCCGCGCCGACGCGCCGATCGAGCGAAGCACCCCGAGTTCGCGCGAGCGTTCCGCGACCAGCGTCGTTAGGCCAAGGAAAATACCGATTACCGCGACGATCACTGCGATTGTTCGTAGCACATAAGTGACTGCAAAAGTTTGATCGAAAATTTCAAAGACGCGCCTCCGCAAGGCGCGGTTGGAATAAACAGAGAACTCGCCGCGATTGCTGAAGTGCTCACGGAAATCAGCGGCGACTTTTTGCGGCGACCAGCCAGGACGCAGATAGACCGCGACGCTGTTAATCCGGTTGTCGTGCCGGAGATTTCGGAAATTTTTCTCGCTCAGAAAAACCATGCCCTGGTCGTTCGTGTAATCGTAGAAGACGCCGATGATCGGAAACGCCACTACGCCCGCAGGCGTCGGCAACGGCAGCGTTCCGCCCGCAGTCACATGATAGCGTCGGGCGAAACTTTCCGAAACGAGTACACAACGCTCGCGATAAAAACGTGGCATGATCTCGTCGTTGCTCGCGTGAAGGAAGCGCAAGTTGCGCCGATTACTCCCGCGCACGACTGCGACTGAAATCGTTGCATCGCGAAACGGCAGGTCGACTTCGCGAAACGTATCGACCGCCTCCACGGCGGGATTCTTTTCAAGAAAACGAATCGCGTCCGGTGGCATGAACGAAGTCGGTCCGGCAATTTCATTTGCGGCCGGTCCGATGAAGAGATCGGCGATGAGCGTTTGGTCGATCCAGCTGCCGACCGTTTGGCGAAACGAGAAAACCATCACCGCGACGCCAACAGTCATCGCAACGGCGGCAGCGAGCGACGCGATCGTGATGGAATTGCGGAGCAACGCACGGCCGAGATTTTGCGCGGCGAGACGCGGTTCAAGCGGACGCCGCACTTGCGCTTGGATTGCGCGGGTGAAGAACGCGATCACTTGCGGTGCGGCGAGCGAGAAACCGGCGAGAACAAAAAAAGCAGCGGCAAATCCGAGCCCCGGCGGTCCGACTCCAAGCGCGAGGAAGGAGAAGGTCAGAGCGAGAAGGAGCGAAACGCCGCCGCCGAGAATCCAGCCGCGCGAGAGATGAACGGAGCGCTCGATGCGCGCGCCGCCGTGCAGCGCTTCGATCGGATTGATCGCGGCGGCCGCCTGCGCCGGCAGCCACGCAGCAACCAGCACGGAAATCAGTCCGAGGAGCAAGGCACTCAACCAAACCCACGGTGCGATCACGATCTGCTGCACGCTCACCAGCACGTAGAGCGACGAGATTGTTTCCGCGACCGTGCCGACGAGCGCGCGAGCGAGGAAATATCCGCCGATCATTCCGACGGCGATTCCGACCACACCAAGGACCGCCGCTTCGCCGAGGAAGAGCGCGCGCACTTCACCGCGCGTTGCGCCTAACGATCGTAGAATTCCGATCTCGTTTTGGCGCCTAACGACTGACGCTTCAATCGTATTGTAGATGAGAAACATGCCGACGAGAAGGGAGACGAGGCTCATCGCCGCGAGGTTGAGCTGGAAGCCGGCGAGCATTTTCTCCACCTCCGTGCCGCGTTGCGCAGGACGGGCGACCGAGACGTCAGGCGGAACGATTTTTCGCAGTTCCGCAGCGACCTTTTGCGCCCCCACACCTTTCGTCAGGCGAAGCGAAACTGAATTGAGCGTGCCGCTGCGCCCGAGGAGTTCCTGCGCCCAACCGATGTCCATCGCCGCGAAATGAGGGTCGCTGTTCGTCAGCTCGCCTTTCGCGCGCATGATAAAGCCAATTGTTAGACGCTTCGTCGTGCCGTTGATTTGCACGCTGATTTCATCGCCGGCGTGAAGATGACGCCGACGGGCAAACTCTTCGCTCACGGCGATCGTCCGCGCCTCGCGCAGCCATTTCTGGAGATTGAAACGCTGGTCTCTAAAATCGGTCAGTTGAAAGGTGCGAAAAGGCTCGTTTGTAAAGATGTCGATCCCAAGCAGGTCCAGGTATTCGCCCGGATATTTCGGCAGGGTAAGGAAGCCCCTGACGATCGGCGTCGCCGCCGCCACGCCCGGTGCTCGCACGATTTCCGGGAGAAGACGATCCGGCAAATTTCCTCCAGGTGCGTGGACTTCGAGCTGCGCTTTTCCTGCAACGATGTCGACGGTCGCCTCGAAGGCGTGGTTGGCGCTTTGGTTGGCAACTTGAATTGCCAAATAGAGCGCCACGCCGAGCGCGACGGTGGCGACGTTAAGCGCCGCGAGCAGGGGGTGCCTTGCGAGAGAGCGGAGGACGTGCCAGCGGAAAAGGCGGGAATGTTGCGCGATCAAGTGGTCGCCTCAGAAGATGCGAAGAATTCTTCGCGCGGCGAATTTGTGCGATAGATGGGCCATGGAATCGAGTACTCAGCCGATTTTCGCGCCGGTGATCCTCGGTACGCCACGTCAGGGACGGGCGAGCGAACATGTGGCGCGGTTTGTTTTCGAAGAGGTCTCGCAACGACCGGATGTGGAAACGGAGTGGATCGATATTCGCAACATCCGGTTGTCGATTGACGACGAGGGTGAGGCGCTGAAGGACTCGCAATTTTCCGCGACGGTCGGTCGGGCAGATGCGCTCATCCTCGTCGTACCGGAATACAATCACAGCTTTCCCGGTCTGCTGAAGCACGTTCTCGATACCAACCTCAAGGAATACATTCACAAGGCGGTCGGCGTCTGCGGCGTCTCGGCTGGGCCCTTCGGCGGCGCGCGCATGATCCAGAATCTACTCCCGGTTCTGCGCGAGCTCGGGCTCGTGACGATCTTCGAAGACGTTTACTTTGGACAGGCGGGAAAGCTTTTCGATCCCGCGACCGGAAAGATAATGGACTCGTCCTACGCCAGGCGGCTCGCTAAATTCTCCGACGAGCTCGTCTGGATGGCGCGCGCCCTGCGGTTTGCTCGGGAGAACCTTCCCGTCGCGTAGCCCGGCATTGCTTCGCGAAAGCGGAAGGTGGTAAAAGCGGTTAGTCATTAACCGCACCTAACGCGCCATGGCCTCCGCTTTACATCGGCTTCATCGGATCTCGCTCCGCACGAAGATCGTCTTTGCGCTCGCGACCGTCGCAGCGCTGGTCGTGACCGCGATCCTCGGGACAAACTATCGCTTCCGGCGCGCTCAGTTGCTTCAGGAATTTCAAACCTTCGTGCGCAGCGCCGCCGGGACGACCGCGCTCGCTTTGGATGGCGACGCGATCAACACGATCCGCTCGCCTAACGATGCCAGCTCAGCAGCTTTTCAGAAGACGAGAAAAATTCTCGACCAATCCCGCCACATCAACGGCCTCGCGGAAAGCGAAATGTATATTCTGCGCCCGACGGGCGCTTCACCCTTTGAGACGGAGTTCGTCGTCATGTTGCAGAAGAAGACTTTTATCGGCAGCCATTACAGCGTGCCGATGGGCAACTGGGTAAGATTTCTCGATGCCTGGAACAGCGGCCGGCCAACGAGTAGCGATGTTTACGATGACGAGAATGGTCGCTGGATTAGTGGTTACGCGCCTGTCCTCGATCGCGCGGGGAAGCCGGTTGCGATCGTCGAAGCCGATGCGCGCCTCAGCCGTTTCATTGCGCGCCAACGCGAAGAGCTGTTCCTTGCGCTCGCGATCGGTTGCGGCGCGTTCATCGTCGCGATGATTCCCGGTTTGCTCCTCGCGCGCAGCATCACGCGCGGGCTAAACCGGCTCTCCGCCGGCATTCGCCGTTTCCAGTCCGGCGACCACAACGTCCAGGTGGAAGTCGCGAGCGGCGATGAACTGCAGCACCTCGGGATGGTTTTTAATGAGATGATCATCTCGTTAGGGGAAAAGCTTGCGCTCCTGCCTTACGTCTCTCGCTTTACCGCCGAGGCTGTCCGCCGCAGCCGGCACGACCCGGAATGGCTCGCTGGGTCGGAACAGGAAGTGACGCTGCTCTTTGCCGATCTGCGCGGCTTCACCAGCTGGTGCGAAACGCGGGATGCGGCATTTCTGGTCCGCGAGCTGAACCGCTTGCTTGCGGCGCAGGCGGATTCCGTCGTCTCGGCCGGCGGCGATGTCGACAAGTTTATCGGCGACGCCGTGATGGCGGTGTTTCTCGGTGGGGCGGAAACGGCGGAAAGGGTTTTTGCCTGCGCGCGGCAATTGATCACGGTCATCCGTCGCGAAGTCGAGGTGGAAGGCTGGCCGCTCGCGCTCGGGATTGGGATTCATCGCGGCCGCGCCATCGTCGGCTCCATCGGTTCCGATACCCGGCGCGATTTCACCGCCATCGGCCATACCGTGAATCTCGCTTCGCGTCTCTGCGATCGCGCGGGCCAATGGCAAATCCTGGCGAGCGAACCTTTTTATGAGGCGCTCGATGAGAGCACGCGCGCGCGTTTTGAGCGGACGGAGCCGATGCAACTAAAACATGTTTCCCAGATGGTGCCGATCTATCGCCATACGATGGCGGAAGAGATCACGTCGGCGGAAGCGGAAGACGCGCTGCCGAGCAGCCTGGCGCATCCTGCCTAACGAATAAGAACGCGCGGCGCCGCGACCGATTTTGCGATTGCAGTTTTCGCGAATCGGGCGAGAAATTTGTTCCGCAAAACGCACCGCTAGCTCAATTGGCAGAGCAAGTGACTCTTAATCACTGGGTTTCAGGTTCGATTCCTGAGCGGTGCATTCCTTCGCCAATTCTGGGTCGTTAGGCGCGAAATCCATTTCTGCGTATTGCTGCGCGATCGGCATACGGCGGCCGAGGCCAAAGGCTCGGCTCGTGACCTTGAGCCCGGGCGCGGCTTGGGCGCGTTTGTATTCGTTGAGATCCACCCGGCGGATGATCCAGCGGACAGTCTTTTCGTCAAAACCGCGCGCAATGATGTCGCTACCGCTCTGGTTTTCCTCGATATAAAGCTGAAGAATTTCGTCGAGCACGTCGTAGGGTGGAAGCGAATCTTGATCGACCTGGCCGGGCTTGAGTTCCGCGCTTGGGGGTTTCTCGATGGTTGAGACAGGGATAATTTCGTGGTCACGGTTGATCCAGCGAGCGAGCTGATAGACGAGCGTCTTCGGGACGTCGCTAATCACAGCGAGACCGCCAGCCATGTCACCGTAAATGGTGCAATAGCCGACGGCGAGCTCGCTCTTGTTGCCTGTCGTCAGCAGAAGATGACCGAACTTGTTTGAGAGCGCCATCAGGATCATCCCGCGAAGGCGTGACTGCATGTTCTCTTCGGTCGTGTCCTCGGGAAGGCCGGCGAAGATTTTTCCGAATTGCGCTTTGAAGGCGGCGAAGGTGTCGCCAATGGGAATCTGCAGACAGCGAATCCCGAGATTTTTCGCGAGCGCGAGGGCGTCGTCGATACTGCCGCGGGAAGAATAGGGACTGGGCATGGCGACGCCGACGACGTTCTCCGCGCCTAACGAGTCGACCGCGATCGCGGCGACGGCCGCGGAATCGATCCCGCCGCTGAGGCCGAGGACGGCGGACTTGAAATTGCACTTCGCGAGATAATCTCGCACGCCTAACGACAGCGCGCCGTGTAGATCGGCCATAGAGTCGGTCGGCGCGGGCGAGATGATCACATCGGCTTCCGTATCGATGATCGCCTCGGCGGTCCGGAAAGAAGGAAACTGCGCGAGAAGATTGCCACTGCGGTTGAAGGCAATGGAACTGCCGTCGAAGACGAGCTCGTCGTTACCCCCGATGAGGTTGCAATAAACGATCGGTCGTTGGTGCGCCCGGGCGAGAGCACCGACCATTTCGCGGCGCGTTTCGATTTTTCCGAGGGCAAAGGGTGACGCGCTGAGGTTGACGATGATCTCCGCGCCTCTCTCGACCAAGCCGCGCACCAGCTCGACCTCGTAGAGCGGGCGCGGCAGGTAACGCTCCGTCCAGATATCTTCGCAAATCGTGACGCCGATCCGCTGTCCGCCGACGCAAAAAATTTCTCCACCGCAACCGGGTTCGAAATAGCGATCTTCGTCGAAGACATCGTAGGTCGGCAGAAGCGTCTTGACGCTCCTGCGAATTGGCTCGCCGCGCTCGAGGAAGGCGGCGGCATTGTAAAATGGTTTGCCGCGATCCGGATTGCGATCGACGTAGCCGACGAGGAGCGGCACGTCGCCAATGCAACCGTGCAGCCGCTCAATCGCTTTGAGATTTTGCGGGACGAAGCGCGACTTGAAGACAAGGTCCTGTGGCGGGTAACCAGTGGTGGCGAGTTCGGGTGCGAGGACCAGCTCCGCACCTAATGAGGCCAGACGTCGATAGGCGGCGAGGATTTTTTCAAAATTGCCGCGGAGATCGCCGACGGTGGGATTGATCTGCGCCAGCCCGATCCTCATGCTTCAGGAGCAGGTTAACGCCGCACTCGCCGGGAGCAACGGCTTTCGCGAGACGCCTCAGTGGGTGAGGGAAATGTTGGTTTTGCGATAGTCGCCGTTGAGCGCGTCATCGGCTCCGATGACGAAAACCTTCGCCCATTGGATGAGGCAAGCGGTCAAAAAGGCCGCGATCATGCACATGAGCACTTTTTGCATAAAGGTCGAGCGCATGGCTCTCAAGAAAAGAGCAGGAGCGGTGCCAGCGTCGAGAAGATTACCAGAAGCCCCATTGTTTCGTCATCACAATCCAAAAACCGAGGGCGAGATTGGTCACGGCGTGCGCGACGATGCACGAAGTCAGGCTACGCGTGCGATACGCGACGAGGTTATAGAGTGCGCCGGTGAGGAACGCCGCGGGCCAATCGGGCATGGAATGCGACAAGCAAAAGGCGAGCGTAACGACGGTAAAGGAAAGCCAGGAAAAACTGCCGAACGGGACTTTCTCGAAAGGTTCTGCGATGAGGAAACGGAGCAGAAATCCGCGCCAGAAAATCTCTTCGACGAATGGCACGACCAGAACCAGGCGGACGAATCGCAGGAGGAGGGTCGACCAATAAAGCACCGGCCGATCTGCGAGAAGCTCGGGATTAAAACCAAGCAGGCGGGGCGGGAAGCCAAGGTACTGTTGGGGCGCAATCCAAAGGACGAAAACAAAGAGCGCCACCGCGATAGTAAAGAACGGCCCGCCTAACGAGTGAAAGTCGTAATCGCGCCAGAAGTAAATCAAAAGCGCGGCGCAAAGAAAAGTCTGCAGCGGATAGATCCAGAACTCCGGCGCCGCTCGCCAGCCGGTAGCCTGCGGTGATTTCAGGGCGCTGCCGATCCCGAGGAGGAGGACGAAGAGCAGCATCGGCGCGATGTAGGCCAAGAGCTTTCGGCCGGAGGAAAATCGGGATCTTTCCGGTGGATTCATGCACGCGAAATTACGCAGGGCAATGGGTGATGTGACAGCAAAATATCAGGGCGCATTTCTTGGATCGTCTCGTTGCGAGGCTGCGGCTGCCGCGTGAAGGTGCGCCCATGTCCGAGCCTGACGAACGCCTGCCGAAACCGCCTTCGACGGACGTCGAGGCGCCTGCCCGGGAACTCGAAATGGAGTTGCAGTTAAGACGGGCGAATTGGCAGAAAGCGCGGACGCGTCGAGGTACCTGGCGCGCACTCAGTCTCCTCTTTCTGCTTCTGGTGATTTTCGGCGCGCTGGCCGCATATCTCTTTCTCCAACCGCGTTTGCGTGAGCGCGCCGACGAAAGATCATCCCACAGCGAGCGAACTCGTTAGAGAAACACGGATGCTTTCCCAGCTCGCGGTGAACGTCGTCAGCGCGGTCTGAGATTGGCCGGGGGTTTGCGGGGCTTGGAACCATCTCTCGCTTTCGAGATGTTCTTTAACTCATCAGCGAAAGACAAGCGTGAAGCGCCGCCTAACGAACGAGTCGCGCAATTCCGCTCCTCCTCGCGGTCTTTCCCGCTAACGTCTATTGCCGTCGCGGGAAATGGTCCTCTGGGGAAAGGCCGTCCAGGAGTGAATTTTGTCGGCTCGGTTTCCTTTGCAGGCGCTCTTCATCACCTCGGTGCCGCCCGCCTGCCGTCGCCGTTCTGCGGTGGGTCGGCGGCTGTTCGTTAGGCCAATCCTCCAACTGGCTAAGCGTTTACCAGCTTCGCGGTCAGCTTGATCTCGGTACCGGACAGCGCGACTGAAACCGGGCAGGTCTTTTTTGTTTGCGTCGCCTGCTCTTGAAACTTCGCGTTATCGATCCCCGGAACTTCGGCCTCGGTCGTGAGGTCGATCGAAGTGATCTTGAAGCCTGCGTCGCTTTTTTCTAATTTCACCTTCGCTGTCGTGCCGATGCGTTTCGGTGGCGAGCCGGCTTTTTCCAGATTGGCCGAGAGCGCCATGGAAAAACAGGCCGCTTCCGCGGCGCCGATCAATTCCTCGGGGTTGGTCCCGGCGCCGTCCTCGAAGCGCGAGGAGAAGGAGTAGGATCCTTCAAACGCGCCGCTGCCCAACTTCAGGGTTCCTTTGCCATCTTTCAGCGCGCCTTCCCAGACCGCTGATCCAGTTCGTGTAGACATGAGTCACATGTGAGCCGGCTTCAGGCGACTTTCCAGCCTCAGTGTCAAGAATTGCGGCGGAGCGGGTCCGCTTCGTCATCAGACTCTAGGGCAGTAGGTGAAAAGCTGCCGGAAGTGTGATGGGTCCCGCCGACATATCGCGCTCGAACGCGTTCCCCGATCTTCCGGCGCCGCCAAACTCGCTTTCCGAATCGTTGACCGCAACCTTCGCCGGCGGCGTCGCGACCTCCGGCTGGCCCTTGCTTTTCAATTCGCTATTCACCTTCGGTAGGTCGTTAGTCAACAACTGTTCAAAGTCCTTCTGCGCATCGTCCAACTCGCGCCGGAGCGAAGCGATCCGCGCGATCTGGTAGTCGGCTGGTTTGCCTTCATAGCTCAGGATCGCGCCGTATAGTTGATCGGTATGTTCGCGCAGACGCTCTTCACCGGTGATCGCGCCCCCTTCGGTCGTGGCGACGACTTGTTTGCGCACCGCGTCCACTTTCTTGCCGAAATCAGTGATTGCTTTGCGCGCCGCCTCGTCTGCAGCCGGCGCTTTTTCGCTTTTCGTCAGGCTGCCGCGTAGCGCCATGATCCGATCCATCAGCGCGCTCTCGTCGCCGAATAATTTCTTCACCTCTTCCGCGGCGTCATACTGCGCCTTGCGATCCGCTTCGTTGAACTTATCGCGGCGATCGAGCACGACCGTGAGCTTCGTCTCGTAAGGCTTGCCATTTTTGGTCATACGCACAGTGTAAGTGCCGGGCAGAACGCGCGGGCCAGTCGTGCCGGCAAAAGCAATCTGCGCGGCCGGCGGCACCCGCGGCGGCTTCTCATGCATATTCCAAGTGACGCGATTGAGTCCCGGGCGTTTGCTTGCGGGCAAGGTGTCGACGAGGTGACCGGCGGCGTCGAGCACTTCGATTTTCAGTTTCCCGAAGAGATGCCGCGATTTCTGGTAGTAATTAATGACTGCAGCGTCGGGCGGATTGTCGCCGACAAAAACCGCGGCACCGTTGGCCCAGCCACCATTGCTTTCGATGCGTTGCTGTTGCGCGGGGCCCGCCGCGACGAAGGTCGCTTCTTTCGACAACATATCTGGAGTAAGCGAGCGGAGCGGCACGATGTCGTCGACGATCCAAATGCCGCGGCCGTGAGTGGCGAGGACGAGGTCATTCGTGCGCGCCTGGATCGCGAGGTCGCGGATCGGGACGTGAGGGATGCGGCCGCCTTTGAATTGCGCCCAGGTATTCCCGCCATCGATCGAGACATAGAGCCCGAATTCGGTCCCGAGAAAGAGCAGATTCGGCTTTACGAGATCCTCCTTGATGACGTGCGCGTAACCGCGAATGCCCTTCACGTCCTGCGCGCTGGCGAGCGGCGTCCAGGTCTTTCCGTAATCGGTTGTGCGGTAAACGTAGGGCGCGTAATCGCCGAAGGTATGGCGATCGAACGCAGCGTAGGCTGTGCCCGCGGAGAAGTTACTCGCCTGCACCCAATTGACCCACGAGTTCTTCGCCAGGCCCGGAACATTGGCGACGACATTGTTCCAGGTTTTGCCGCCGTCGCGGGTGAGTTGGAGGTTGCCGTCGTCCGTCCCGCACCAGATCAAGTTCTTGTCTTTGGGAGACTCACTGATGGTAAAGATCGTCGTGTACATTTCCGCTGCAGAGTTATCGACAGTCACACCGCCAGATTTCTCCTGCTCCTGTTTGGAAGGATCGTTTGTCGTCAGGTCGGGTGAAATCCGCTCCCAGGATTGGCCGTGGTCGCGGGAGCGGAAGAGGAATTGAGCACCGATGTAGATCGTTCCTTTCTCGTTAGGTGAAGGAACCAGCGGTGTGTTCCAGTTGAAGCGGAGCTTTTCCTTGTAGTTTGGCTTTGGCTGAATGATCCGGCCTTCCAAGGTGTGACGATTCACTCGGGAGACATTGCCGCCCTGATACTCGGCGTAGATGTAGTTAGAGTCAGCCGGGTCGACAAACGTATACATGCCGTCGCCGTTGAGGATGTTTTCCCACTGCGCGTTCGCAATGCCGCCGGGGTATTCGGATTGGCCGATCCAGCAACTGTTATCCTGCAGGCCGCCATAGACCTGAAAGGGATCGGCATCGTCGACACTGACATGATAGAACTGCGAGATCGGAAGATTGGCGGCTTTCCACCATTTGCTCCCGCCATCGTAGGCATACCAGATACCGCCGTCATCGCCGGAGATGACCGTCTTCGGATCGGTCGGATCGATCCAGACGACGTGGACGTCGCCGTGCGCGCCCTGGAATCCGCCGACCGTGGCGAAGCTCTTGCCGCCATCCTGACTCATGATGAGCGCGCCGTCGGTCTTGAAAAGGCGATCGGGATCTTTCGGGTCAACGGTCAGATTCGCGAAATAGAAGGGCCGCCAAACCATCCAGTTACTTTTGTCGCGCTGCGTCCAAGTCTGGCCGCCGTCGTCGGAGACGAAGAGCGCGCTATCGGTCGATTCGACAAAGCAGTAAACCCGTTTCGGATTGGACGGCGCGATCGCCACGACCAGTCGGCCGTAAGGCTTGTTGGGAAAGCCTTTATTGTTTTCCGGAGTAATTTCTTTCCAGGTCTTCCCGCCGTCGGCGGTGCGAAAAAGGCCGCTCCCGGAGAAGGCTGTCGGACCGTCGCCGCCGGAGCGGAAGGTCCAGCCTTTGCGCCGGAAATCCCACAGCCCGGCGAAGAGGATGTTCGGATTGGTTGGGTCCATCGCGATCGTTGACGCGCCCGTAGAAGGATTCGGCCCTTTGAGGATCAGGTTCCAAGTTTTGCCGCCGTCGGTTGTTTTATAGAGACCGCGATCGGCCGAATCGCTCCAAAGTCGGCCCGGGACGGCGGTATAGACGGTGTCGCTACTTTTTGGACTAACGATGATCTGCGCGATCCGCTCCGAGTTTGGGAGTCCGCTTTTCTCCCAGGTCTCGCCGCCGTCGGTCGACTTATAAATGCCGTCGCCGACCGAGACGCTGTTGCGCGTCCAGCATTCGCCGGTGCCGACCCAGACGTTCTTCGAATTCTTCGGATCGATCGTGATCGCGCCGATCGATTGCACCGGTTGTTCGTCGAAGACCGGACGATAAGTCGTCCCGCTGTCATCCGACTTCCAAACCCCCCCGGACGCGGCGCCGACAAAAATGGTCAGCTTGCCGGATGGCTCGCGCCGGGCATCGAGTGCCGAAACGCGGCCGCTCATCGTCGCCGAGCCGATGTTGCGCGCGCCGAGACCGGAAATGGTGGCGGAGCTGAAAGGCGTTTGCTGCGCCCACGCGGGACTAACGAGACTAAGTGAGGTGAGAAAAAGAAGAGGAAGATAATGCATGGCTAAGGAGTAAAGAAGTTATTTCGCGGCAGTAGTCGGAAAGTTAAAGATGGCGTCGTCCACCGGGACGTTGGCCTCGCCTTTTTCGATGATGATTTTCTGTTTGTCGCTTGCGCCTTTGTTGCCCGACTCGATCGAGAAGGGGAAGTAAACGCCGGCGATTTTTTCGTAGTCGCCGAGATCGCTCTCGACTTCGACCTGCGCACCTTGTTCCGTGCGCTCATCGAGGATCCGGATCTCGAGAAAGTAATCCGGATCGAGATAGACATAACTGATGTCGCCATTCTTGCGCACGATCCGGAGCTTGTGCGCCGGCGTGCCTTCGACGTCTTCCGTTCCGAGGTAAGTGACCGTCTTCCCCTGCGCCTTCCAGTTCTCGAGCGGGCCACCGATTTCGGCGTCTTCGACCAAGGACTTCGATTCATCCGCGGACATTTTTTCGGGATCTTTGCGGCCTTGAAACGGGAAGATTTTCCAGCCGCTTGCGCCGTTGTAAGCCTGCACCAGAGTCATGCCTTGGAGCACCGCATTGGCTCGTACCTTGTCCGGACGTTTTTTTATCTGCGTGTAGGCCAGCTCGATCTGTCCGTTGTTAAACAAGAGTCGGCCCTCGAAACGGATCGTCTTGATCGCGCTGAGCGCGCCTTCGCCGCCCTTGGCTTTTAAGTTCTTCGCGACTAATTCGTCGACGGTAGGCGTAGGGCTGGGGTTTTGGGCTTGAATTGTTAGGGGCGCCGTCAGCGTGCTGAGAGCAAAGAGAAGAAAGTGTAATTTCATAAAGAGAGTCGGACCGGATTGCGCAGGGGAGTTTGATGCGAACCTCGCACCGTCGCAAGCACGCAGCTGGAGTTTCCCGGCTGTTGAGCCACAATCGGGTTTACTCGTAGCGCAACGCCTCGATCGGGTCGAGACGAGCGGCTTCGCGTGCGGGATAAAATCCGAAGAAGATGCCGACCGCCGCGCTGACGAAAAACGCGGCCACGATCGAGGGGATGGAAATCAGCGTTGGCCAGTGCGCGAAAACCGAAAGCAAACGCGAGGTGCCCAGGCCGAGGAGAATTCCGATGACTCCGCCGATCGCGCTCAAAGTGACGGCTTCGATGAGGAACTGGGTAAGAATATCACGGCCATGCGCGCCGACCGCGAGGCGCACGCCGATTTCTCGCGTCCGCTCGGTCACGCTCACGAGCATGATATTCATGATGCCGATCCCGCCGACGACTAACGACACGCTGGCGATCGCTCCTAACAATAAGGCCATCACTTTTGAAGTGGCGGTGGCGGTTTCGGCGATCTCCTGCTGATTGCGCACGGTAAAATCGTCGTCGGCGCCGGGTCGGATATTGTGACGTTGGCGGAGGAGAGAAGTGATCTCTTGTTGCGCGGGCGCGAGGTCGTCAGGCGAGGCAACCTGCACGTCGATCCCACGCAAGGTAGTCCCGCCGATGACGCGTTTCATCGCGCTCGTGTAAGGCATGATGACGATGTCATCCTGGTCGGTGCCCTGCGGGCTGAGGCCCTTCGGCATAAGAATGCCGGTGACGAGAAAAGGGACGCCTTTCACACGCAAGGTTTGGCCGACGGCGTTGAGCGAGCCGAAGATCTGCTTCGCGGTGGTTTGGCCAATGACGCAGACTTTGTTTGCGCTCCGCAGATCCTGATCGGTAAAAATCGCACCGTCGCTCAAAGGCCATTTGCGGATGTCGAAATAATCGGGCGACTCGCCGTAAATGCGGGTGAACCAGTTCTGGTTCCCGGCGCCGACCTGACCGGTCGAAACGACTTCATCGCTGACCGCGATGACGCCGGGCACTTCGCGCCGGATGGCCTCAGCGTCTTCGATTCTCAAAGTCCCGGCGCTTCCCCAACCGGTGTGCACCCCGCTCGAGGTGACGCTGCCGGAAAAGATGAGGATGACGTTTTCGCCCAGACTGGCGATCTGCTGTTCGACTTGCGCTTTGGCGCCGTTGCCGATGCTGACCATGGCGATGACCGCGCCGACTCCAATGATGATGCCGAGGGCGGTGAGGACTGAGCGGAGCTTGTTTCGGCGCAGTGCGCGGAAGGCGATCTTGAAAGTGGAATTAACTTTCACGCTTGAGTCTCCGCTTCCTCTTCGACTACCGCGGCAATTTTTTGTGCTTCGTCTTTGGCGGAGAGCCGCTCCTTCACCGGGCGATCGTATTGCACGAGGCCATCGCGCATGACGATGTTGCGCCGCGCATAGGCAGCGATGTCGTGCTCGTGCGTCACCATGATGATGGTAATCCCGCGCTCGTTCAGATCCTGAAAAATTTCCATGATTTCGACGCTGGTACGGCTGTCGAGGTTGCCAGTCGGTTCGTCGGCGAGGACGATTTCCGGATTATTGATGAGCGCGCGGGCGATCGCGACCCGCTGTTGCTGACCGCCCGACAACTGGCTCGGATGATGTTCTTCCCGGCCGGCGAGCCCGACAGCGGCGAGCACTTTGTCGGCCCGCGCGGTCAGCTCCGCATTCGTTAGGCGATGTTCGCCATAGAGCAGAGGCAGCTCGACATTTTCCCGCGCGGAGGTGCGGGCGAGAAGGTTGAAGCTTTGAAAGACAAAACCGAGTTTGCCGTTGCGAATATCCGCGAGCTGATCGCGCTCGAGGTGCGAAACGTCGTGCCCGTCGAGCAGATAGCGGCCGTGCGAAGGGCGGTCGAGACAACCGAGGATGTTCATGAGAGTGGATTTGCCGGAGCCGCTCGAGCCCATGAAGGCGACGAACTCGCCTTTGCCAATCTCGATCGAAACGCCGCGCACCGCGCGCACCTCCACTTCGCCGGTGTGATAGAGCTTGTGAACGTCCTCCAGCCTAACGACAGCCTTTTCAGCCATGGTTAAGTTAGTGAAAACGTCGCCGACCGCCGGCGAGTGGGTTGTTCGTGCCGGAGAGCGACGCACTCGGGCCGATCGCCGCGGTCACGACCTCATCGCCTTCCTTCAGGCCGTCGGTCACTTCAGTGTAAATGCCGTCGCTAATTCCGGTCTTGATCTTCACTGGCGTGGGCTGAGCGGATCTGAGCAGGTAAACGCTCTTTTCAACCACGCGTGGCCCGGCCTGGCCGCGATTTGCGCGACGATGGGGAGAGGCTCCGCTGCTCGCGACGGCCGGCGCTTCGTCCGGCGGATGGAAGCGCAATGCGGCGTTGCTGATTTTCAAGGCGCTATCCTTGTGAGCGACGATGATGGAGACGTTCGCGGTCATCCCAGGCTTTAACTTGAGGTCCTTGTTGTTGACGCCGATGACGGTGTCGTATGTGACCACGTTCTGCACGGTGGTGGGCGCGTTGCGGACTTGCACGACCTGGCCGTGAAAGGTGCGATTCGGGAACGCATCCACCGTGAAGTCGACGTTTTGACCTTTCTCGATTACGCCCACATCGGCTTCGGCGACGTTGGTATCGATCTGCATTTTCGTGAGGTCATTGGCGATCGTGAAAATAACGGGAGCCGAAAGACTGGCCGCCACAGTCTGCCCGACATCGACGCTGCGCGAGATGACCGTCCCATCGATCGGCGAGGTGATCGTGCAATGCTCGAGATCGGTTTTCGCGCGGTCGAGCGCGCCTTGTTTGATCATGACATTTGCCTGCGCCTGATGGAGCGTCGCCATCGCCTGATCCAGTTCCGACTGCGAGGAAGTCTGCTTCTTCACCAGGTCTTGCATACGGCTGGCGTTGACCTTGGCCAGTTCGAGCCCGGCTTGCGCGCTCTCGAGATCGCCCTGCGCCTGGGTGACGGCGGCTTTGAAAATCGCCGGATCAATTTCCGCAATCACTTGCCCGGCTTTGACATTGGAATTGTAATCGACGTAGAGCTTCGAAACGTTGCCAGAAATCTGGCTGCCGACCTGTACGTTGACGACCGGATTGAGCGTCCCGGTGGCGGTGACGGCTTGCGTCATCGGCCCGCGCGTCACGGCCGCCGTGCGGTAGGTTTCGTCGTCGCCGCCGCTCCAATGGCGCCACGCCCAGAAGACCACCAGCAGGACGACGGCGGCGCCGATGAGCAGCGGAAGAGAACGTCGGGGCATCGGTTTGGGCCTTGCATCAACCGAAGCAAAGCGATCGTCAACCGGACGGGCCTCCTTTCCGTTAGGCAGATTTGCGGGGGTCATTCCGCGGGTTTGACTCGTCATATGATTTCATGACAAGAGAGAGCCGTGCGCCGTTACATCGAAATTTACTCGATCATGTTGCGCAACTCGCTCATCCGCGAACTGAGCTTCAAGGCGAACTTTCTCCTTTGGATGCTCGTGGAGGTGCTTTGGTTTTGCGGCCAAATTCTGTTCTTCAGCATCATCTTCGGGCAGGTGAATCGGATCGGCGACTGGACGAAATGGGAAGTGGTCTTGCTTGTCGGGACGCACCAGATCATCGCACAGCTTTTCCAGGCGTTTTTCTTCGTCAACGTCGCCAACATTCCTGAGCTCGTGCGCACGGGAAAACTCGACTCGCTTCTTGTTCTTCCCCTCGACAGCCAGTTTGTGGTTTCGACGAAACAGTTCGGGCTCGACAGCATCGTCAACGCGCTCGTCGGCATGGCGGTGGTCATCTTCTCCCTCCAACGGCTCCACATCACGCCGGGGTCGATGGCGATCGCGCTTTATCTGGTCGCGCTCGGCTTTGGCGTCGCCATCCATTACTCGATCATGCTCAGCCTCGCCGCGGTCAGCTTCTGGATCGTTAGGGCGCAGGGCCTTGTCTACGGCTATTTCAACTTCCTCAACATTGCTCGCTATCCCGATGTCATTTTTCCGCAGGTCTTCCGCTGGATCTTCGGCTGGATCGTTCCCGTCATCATCGTCGCGAACATTCCCGCGCGTCTCCTCATCAAATCGTTAGGCCAACCTGCGTGGCTCATGTTTCACCTGATCGCGGCGGGCAGCCTCGCCGCCCTCTTGAGTCGCGCTTTCTGGCGCTGGGCACTGCAGCATTATTCCAGCGCCAGCTCGTGAAAAAACGGAGGCGCAGATGCGGCAAAATCCGCTCCGCAAAATCGCGCCGAATCCGCTTGCGCCAAAATTGAATTGCCCTTAATTAAGCCTCCCCTTTGTCCGGACGGGTGCGTAAGCCGGATCTTTACCTCTCATTTTATGGCCAATTCCAAGAAGACCCACGGTGCGAAAAAGCCGGCGAAGAAAGCCGCGCCGAAGAAAGCTGCCGCTTCTCGAAAAGCGTCTCCGGCGAAGAAGCCGGCAAAGGCTCCTGCCAAGAAAGCCAAACCGGTCACTCGCAAAGTCGTTGCCAAGAAGCGGGCGAAGTCCGCCCGGAAAACATACACGCCCGCGATCAAATCCAAGGTCAGCAAACAGCCAAAAGGGCACGGCAAAAACGGCAAGGAAACCAACGCCATCATCGGCAGCCACAAGGCAAGAGAGCGCCGACTGGATCCTTTTACCCGCGCGCAGAAAGAGCGCCTCCTGCAATTGCGCGACGCGATGGTCGATTCCATGGCCGGTGTCGCGCAGGACACTTTGCGTGCGCGCGCCGAGGGGAGTGAAGCTTCCGCTTTTGGCATGCATCAGGCCGATGCCGGGAGCGACGCTTACGATCGCGATTTTGCCCTCAGCCTTTTGTCACAGGAACAGGACGCCCTTTACGAAATCGACGAAGCGCTCAAGCGCATCGAAATCGGCACCTACGGCAAGTGCGAAATGTCGGGCAAACCGATCATGCGCGCGCGACTCGAGGCAATTCCGTTCGCCCGTTACACTGTCGAATGTCAGTCGCAGCTCGAGAAACAGAACAAAGCGTCCCGGGTTCGCCAATCGGTTACGTCCCTCTTTGGCCTCACCGATGACGAATCGCGCGAAGGCGACGAAGAAGAAAAATCCGACGACAACAAGGAATAACGGACATGGCCCAGGAAATCATCACCCTCGAATGCACCGAAGCGAAGGGGGCCGGCATGCCCGTCTCGCGCTACATGAGCACGCGGAACAAGAAAAGTCCGCGCACCCCCAACCGCCTCGAAAAGAAAAAGTATAATCCGTTCATGAAGCGGCACACCCTCCACCGGGAGACCAAGTAGCCATGCAACCAAAAACCGCCAAACGCCGCTCTGCCTTCCGTCGCGCCAACCGCACGATGCCGCGCCGCCGCATCGACATCGCGGCCGAAGCGATCGATTACAAAAACCCCGACCTGCTCCGCAAGTTCGTCACCGAAAGCGGGAAGATTCTTCCCCGCCGGGTCACCGGCATGCCCGCGCACATGCACCGCAAAATCACGCGCGAAATCAAACGCAGCCGCTCCGTGCTGCTGATGAAGTAAGCGCGGGGTTGCTCTTACACGGCTGTTTGCTCTCTCTCCTCGGAGCAACTTAAGCCGACGGTGGGTGCGGCGTCGACGTTCTGTAGAATCGACGTTTAACGTTGGAGCTTCCTAGGTTCCGGCCGCAGCCATCCTACTTGTCATCCCGAGCCAGTGAAGGCGGCAAGGGATCACACGGTTGGTCTGGAATAGTCAATCCAGAGAACGCGAAGCTATCAGACCAATCGTGAGATCCTCGGTGCGCTTCGCCTGCATCGTGATGAGCAGGCGCTGGCTCGGCGATAGCCGTGGCGCTTCTCAACATCTACTGGTGCGCGAACGCCGGCGGACTCGTCGCTTCGACTGCGGTGAATGTCTCGAGAATCTTGTAGGTGTGCTCCGCGCCCTTCGGAACAGCATATGAGTCGCCTGCGTTGAGGATCAATGTCTGCCCTTCGAGATGCAGCTCGGCTTTGCCCTTGATCACGTAGCCGACGACTTCGTAGTCATGTTTCGACGTCGGCTTCTTGTCGTTAGGCTTTTCGTTTTCCCAAAGCCGCATCGCGACGTGCACTCCGGAGGCGAGATACTTCTCCCCTTCCGGCCCGTGCGGCGAGAACTGCGATGTGACCTTTGTGACGCTCGTGTCTTTCATCACAAGGTATTCGTCTGCGGCGCGGTCTGAGGTCGTGCAGCGCGCGCACCATCCGACTGCGGCCGGAACGGCTGGAACGTCCCGGCCGCGCCCGAAGCTATGGACTGACCCGATCGGTAAACGTGTCGTGGTGCTGCGCGCAGCTCTGGCGCAACTCAAACCAACCGCCCTCGCCCTTTTTCGTCTGCGCCATGCTGCTCTTTTCGCTCTCCGCGACCTTGTCCCACGAATCGTAGCGGGTGATCCCGAGGAAATTCCACGGCGCCCCTTCCACATGAGCCAGGAGCACGGTACCGGACGCGGTATCACCCTGCGCCGGAGTGTTCAGCGCTTTT
>DASXPA010000059.1:0-9724 GCA_036493915.1 Chthoniobacterales bacterium | reverse complement strand
CCGCGCACTTGGTCGCGGCCTTCCGCGCTGTAGAGAGCTTCCGCGCCGCGCTGTACCGGGTAGCTGACGCTGTTCGCCTTCGTGCTCCAGCGGCGATGCCAGAGTTTGTGCAGTGGCAGTTCGCGGCCGTCGCCGGTCCGGGCGAGCAGCCGCTTCGTCATCACCGTAAAACCGCAACGCACTCCGGTGAATCCACCAGTTTTGGAGAAGCTTCGAAATTCCACCGCACACTCCGACCCTCCGGAAATTTCGAAGATCGAGCGCGGAATTTCGGGGTCGCTGATGTAACCCTCGTAGGCCGCGTCATAGAGCAGCAGCGCCTTGTGCTCCTGCGCATACGCGATCCAGCGCTCCAGCTCCGCCCGGGTCGCGACTGCTCCCGTGGGATTGTTTGGGAAACAAAGATAGACGACGTCCGCGTGTTCGTTAGGCGGCTCCGGCACGAAACCGTTCTCCGCCCGGCACGGGAGGTAAAGAATTCCTTCGTAGCGTCCGGACTCGTTAGGCAGACCGGTGTGGCCCGCCATCACGTTCGTATCCACATACACCGGATAAACCGGGTCGGTAATTGCGATCCTGTTTTGCCCGCCCAAAATATCGAGGATGAACCCGCAATCGCTCTTCGATCCATCGGAGACGAAAATCTCGTCATCGGCGATCGCAATCCCGCGATCGCGATAATCGATCTGCGAGATCTTGCTCCGAAGAAAATCTTCACCCTGCTCATGCCCGTAGCCGCGGAAAGTTTCGCGCACCGAGAGCTCGTCCACCGCCGCCTTCATCGCCGTCACCGCGGCCGGCGGCAATGGCTCCGTCACGTCACCGATTCCGCAACGGATGACGCGCTTCGCCGCCTCCGGATTCGCTTCGCAAAACAGTTTCACTCGCCGGGCGATCTCGGGAAAGAGATAACCGGCGCGCAGCTTGAGGTAGTTCTCGTTTAGGTAAGCCATTCGCAAGACCGCTATCCGACAATGGAAAGCGCCGCCGCGCAAGCCACCGCACTTAGGTTGCATCAGTCCTATTCTTTTCGGTGAGATCGAACGTGAGTCGCACGAGATCGTTACGGGGGTTCGGCGAAATGTCGCGAGGGCTTCTGCCACTTCCAACGCGTTGCCGACGGCGCGGCCTGACGGTTCATCCATCGGGCTCAGAAGATATGACCCTTGCCCGTCGAGTCGCTCGCAGAGGATCATGGCGTCGGGAGGTTGCTCGGCCTCGGCGCGCGCGCACCGGGGGGCGGTTCAGAGCTCGATCGGATGCCGGGCGGTCTTCATCTCGATGGTCTCGAGAATCCAATACGGATTCTCCGCCGCGCTCGTCCGCCACTTCGACGGCGGCAGGTCGCGCTGCACGTGGCGCTTCACGTTGAAGCCACCCGCTTGTTGCAACGTCACCGCAATTTCCGCAGCGCCCGAGACATCAACGATCGCGTTCAGATCCATGTGTTCGGCGATGTACGGAGCCAACTCCGCGGGATCGCCCGAGAGAATATTCACCACTCCGGCTGGCAGATCGCTCGTCGCGGTGATCTCGGCAAAAGTCAGCGCTGGCAGTGGTTTCGTCCTCGACGCAAGGACGGCAGCCGTATTGCCGCTCAAAATCGCCGGCGCGACTAACGACACTAGTGCGAGCAGCGGCGGCTTGGGAAAGCAAAGGATCACGACGATGCCGCTCGGCTCCGGCGAGTTGAAGTCAAAGTGCGAACTCGCCACTGGATTCACCGCGCTGAAGATTGGCTGAACCTGTCTATCAGTCCGCGTAGTGGACGAGTCGCTCGACGGCGAGCCGCGTTTCGTCGGCCTTCTGTCTGTTCCGTTTTCCCGTCGCGCGCGATCTCTCCTTCCAACTCCGTCCGGCGCATCTCCAGCATCTCGGCGGCGCGATAAAGAATCTGTCCGCGCAAAACACGCGCTCTGCTTTGACCACTCCGCCTGAGCTTTGCGCGTCGCGCCGACAGCATCGCGAAAATCCTTTCGCGAAGCGCGCGTGTAGTTGGCGATGATCTCGCCATCGCTCTCCGCCGGCACCACCGACCGCTTTCACTTCGGATAAACTTCCCATCCACGAAAAGTTTGTAAGTTTTCCGGATCGTTAGGCGTCTGCCGGAGCGACGCACTCCCGCGCCTCCAGTTTGGCGCAACGCCGGATGCTTCTTTCGTGGGCGAATCAGGGCGGGAGAATGACGCAACGGCTTGAAAAAGGAAACGCCAAAGGGAAGGTGCGGCTGACGCATGGACAAAGACGACTCCATCTTCCTCGCCGGACACCGCGGCCTTGTCGGCCGCGCGCTGCACCGTCGCCTAACGAGTGAAGGTTTTACCCGGTTGCTCACCCGCACCCACGCCGACCTCGACCTCACGGACACCGCCGCGGTCGAAGAATTTTTCGCGCAGGAAAAACCGGCCGTCGTCATCGCCGCCGCCGCCCGGGTCGGCGGGATCAAGGCCAACAACGATCAGCCAGTCGAGTTTCTCCTCGCTAATCTGCAGATCCAGAACAACCTCATCCGCGCCGCCCACGAACACGGCGCGCGCAAGCTTCTCTTTCTCGGTAGCTCCTGCATTTATCCGAAACTCGCACCGCAGCCGATCCCGGAAAGCGCATTGTTAGGCGGTCCGCTCGAACCGACCAACGAAGCCTACGCCATCGCGAAAATTGCCGGGATCAAACTCTGCCAGGCCTACGCGCGGGAGCACGGCGACAACTTCATCTCGGCCATGCCGACCAATCTCTACGGGCCTAACGACAATTTCGATCTTGAGACCTCGCATGCTCTTCCTGCGCTCCTGCGCAAGGCGCACGAGGCAAAGGAAGCGAGCGCCCACCAATTGGTCGTCTGGGGCTCGGGGAAACCGCGGCGGGAATTTCTCCACGTCGATGATCTCGCCGCCGCCTCCATTTTTCTTCTGCAGAATTACGATAGTGCGGAGATCATCAACGTCGGAACCGGCGAAGACACTTCCATCCGCGAGCTGGCGGAGCTGATTTGCGAGATCGTCGGCTTCGAAGGCGATCTCAGCTGGGACGCGAGCAAATCCGACGGGACGCCGCGCAAGCTCCTCGACGTCTCAAAGATCAATTCGTTAGGCTGGAAAGCCAAGATCTCGCTCCGCGAAGGTATCGCGCAAACCTACGAATGGTTTAAAGCCAAAGATGGCGCGAGCTTCTAGCTTGCGCGGTTCAAATTCGCAGGTTGCGAAGCTCGCGCCGACCTGAGCACGCGCATCAGTTCCCGCCCCTCGCGTCCGGGATGCGTCCGCGCCGGCACCCACTCGCGCTCGATCGTGAAAGAGCTGTCAAACAACTGCTCCAGCTCGTCCCGACTCACGCAGTAAGGTGGCCCTTCTTCGTCGTGATCGGGATTGAGAAAAAAGATCGCGAGAAGTCTGCCGCCCGGTTTCAGCAGCCTAACGATGGTCGCAACGTAGGACCTGCGCAGCGCCGGATCGATCGCGCAAAAGCAGGTGTGCTCGAAAATCCAATCGAAGCGGCCATCCAGTTCGTTAGGCAAAGCGAAGAGATCCGCGAGCAGATATTGCTCGTTCGCAACCCTTGCCATCGATTTCGCTTTTTTCACGGCGAACGCTGCGAGATCGATTCCGAGCACCTGATTGGTCGCCGTGGTCAGCGCACGCACGTCGTGGCCTGAGCCGCAACCGGGCACGCAAATCTCACCTGCGAGCGGCCCATGTTCCGCGAGGAAATCGACGAGCGCAGGATGCGGTCGTCCTTTTTCCCAAGGCGTGTCGCGCTGCTGGTAGAGTTCTTCCCAATCGGTTTGCGTTTGTTTCATCGCTGCGGTTCACTGACAGCTTCTCGCATGTCGCTGCCATTTTCCAATTTCGGGCGCCGATGAAAGCACTCCGGGTCGGCGTCGTCGGGGTCGGTCATATCGGGAAAAGTCACGCGCGGCTCTATGCCGAGAGCGACACCGCGCAGTTCACTGCGATCTACGACACTGATGCAAACAACGCCGCGGAGGTTGCCTCCCTCCACGGTGTGCCCGCTGCCATTTCGATCGAGGAATTTGCCGGGTTGGTCGACGCTGCATCCATCGCCACGCCGACGGTTTCACATTTCCAAATCGGCCGCACGCTTTTGGAAAAGGGGAAACACCTGCTGATCGAAAAGCCGATCGCGGATGACACAACGCAAGCGAGCGAGTTGGCAGACATGGCCGCGACCCGGCGGCTCGTTTTGCAGGTTGGCCACGTCGAGCGTTTTAATCCGGTGTTGCGCGCGCTAGAGGCGCGGCTCACTCATCCGCGCTTCATCGAGGCGCATCGGCTTTCGCCATTTCCCAGTCGCAGCATCGATATCGGCGTCGTCCTCGATCTCATGATCCACGATCTCGAAATCATCTTGCATCTCGTGAGGGCGCCGGTGCAGACGATCGACGCGGTCGGCGTGCCGGTGCTGAGCCGGCGTGAGGACATTGCGAACGCGCGTATTCGTTTCGAGAACGGCTGCGTCGCCAACATCACCTCGAGCCGGATAAGCCCGGAGCGGATGCGCAAGATTCGGGTCTTCCAGGAGGATGCGTATCTCTCACTCGATTATCAGAATCAGAGCGGTGAAATTTACAGGAAGGTCGGCAGCGGGATCGAGCGTGAGGATGTCGAGATCGAACGGGAAGAGCCGCTCAAGCGTCAGATTTTGTCTTTCATCGAATGCGCGCGGGGCGGATTGCAACCGAAGGTCTCCGGTTTCGAGGCGACCGCCGCGCTCGAGCTTGCGGTGGAGATCACAAAGCGGATCGAAGCGGTGCCCTTGGAAAAATGAACGCGGGGGAGGACAACCTGGACGAGCGGAAGCTCGTCCCTCCGCAGGGAGGAGCTTCCGCTCGTCCAGGTTCTTCTCCCTACCGCCGCCACCCCATTCACCTCCCGCCGTTCGAGCGGCATAACCTGCCGATCATTATTTTCGTGACCGTCTGCACGGCGGACCGGCGAAAAATTCTGGCGTCGCCGCACGCTCACGAGGCGATTCTTTCCGCGTGGCATGTTGCCAGCCCTTGGTTAGTCGGCCGCTACGTGATCATGCCCGATCACGCGCAGTTCTTTTGTGCGCCTAACGAGTTGCCCCCCATCTTCCTTGGAAAAATGGATGCGCTATTGGAAGTCGCTCGCCACCCGCAACCTAAACGAGCCACCAGGGAGCGTGTGGCAGCGACATTTCTGGGATCGGCAACTGCGAAGAGTCGAAAGCTGCGATGACAAGTGGGAATATGTGCGGAGCAATCCGGTGCGGCATGGGTTGGTTCGGAGGCGAAGCAGTGGCGCCACGAGGGTGTCCTGAACGAATTGCGATGGTGAATGAAGAAATTGGACGAGCGGAAGCTCGTCCCTCCGGAGGGACGAGCTTCCGCTCGTCCAGGTTGTTATCCGTCTAGCGCTGATGAAGCTCTACTTCGTAGCCGGCGAAGCGAGCGGCGATAATCACGGCGCAGCGCTCATGCGTTCGTTGCGCGAGAAAAATCCCGGCCTCGAATTGTTAGGCCGGGGCGGTCCGCAGATGCAACAAATCGCCGGCGGCAGCTTTACCAACTGGATCGACGAGGCGGGCGTCGTCGGGCTTTGGGAAGTAATGAAGCATTACCCTTACTTCCGGCGCGAATTTCGTCGGACCGTTTGGGAGATCGCGACCACGAAACCCGACGCCGTCGTTCTCATCGACTATCCGGGATTCAATCTCCGGCTCGCGCGCCAGCTCCATGAGCGTTCGTTAGGCGGAAAAATCATTTACTACATCAGCCCGCAGGTCTGGGCCTGGAATCGCGGCCGCATTCCCAAGATGGCGAAGTGGATCGACCTCATGCTTTGCATCTTTCCGTTCGAAGCCGACCTCTACACGCAGTCGGGGTTGCGGACCGTTTTCGTTGGTCATCCGATGCTGGAAAACCTGGCCGCGAAACAGATCGACGCTCCGCGCGAGCCGAATCTGATCGGGTTCTTCCCCGGCAGCCGCGCGCGTGAAATCCGCAAGCTGCTCCCGATCATGATCGGCGTGATGCGCGAGCTGCGCCGGCAACGACCCGACCTGCGCTTCGAAATCGCCGCGGCTTCGGAAGCGCTCGCGAAAACGATTCACCTGCGACTGAACAACGAGCGCGACTCGTTAGGCAAGGTCGCCGTCGTCGTCGGCCAGGCGGCGCAGACGATGCAGCGAAGCGCAGCCGGCGTCGTCGCCTCTGGCACGGCGACGCTGGAAACGGCTTTCTTTGGCCTGCCGTTCGCCCTCGTCTACAAGGTCGCGCCCCTGACTTATCTTGCCGGAAAGTGGGCCATTAAGGTAGAGCATTTGGGTATGCCGAATATTCTCGCGCAGCGCGAAATCGTTCCGGAATTCATCCAGGGCGCGGCCCGGCCAGGGGTGATCGCACGGGAAATTCTGCGGCTGCTCGACGACTCCGCGCGCCGGCGACAAATGCTTGCCGACTTCGACGAGGTCATCGCGCAGCTCGGCACCGGGGCCGTGAAGCAGACCGCGGCGAACGCCATTTTCGAAACGCTGGCCTAACAACGGATGCACGATTGCGCCAGCCGGAAACTCGCAGGGCCAGGGGAGGCGCGCGATCCGCTGGCGCGTTTTCGAAAACAATTTTACCGCCCGGCAGCGCAAATTTATCTCGACGGCAATTCGTTAGGACGACCAACCGTGGTCGGCGATCGGCGATCGGCTGGTTGCGCGGGTGGCGCGGCCGGTGGGTGCGGCGCCGAAACGCGAACTGGTCGGTTCAACCAATCGCGGACCGATGAAAATTTCGAGCACTGAAGGTGAGCAGGATGCTCCCAAACGCCGGTTAATCGACCTCCATTTTGATCTGCCGCTCGGCCTTTTTCTCCAGGGCGACCGCCGGCAGATCATCGCGACGGATTTTTTGCCCGAGCTCGAGGCGAATGGGGTCGGCTTGCTCGGCGTCGCGCTTTTCGTGGAAGATCAATATTTGCCCGACCGCGCGCTCCAGGTAGCGCTCGAGCAAGTGGCGTTGCTCAAGGGCGAAGTCGAGGCCACGCCGCGGCTGATGCTCTGCCGGACCTTCGCCGATATCTGCGAGGCCGAGACCGCGAGACGAATCGGACTCCTTCTGACGATGGAAGGCGTGGAGCCGCTTGGCGACGATCTCCATCTCCTGCAGATCTTTTACGAGCTCGGGTTGCGCTCGTTGTCGCTGACGCACACGCGCGTAAACGCCGCGGCCGCTGGCGCAATTTTCGAGGCGAGCGGGTCGCCGGCCACTGGCCTAACGAGTTTCGGTCGCGCACTTGTCGACGAATGCGAGCGGCTTGGAATTCTCCTCGACCTCGCTCACATCAACCCCGCCGGCTTCGCAGAAATCTGCGCCCGCACGAACAAGCCGCTGATCGTCTCGCACAGCAACGTGCGCCGCTTCTACGACATCGAGCGCAACCTCAGCGACGAGCAGATCCGGATGATCGGCGCGCGCGGTGGCGTCATCGGCATCAGCACCATGTTCGTGAGTCCAATCAAGGAAGAGGCGACGCTCGATCGCTACGTCGATCACCTCGCATATGTCGCTGACCTCATCGGGATCGACAGCGTCGGCAGCGGCTTCGATTTTTGCGAATTCCTCTGGCAACTCGCGCCGCCTGCGGAACGGGAGTTCGCGGCGAAACGCCGGAGGCCGCATTCTCTCGCCGACCTCAACCGGCATGCGCAGGCTCAGAATTTGACCCGAAAGCTCAGCGAACGTGGTTTCGATGAAGAAGCTCTGGAAAAAATTCTGCGCGGCAACTGGCTGCGCGTTTTGGAGCAGATATTATGACCCCTGCCATGACGACAGCGAGCACGATCAACAATTTTATCGATGGTGAATTCCTTGCGCCGGTGGGTGGCAAATACCTCGAGAACATCGAACCGGCGACGGGTAAGGCCTATTCGTTAGTCCCGGATGGCGATGGCCGCGATGTCGACCTGGCGATGGCGGCGGCCGGGAAGGCGTTCCCGGCCTGGTCGCGCACGCCCGTGGCGGAACGCTCGCGCCTTCTCCTGCGCATCGCCGAGCTAATCGATCGCGATCTGGAAAAATTTGCGCGCGCCGAATCGATCGACACCGGCAAGCCGCTTTCACTCGCGCGCAGTCTCGATATTCCACGGGCTTCGAGCAATTTTCGGTTTTTCGCGACGGCGATTCTGCACACAGAAAACGAAGCGCACGTCATGGATGATGTCGCCTTCAACTACACGCTGCGCCAACCGCGGGGCGTCGTCGGGCTAATCTCGCCCTGGAATTTGCCGCTCTATTTGTTGAGCTGGAAAATCGCGCCGGCGATCGCGGTTGGAAATACCGCAGTCGCGAAACCAAGTGAGCTGACGCCGATGACGGCGTTTCTTCTTTGCGAAATTTGTCGCGAAGCCGGCTTGCCTCGCGGCGTCCTCAACATCGTCCACGGGACCGGGCCTAATGTTGGCGGGCCGATCACCGCGCATCCGAAGATCGGGACGATTTCGTTTACCGGCGGGACGGTGACCGGCCGTAAAGTTGCCGAGGCCGGCGCGCCGCTTTTCAAGAAGCTCTCGCTCGAGCTCGGCGGGAAAAATCCCAACATCATCTTCGCCGACGCCGATCTCGAGGCCGCAATCGCGGGTAGCGTGCGTTCCTCTTTCGCGAATCAGGGGCAGGTTTGTCTTTGCGGTTCGCGCGTCTTCGTTGAGCGCTCCGCCTATCAAGAGTTTGTCCACCGCTTTATCGCCAAAGCTGCGCAGTTGAAGATCGGCGATCCGCTCGAGGCCGCGACGGATCAAGGAGCGATCGTTTCCAAGACGCAGCTCGAAAAAGTAAAGTTCTATGTCGATTTGGCGAAAGAAGAGGGTGGCGAGATCGCGCTGGGCGGCGCGGCGCCGGCGCCGCCTAACGAACGTTGCCGCGGCGGTTATTTCTTTCCGCCAACCGTCATCACCGGTCTGCCCGTAAGCTGTCGCGTCAATCGGGAAGAAATCTTCGGGCCGGTCATCACGATCACGCCCTTCGATCGCGAGGAAGAAGTGATCGCTTACGCCAACGATGTCGACTACGGTCTTTCGGCAACTGTCTGGACGCAAAACTTGAAACGCGCCCATCGCGTCGCCGAGAAAGTTCACACCGGAACGGTTTGGGTAAACTGCTGGCTCGTGCGCGACTTACGCGTCCCCTTCGGAGGAATGAAACAGAGCGGAGTCGGTCGCGAAGGCGGCAACGAAGCGCTACGTTTTTTCACCGAGCCGAAAAACGTCTGCATCGCTCGATGAGAGGACCCTCAACGAGCGGGCTGTGAACGCCATCCCATAAGGAACCACGCTATGTGTCGAAACATCAAGACTCTCGCTAACTTCGCTCCTCCGGCGACCGAGGAGGAGATCCGAGCTTCCGCGTTGCAGTTCGTCCGCAAGCTAAGCGGCTTCTCGCATCCTTCTCAGGCAAACGCGCAACCTTTTAATAATGCGGTCGATCGTGTGGTCGAAGCCGCGCAGGACTTGCTCGACTCGTTGAAGATCACTGCGCCGCCGCGCGATCGCGCTGTCGAGTTACAAAAGGCTCGCGCCCGCTCCGCGAAGCGATTTGGAACGGCTGCGACTTCCCTCGCGCTCCGATGAGCGACTCCTTCGAAAGCTTGCGCGCGGCGGAGCCAGTCGGTGCTTTCCCGCACGCGAGAAAAGTCGGCCAACTCCTGTTCCTTTCCGGGATCGGACCGCGCGTCCGCGGGAGTAAGGAGATTCCCGG
>DASXPA010000058.1:0-6958 GCA_036493915.1 Chthoniobacterales bacterium | reverse complement strand
ACGGCTGCCGCGCTCGTTCCCCGTGCTGGCGCGCGTTTGCACAACTCCGCCTTGATGGAACTCGGCGCGCTTGTCTGTCTGCCACGCCGGCCGCTTTGCTCGCAATGTCCGGTGCAAGCTTTTTGTGCTGCGATCGAGCCTGCGGAGTTGCCGCGGAAAAAACCCAAACCCGCATTGGTTCGCCTCCACGAGGCGCACGGTTTTGCGTTGCGACGTGACAGCGTTCTTCTCGAGCAATCTCGCGATCGCTGGCGCGGACTGTGGATTTTGCCGCGTTTGGTGAGCGCGCCGGAGAGAGCGCCCTTGTTGCGACTCGATTTTCCCTTTACCCGTTACCGCATCACTCTTTCCGTCTTTCGCCAAGTCGCTCCGCGCTTGCCTAACGAACGCGAGTGCTGGTTTCCATTGCGCTCGCTTGAAGCTCTTCCCCTCCCTTCGCCCCATCGTCGCGCGCTCGCCCGGCTCCTTCCGCGACAAAAACTTTGCAGCACTTTTTCCCCCACCTAACTTCCCTAACGATGCGGAGCATGACCGGTTATGGAGAAGGCAAAGCCGAAGAAAACGGTTCGCGCGTGACCGTGGCAGTGAATTCCGTGAATCGGAAACAAAGCGATGTTGTCGTCAATCTGCCGCGCGAGCTGGCTGCGCTCGAGCCGCGCGTCCGTCAGGCGGTGAGCGAGCGTTTCAGCCGCGGCCGCACCAACGTCGTCGTTACCTGCGATACGAGCGGGCCGAGCGATCGGAAGCTCGCGCTCGATGCGACGCTCGCCCGTTCCTATCACGAAGCGATGCGCACGTTGCAGGATGAACTGGGCGCCGCGGGTGAAGTCACGATCGGCATGGTCCTGCAGGCACCGGGGGTGATGCGCTTCGCCGAGGAGGATGTTGCGCCCGACGCCCTTTGGCTGACGATCGAAAAGGCTCTCGGCAGGGCGCTCGATGACTTGCTCAAGATGCGCGTGCGCGAGGGAAAACATCTCGCCAAAGATCTGATTCATCGCCTCAAACTCGTTAGGCAAGCGCTCCAGGAAGTGCGCAAAGTGCATCCTGCGGTGGCCGCGAAATATCGCGAAACCCTCCTCGAGCGAATCAACAAAGCAGGCCTCGAAATCGAGCCTAACGACGAACGACTGCTCAAGGAAGTCGCCTTTTACGCCGATCGTTCCGACGTTTCCGAAGAGCTCACCCGCCTCGACAGCCACCTCACGCAATTCGCCCATCACCTGCGTAAAGACGAGCCGGTCGGGCGCACCCTTGAGTTCATTACCCAGGAGATTTCGCGCGAACTGAACACGTTAGGCGCGAAAGCGGGCGACGCGGAAATTTCCCGTCAGGTGGTCGCTTGCAAGGCGGAGGTGGAGAAGATTCGCGAACAAATCCAAAACCTTGAGTAAGCAATTCAGCCGTTACGGAATTCTCTTCGTCGTCTCCGCGCCCTCCGGCGCCGGAAAGTCGACGCTCTGCGACGCGCTCCGGCAGACGCCTGATTTTGTTTATTCGGTTTCCTGCACGACCCGCACGCCACGCGCGGGTGAGATCGAAGGCGAAGATTATCATTTTCTTTCCGAAGCCGAATTCGCCGCCCGCGCCACCGCCGGGGAATTTCTCGAATACGCCAACGTGCACGGGAAGTATTACGGCAGCCTGCGCGAACCGATCGTGGGCGATCTGCAAAAAGGCGTCGATGTGCTTATCGACATCGACACGCAGGGCGCCGCGGCCATTCGCGCGTATGACGACGCTTTTATTCGCCAGGCGCTGGCCGATGTCTTCATCATGCCACCCGATCTCGAGGAGTTGAGCCGCCGCCTAACGAAACGCGGCACGGAGACACCGGAGCAAATCGAAGTTCGCCTGCGGACGGCGGCGCGGGAAATGGAGCTGTGGCGCGACTATCGTTACACCATCATCAGTCGCTCGGTCGAAGAAGACCTGCTCAAATTTCGCCACATCATGGGCGCGGAGCGCTATCTCAGCACTCGCATGATCTTAGCCTAACGACTTTCGCGTAACGAAATGCAACACCTCCACCTTTGTCATTGTGAGCGGAGCGAAGGACTTCACGGAGAACGCCATCTATTCATTGTCAGCAGGCCCGTGGGATTGCTCGCGAGATCCTTCGCTCCGCTCAGGATGACTACGTACAAGTTGAGATGAGCGAAGTGAAACAAAAACAAGTCGTCCTCGGCGTGACCGGTTCGATCGCGGCTTACAAAGCCGCGGAGCTGGCGAGTCTGCTCGTGAAGCAGGGTCACGCGGTCTTTGTCGTCATGACGAAGGACGCAACCGAGTTCATCACGCCGCTGACTCTGCAAACCCTCTCGAAAAATCCCGTCACCACCAGCTTCTACGACGAGAAGCAAAGCTGGCATCCGGGCCACATCGCGCTCGCCGATCGCGCCGATCTTCTCCTCATCGCGCCGGCCACCGCCAATGTCATCGCCGAGCTGTCGCACGGTTTCGCCGGTCATCCCTTGGCAGCGATCGCGCTCGCCACTCGCGCGCCGATTCTGCTCGCGCCTGCCATGAACGGCAAAATGTGGGACCACCCGGCAACGAAGGAAAACGTGGCAACGCTAGGCGCGCGCGGAGTTGAATTCATCGGACCCGAGTCGGGCATGCTCGCCTGCGGCTACGAGGGTATCGGGCGATTGTGGAAAGTCGACGAGATTGCCTTCCGCGCCGAGTTTCTGCTCGCACGCCAGGATAACTTGATCGCGTGAACTTTGTCGTCACGGCCGGCCCGACGCGCGAACCGCTCGACCCTGTGCGGTATCTGAGCAATCGCTCTTCCGGCAAAATGGGCTTCGCGATCGCGGCGGCGGCGCTCGAAGAAAAACATGCAGTTACCCTCGTCTCAGGACCGGTCGCAATTGCGCCGCCATCAGGCGCGGAGTTGGTGCACGTGACGACCGGCGACGAGATGTTCGCAGCGGTCTCCGCGCAACTCCCGAGCTGCGATGTGCTCGTGATGTGCGCGGCAGTTTGCGATTACAAGCCGATGCACTTCTCCCCGCAGAAAATAAAAAAATCGCGCACGCCGTTTTCCGTCGCCCTCGTCCCGACACGCGACATTCTCACCAGCCTAATGAAGACAAATCCGCGCTGCTTCGTTGTCGGTTTCGCTGCGGAAACGGAGGAGATGGAAAGGAACGCGCAACGAAAGCTCCTGGAGAAGAATTGCGATCTGCTCGTGGCGAATGACGTCAGCCGCGTCGACATCGGGATGGATTCCGACGAGAATGAGCTCGTTATCTTTTTCAAGAACGGCGCACAAAAAACACTTAAACGTGCGAAAAAAAGCGAGCTCGCGCGCAACTTGCTGAAAATAGTTTTAGATGCGCGTGAAAAATGTTTGACAAAAAAATCATGACGCTTAGTGACTCGATGAAGGTGAAGTTATTCACCAATTGTTAACAGACCGCTTCTGCGGATTGAAAGGGGGGATTCCCGATGCCAGCAAAGAAAAAAGCAAAGAAGGCTGCTAAGAAAGCGCCCGCTAAGAAAAAAATGGCGACTAAGAAAAAAGCCGCGGCCAAGAAGAAGAGAAGGTAATCTGGCCATCCACAGAAGAGCGGTGTCTTCCGTTCTTCCTCAATTGAACTTTAACCCGGGAGGAGATTCATTTCTCCTCCCGTTTTTTTTGCCGAAAAACTTCGCGGCAGCTCTTGAGAATCGGTTAGGTTCAGCGCGTGATCCACTACCTTGATGCGGCCCGGGCTGCGGCCCGCGGAGCCGGCGAACTTCTGCGCGCGCACTTTGAAAAGCCTCTCACGATCAATGCGACCACCGCGCACGACATCAAGCTCGAGGTCGATGTTCTCACCCAGGATTTGATCACGAAGAAGTTGTTAGGCCATTTCCCGACGCACGCGCTTTACGGCGAAGAAGGCATCGTCGGCGACCAATCGAGCGAGCATCAATGGGTCGTCGATCCGCTCGATGGAACCGTTAATTACTTCTACGGGATCCCTCATTTTTGCGTCTCCATCGCGCTTCGGTTTCGCGGCGAGGTCATCGTCGGGGTAATCTACGATCCGATCCGTGATGAACTCTGGAGCGGCGAGAAAGGGCGGTCGCCACTGTTGAACGGAAAGGAAATTCGCGTGAGCAAGCGGGCCGATTTGGCGGAAGCGGTGGTCTCGGTCGGCCTCGCGAAGACGACCGCGACGATCGACGCGGGGCTCCCGCTGCTCCAGGACATGGTGCATCGGGTGCGCAAATGTCGAATGTTAGGCAGCGCCGCGCTCGACATGGCTTACGTCGCCTGCGGTCGGCTCGACGCTTACATCGAAGAGGGAATCAGCCTCTGGGATATCGCCGCCGGCTGGCTTCTCGTCGAGGGCGCCGGCGGTCGCGTGGAGATGCAACCGCGCACCGATGCGCCGGACAAATTTAGCATCGTCGCGTCCAACAGCCTGCTCGCGCTGCCTTAGCCTGCCGAGATGACTCGCACTGGCATTGGTTATGACGCTCACCGTTTCGCCGCTGGTCGCAAACTCGTGCTCGGTGGAGTGGAGATTCCGCACGAACGTGGGCTGGCGGGGCATTCCGACGCCGATGTCATCAGCCACGCGATTGCCGATGCCTTGCTAGGCGCAATCGGCGAACGCGACATTGGCCATCATTTTCCCAATACCGACGAAGCGATCCGTGGGATTAGCAGCCTCGAAATTTTGCGGCAGATCGGAAAAATTTTGGCGACGAAAAATTGTCGGATCGCCAATCTCGACGCGACTCTGATCGCGGAAGCGCCGAAGATCGGGCCGCATTTGGAAGCGATGCGGGAAAAGATCGCAACCGCCTTGGGGATCGAAGTCGCGCGTGTTGGGATCAAAGCCACGACAAACGAAGGCATGGGCGCGATCGGGCGCGGTGAAGGAATGGCCGCGATGGCGGTCGCGAGCGTCGAGAAAAAGGAATGAATTTTCTGCCTAACGATGAATTTGTCATAGAACGATGGCGCTGAGATTTTTTAACACTTACTCTCGCGAGCTGGAGGAATTTCGGCCACTCGATCCCGCTGGACGTGAGGTGAAAATGTACACCTGCGGTCCGACGGTTTACAGCCGCGCACACATTGGAAACTTCCGCGCCTATGTCTTTGAAGATTTACTGCAACGGCATCTCGAAGCGCGCGGATTCTCAGTTCATCGGGTCATGAACCTGACGGACGTAGACGACAAGACGATCCGCGGCAGCCGAACGGAAAACCTGCCGCTGCGCGAATTCACCGCCCCGTTCAAGGAAGCGTTCTTCGAAGACCTCGCGACACTTCAGATCAAGATGCCTAAGGAATTCCCAGCGGCGACCGAGGAACGGTACATCGAAGCGATGATCGAAATGATCAAGACGCTGATCGAGCGCGGACTGGCCTACCAGGCGGAGGACAAGTCGGTCTATTTTCGGATTAATCGCTTCCCAAACTACGGACATCTTGCGCACTTCGATCTCGCGGAATTGCGCTCGACCGGCCGGGTGAAAAGCGACGAATACGACAAAGAACACGTGGGCGATTTCGCTCTCTGGAAAGCGCATGACGAAGAGGACGGCGACGTCTGGTGGGAGAGCCCGTGGGGGCGCGGACGGCCTGGCTGGCACATCGAGTGCAGCGCGATGGCGACGACTTTGCTAGGCCAGCAGCTCGATATCCATTGCGGCGGGGTCGATAATATTTTCCCCCATCACGAAGCGGAGATCGCGCAATCGGAAGGCTGCAGCGGGACGACGCCGTTTGTCCGCTACTGGTTGCACTGCGCTCATCTCCTCGTCGAGGGGCAGAAGATGTCGAAGTCGTTGGGCAATTTTTACACGCTTCCCGATTTGCTCGCGAAGGGTTACAGCGGTCGCGAGATCCGTTACGCGCTCCTCCGCGTGCATTACCGCGCGCCGCTCAATTTTACCTGGGAAGGTTTGGAGGAAGCGCGTCAGGCGCTCGCGCGGATCGACGAATGGCTGCGCCGACTTTGGGAAGCGGCGCGCTCGGGGAACCTGCAACGACACACACTGATCGCGATGGAAGACGATAAATTTGCGGAAGCGCTCGATGACGATCTCAACATTTCCGCGGCGCTCGGTCATCTTTTCGAGCAAATCCGCGAGAGCAATCGCGAGTTGGATGGCGGCATCGATTCGGCGCGCGCACTTGCCTGGTTGAAATGGTGGGAGCGAATCAACCGTGCACTCGCGCTGGAAGCGGAGGAGGCGAAACCATCCGACGAGATCGTACGCCTGGCGGAAGAGCGAGCGCAGGCGCGGATGGAGAGGAATTGGAAAAAAAGCGATGAACTTCGGGACGCGCTCAGCGCCCGGGGCTGGGAAGTGCGCGATACCAAGGACGGTCAACTGGTCACCCCGCGTGCCGGAGCCTGACGATTTTGCCTAACGACATGTTTCGCGCCTCCGAATTCTTCGATCTCGAGCACACGGCGCACTCCAAGCTCTTTGAGTCGGAGAAATATGTCTGGGACGCGCTCAGGCAGATTTCGAGTTATCTGAAGTTTCGGCTCCAGCCGGCCGTGCTCGGGGAGTTGTTAGGCAAGCCGTTTATCAGCGACGCGGTTTTTATCGGGCGCGGCACAATTGTCGAGCAGGGTGCGATGCTGAAAGGGCCGGCCTGGATCGGCGAAAATTGCCACATCCGCAGCGGCTGCTACGTGCGCGAAAACGTGATCGTGGGCCATGGCGTCGTCATGGGCAACTCGTGCGAGTTCAAGAACTGTATCGTTTTCGACGAAGCGCAGATTCCGCATTTCAGCTACGTCGGCGATTCGATCCTTGGTTATCGCGCGCATCTTGGCGCCGGCGTGATTCTTTCCAATGTGAAGCTCGATCACGGCGAAATTTCCGTGCTCGCGACGGACGGCATGATCGCGACGGGTCTCCGAAAATTTGGCGCGATCCTCGGTGATCGCACCGAGATCGGGTGCAATGCCGTGCTCAATCCGGGCTCCGTCGT
>DASXPA010000057.1:0-2617 GCA_036493915.1 Chthoniobacterales bacterium | reverse complement strand
GCGCGTTACCAATCGCTCAGCCGCGCGGCGGACGTGGCCGAGCGCGATGTCGTTGCCATCCAACAAAACCGTCAGCAGGGACTCGCCTCGGTCCTTGATTTCCGCACTGCGGAAACCAACCTCCTCGCAACTCAAAGCGGTATTCTCAAAGCCATTTTTGACGAGCAAGTCGCCCTCGCGCAATGGGACCTCGCGAGCGGCCGCTACTTTCAATTTTCGGACGACACCACCGCAAAGGTGCATTAGTTCGAGCGATCGATGACCCAGATTTCGAAGCGGACGCTCTGGACGGCGGTGGCCGTCGCGGTGCTGCTCTTCGCGCTGATTTCTTACCTTACGCGCCCGATCGTGGAGGTGGAAGAAGTGGCGCGCGGGACCGCCGTCTCGGCCGTTTACGGAACAGTGCGGATCGAGCCATCATTCGTCATCAACGTGCGCGCGCAGAATGCCGGTTACATTGGGCTCGCGGATCCTCTTGCGGCGGGGCGCGGCGCCCTCGGACAGAGCGTGAAGAAAGGCGAACTGCTCGCCACCATCGCCGATGAAACAACCGCGCGTCAGCTCAAGCAGGCGCAGTCCGATTTCCAAGCCGCCCAGGAGCAAGCACAACTTGAATTGCCGTCCGCGGAGCCGCTCAAAGTCGCGGAAGGAAATGTCGAGCGGCTGGAAAAATTAACTTCTCTCAGCAACGTTCCCGCCGTCGAATACGAGAAGGCAAAGAGCGAAGTGAAGCGGCTCCGCGCCGCGCTCGAGACGGAAAAAATCGAGCGCGCCCGTCATCTCGACGAAGTCAGCGCCGCGCTCAAAAAAGTGCAGGCGCAAATGAAGACCTCCGAGATTCGCGCACCGATGGATGGCATTCTCTCCAGCCTCGACGTGATCGACGGCGAGCTTGTCGCGGATGGTAATGCATTGCTCACGGTTTCGTCGCGGAAGAATTATGTGCGTGGCGAAGTGAACGAAGAAGACGTCGGCGAGGTGAAGGCGGGATTGAAAGCCGTGCTCCAGTTGTACGCCTACCGAACTCGACAATTCAGCGGCAAAGTCACCTCGATCGTCCCGACCGCCGACCCCGAAACGCAGCGTTATACGGTCCTCCTCGATCTGGAAAATCCGCCGCAAAATCTGCTCGCGGGCATGACCGGCGAGATGAACATCATCACCGGTCGGCACGAAAACGCCATTCTTCTGCCGACGCGTGCGCTCCTTGTCGATCAGGTCCTTCTCGTTAGGCACAAAGCCGTCCAGTCGCGCACCGTGGAGGTCGGATTTCGTTCGCTCGATTACGTCGAAGCGCTCAGCGGGATCGAGCCCGGCGACGACGTCATCGTTTCCAATCAGGATAAATTGCGCGTTGGCGAGTTCGTGAGGGAACGCGAAGTGCAACCGCCCGTGCTGCCTACCGTGCCGCGGTGACGCCTCCGCTTTACATCGCGCTGCGTTTCCTCACCCATCGCAAACGCGCTTTCATCCTCAGCTTAGGCGGCGTCGTTTTTGGCGTCGCAATTTTTATCTGTGGTCAGGCGCAGACTGCCGGGTTTGAGAAGAACTTTATCGACGCCAATCTCGGGACCAACGGCGGCCTCGTCCTCTCCACGCGCATCCAGCCGAAAGCGAACGATCTCTTCGTCGCCGGCAAGACCTCCAACGTCAACGCCGCTCACCGACGCTACTTCGAAGGAATCACCGACCCCAGCGGGATCATGCGGGTGAGCCGGCAGTTTGCCAATGTCGCCGCCTGCACACCCGTCCTTCGCGGATTGCTTAGCGCCCGCGCCGGATTTGAAACCGCAAGTGTTACATTATTCGGAATCGATCCTGCGACCTACGTCGAGACGACCAATCTGCGCAGCCAAATCTCCGGCGGCCACTTCGATGATTTTCGCAATAATCCGCGCTCCGTCATCGTCGGCGCACGACTCGCCGGGGCGCTCGCGGTGCAAGCCGGCGACACCCTCGAGCTCCTTTCGCCGGGCGGAGAGTATCAGCGTTTCACCGTCGCCGCGGTCGCCCGCAGCGGCATCGGCTCGGAAGATGCGCGCCGCATTTATATCCATCGCCGGATCGCGCAGCGCCTTCTCCTTAAACCCTACAGCGCCTCGATGATCGTCTACAAACTGCGCGACCCTGAAGAGGCGCCGTCGCTCGCGCGCCACTTCGAGATGCTCTTTCAACACGTCGCCGAAAGCTGGCAGGAGCGCGAAGAGGGAAACCTGCAGCTCTTCGCCACGCTGCAGATTTCCGCGGCGATCACAGTGTCTTTAATCATTCTCCTCGCTGGTTTCGGAATTTTTAACGTCCTCACCATGACCGTGCTCTCGAAGCTGAAGGAGATCGCGATCCTGCGTTCAATGGGTTATCGGCGCGGCGATATCTCGGCGATTTTTCTTTGGCAAGGCGCTCTCATCGGAGTGATCGGTTCGATCCTTGGCTGTCTCGTTGGCGGACTTATGACGTGGGGCGTTTCGCGGGTGCCGATCAAAGTGCGCGGGCTGCTTTATGCGAACCACTTTCTCGTCAGCTGGAACTGGCATCATTACTTCTGGGCGACCGTCCTCGCGATCATTGCCGTCTTTATCGCGAGCTACGTCCCCGCGCGGCGCGCGGGTTTTCTCTC
>DASXPA010000056.1:0-17684 GCA_036493915.1 Chthoniobacterales bacterium | reverse complement strand
CGCGGTGAGCGTCACTGAGACATCGCTACCGGTGCCGAGTAAAGGCGGTAAGACCGGGGCGGGGCGCCCGGGTGGCGGACTGCCCGAGACCATGCTCAGCGGTGAGACCCCCGGCGCAGTCGCGAGCTGCAAGGGTGAGACAGCGGCGGCGGCGTTCCTGGGTGTAGGCGGGGCGGTGTTGGTCGCGCTCGCAAGGGTGGAAAAAGCGAGCGCAAGCACGACCACGATCGCGCCGATCGCTCCAAGCTGGTGGTCCCAATCGAGGGTCGGCGGCGTCCGTTCGGCGAGTCCTTTGGGGGCCGGCTCGGCGATCAGACGCCAGCGGGGAAAGCGCCGGCTAATGTAGTAATCAAGACTGTAAGGTGTGCTGCCGAGCAATCGCTCGAAAAGGGCTATCGCGACAAAGAGCAGAGCATAGGTCAGCGCCGGGCCGAGGTTCGTAGCACCAGAAGTGTAGGGACCGCCAAAGCCTTCCGCCGTGGACCAGATGAGCAGACTGAAAAGAACACCGGCGAGATAAGTCAGGCGTCGAGCCAATCCCAGCAAAAGGCCGATCGCGATCGCCGTCTCAATGCACCGCGTGGCATAGACAAAGAAGCCGACGTGCGGCGCGACCAAATGGATCCAGAAGCGAAACCAAGGAGTAAGCCAGCCCGGTTGACCGTTAGCGGCGTTTTGCAGATAGCCAACATAATGCGCAGCAAATCCGGGAAGCCATTTGAGATAGGCATCAATGACAATGACGATTCCGAGAGCTACGCGCACTCCTGCCGCCGCGACAATGAGCCAGCCGAGCGCGCGTGGCGACTGTTGAGTTGATTCCGTCATCGTCTTCATCTTTTCAATATCTCCTGCAAGACAGCCGCTTCGTTATGCTCCTGATCGCGCGCTCCGTAGAGCAACGTCACGGTTGCTTCCCGCGCCTTGCTTCGGATGGTCTTAATCTCCTCCGGATGAGTCTTCAACTCAGCCCGGTAACGGCGGCGAAACTCTTTCCACTTCTTCGGATCGTGCCCGAACCATGTCCGCAGCTCGGTGCTCGGCGCGATTTCCTTTAACCAAAGATCGACTGCCGCTCTTTGTTTCGTGAGGCCGCGCGGCCAGAGCCGGTCCACGAGGATACGAGTGCCGTCGCTCTTCTCCGGTTTCTCGTAAACTCTCTTGAGTTTAATCGTCATTCGCTCCGTTTTATTCCCCGGCTCCTTCAATCCAGGAGGCGACCGCATACTCGCGGTACATCTTCGCCATAACGCTGCCGGGGATACCTGCCGGACAGACTGCGACGCATTCGTAATGGTTGCTACAATTGCCCAGCTGCTGTTCGTCCATCTTCCGCACCATCGCGAGAACGCGGCGATGACGTTCCGGCATTCCCTGGGGCAGGTATGCGAGATGCGAAATCTTCGCGCCGGTAAAGAGCATCGCGGAAGCATTTGGACACTGCGCCACGCACGCGCCGCAACCAATGCAGGCGGCTGCTTCCATCGCCAGGTCGGCGCTTTTTTTGGGAACCAAAATCGAATTTGCCTCCGGAGCGGCGCCGGTCCGCGCGGAAATGAATCCGCCTGCCTGCACGATCCGGTCGAGCACGCTGCGATCGATCACCAGGTCTTTGACGATCGGGAAAGCGCGCGCCCGAAATGGTTCCACGCAAATCGTCGCGCGATCGCGAAAGCTGCGCATGTAAAGCTCGCAAGCCGCGCCCGGATGATCGGGTCCGTGCGCCTGTCCGTTGATCGTGAGCGAGCAGGTCCCGCAAATTCCTTCGCGACAATCCGAATCAAAAGCGATCGGCTCTTCCCCACGACCGAGCAGTTGCTCGTTCAGGACGTCGAGCATCTCGAGGAATGATGTATTGGGCGAAATATTCTTCGCCTCGTAACCGACCAACTTTCCTTTCGTCCTCGCATTCGGCTGCCGCCAGACCTTGAGGAGAAAGTTCATCGTTAGGCGAAGCGCGCTTTGCGCCAGCTCGTTTCCAACCAGTCCTCCGGCGCAAACGGTGGGACGCCATTGCCGCTTAGGTCCGGCCCGAAGTATTCACGGCGTAGCCGCCGTTCCTGGCGCTTGATGCCGGTGAGCATGATCGCGGCGAGATGCGAACGGTATTTCGTGAAAACCCGGCGCATCGCGAGGACCCGCTCACGCGCGTCGGCATCGCGGCAAAGGTTCCAGGCAAAACGAAGCGCGCCCGACCAGCCTTCGTCCCGGATGAGGCGGCTCGGCTTGAGCAATCGCATCGCGCGGAAAGCTTCCGCGCGCAGCTTGAACCCCGCGGCATCAAGGAGGCCGCGCCATTCCCTCGCGGTCAGCGGGAGCGCGCCGACGTGGATCGCCTGGGAGAGCACCTGCTGGATCTCCAGCTTGATTGATTCATCGAGGTCGTCCGGCACAAACCAAAGCTCATGGATGCCGTAGCGGCCGCCTGGCTTCAAGATACGCGCAGCTTCGCGCACGATTTGAGCTTTTTGCGCCTCTCCCTGCATGGTGAGCATCGCTTCTCCGAAGACCACCGTGACCGAGTCTGCCGGCAGCCCGGTATCGGCGGCGCTCGCGATTAGACATTTGTGTCTGAAATTTGTGAGCGTGCTGCCAATGCGTTCGGCCGCGGCTTCGTTCTCTTCAATCCCAATGTAAGAAGCCGGCTGAAGATCGACGACGAGCTGAGTCGTGACTCCCAGCCCCGGCGCGAACTCGACGACGGCGTCGGAGCGACCAAGCGCCAACGACTGCAACATGGATCGCGTGAGATCAAGGCCGCCCGGGCGCAGGACGCGTTTGCCGAGGCGCGCGAGGAGCCAGTGTCCCGGCATTTTTTTGGCGGAGAGCGTGACTCCTGGAAGTGGAAGTTCAGCATCTGCTTTCATAAGTCTTAAGACAGAACCGAGGGTCGTTCGAGATCTTCTTTGCCCGCACGCAGTCGCAGATGGTTGCGGACGAATAATGCCGCGGGATAAAACACTTCTTCGTCGAGGCGGATGCGCAAAAGCAGACGCTCGGCAAAATCGAGCACGTCCCTGGCGTCTTCTGCGCGGGCGATGGCGAGAAGCTCTTCCCCCATCCGAACGAGCTTCTGGTGCTCCAGGTGCAACGTGGATTCATTCCTCTCCAACTCCTCCCATTCCGAATCGTCCTTTATCCACTCGGGGTCGACCTGGCCCGCTGCCATTGGGGCGAGCAAGCCAAGGATGCGCAGGACCTTCTCATCTTCCTGCTCGAGATGAGGTTTCAGGATTTTTCCGATCATGTCAGCTACGGCCGTCGTTCGCCCGCCCTTGCGCGAGATTTCCGTTAGGGTTGCGCTCAACCGCGCGTGACTCAGTTGCAGTGCTTCAGGTAACTCCAGCTTGGCCGGAGCGCGAGGGGACGGACATGCGGCCGGCGCCATTTCGCTTCGTTGCTTCAACCGCCGCTCCAGGTGTTCGCCGATCAAGATTGCCAAAGGAGTAAAGACCGACTCATCGAGCCATGCCCGGAAAAGAAGACGCTCGGCAAAGCGTGCCTCTTCCTGCTTCCCCTCGGCGCGCGCGGCGGCCACGAAATGTCTTAGGGCTGAAAGAATCGTCGCATGCTCAACGCGCAGATCGTGCAGGTCATGTTTCAACCGGTCGATTTGCGGAAGGACCTGCCCCATTTCGGAAGTAACTTCTCCCCGGGCGAGCCGGCGTAGGAGCCCGAGCGGTTGCAGGAGGTCCGCCCGCTCCTTGGCCAGGTGCGGCAATAGAATCGCTTCCAGCAGCTCTGCTGCCTCTCCGGTCGCACCACCCATGCCTCCGGCCTGTCTCAGTGCGCTGCAAATGCGTTCTTCGCGCAGCCGCAGCGCTTTTGGAATCTCGAATTTCATTGCAGACCGCGGGTTAGCATTCTGACTCTTAGGCAGGGACGGCCGCGGCTGCGACTGCTCCGGTCCGTGCCAGTGCGCGCGCTTTGGGGAAAAGGACGTTGTTCTCCTCGTGCACATGCTGGTGCATATCCTTCTCCAAACGCGCGAGCGCGTCGTAGAGCGCGCGGAAGGTGTTACAGGCCCAATCCGGCGGCGTGTAACTGTCAGTCAACGCGTTGAACTGGGTCAGGGCGGCGCCGGTTTTCTCGTGCTCGGCTTCCAGCTTCTCGAATTCGCCCGCCAGCCAGGAAGCCACGCCGGACTTCTCACTGCCGACCGTTTCGAGGTTACGAATCGCCGGGAAGACCTTCTCATCTTCCTCCTGAGTGTGAGCGTTAACCTTGGCGTTGAAAGTCTCGAAGACGTTCCGGAGTTCGGCCAGCCGCGGCTCGCTGTCGCCGTGCACGGCCGCGACCTTCTGAGTCATAAAATCCAGCCGGGGCAATTCCTCACGGAGATAACCATGATGAACCCGCTCGATGTGATCACAGAGCTCGCTCAAGGTCAGGGTGTCAGGATCAGCCTGAGTGATGCCTGAAGCGCCATCGAGCGCCGTGAGCATCGCGACCACGGTCGCAGGGTCGAGTCCCTTTTTCTGGCAAACTTCGGCGAGCGATTTCTTCCCGCCGCAGCAGTAGTCGATTTCGAGATTTTCGAAGACCCTCGAGCGAGCCGGGAGGGCGCGGACAATTTCTCCAACGGTGGTATCAACGGTGATGTTTTTCATGGTGTGATCTGGTTAAGGAATGCGTAGCCCACCTAAAGCTGTATTGCCAATACATTTTTATTGAGGAGTCCATTTTTCGACCGATAATCCGGCAATGAGCGAAACCGCCCTGCTCGCGCACGATCATTCCGAACTCGACTCGGCGCAGGTTGAACTCGTGTCCGCCCTTGCCGAGGGCGATGCCGCGCGGAGTCTCCAACGCCTCGATTTCTTCTGGGCGCGTCTTGCGATGCACATTCGCGCGGAGAACATCCATCTTTTTCCAACTCTTTTGCGCACAGTGGAAGCCAGTCCGGGATCGAGGACGCCAGCCGCCATGCCTGGACCGGAAGAAATCCGCGACATCGTTAGGCAGCTACGCGGGGATCATGATTTCTTCATGAACGAACTAACGGCGGCAGTGAAACAATTACGCGCATTATCCGGAAGCAACCAACCCGGCGACCTGCGCGAGGTGACTGACAGAATCGGGGCCGTCAGCCGCCGTCTCGAGACGCACAATACTCTCGAAGAATCGCAAGTCTATCACTGGGCCTCGCTCCTGCTCGACCCGCCCGCGCAGAGTGCTCTCAATGAAAGCATTCGCCACGAACTGGAAAACCTTCCGCACCGTTTTCGCAGGACCGCCGAAGACCACTAACTGACTCATGCAAGTAAGCACCTATTCCGACTACGCCCTGCGCGTGCTGATGCATGCGGCCTTGCGCCGCCCGGAGCGCAGCACGGTGGATGAAGTGGCGAATGCCTTTGGCATCTCACGCCATCATCTCGTCAAGATCGTGCACGATCTCGGACGGCACGGTTATCTGGCAACGCAGCGGGGGATCGGTGGCGGATTCACCCTCGCGCTTCCGCCGGAAAAAATCGGCGTCGGCGACGTCGTTAGGCTGGGCGAGGAATCCGAGCTCGTGATCGACTGCAAGGATCGACGAAATCGCTTCTGCCAAATTTTTCCCGCCTGTCGTCTGAAAGTCGTCCTCGATGAAGCCGCCGCTGCCTTCTTCGCCGTCCTTGATAGCTACACGCTCGAGGACCTGCTCGGGCAACGGTCGGCTTTGAAAGACCTGCTGCAAATCGGAGACTTAACGGCCGATTAATCGTGTATCCAATAGGTTCTGATCATCGGTCGTCTTCTGCCGGACCCGGGTGACAATATGCCTTCGACAGCGAACCGATGCGTGAATACGATCGTGCCTGTGAACCCTGGCGATCAAGAGCTGGCCGGGTGCGAACCCGATCACGCTTCGGAATTTCCCGCGTCTTCCCTCTCTGAGGCCAGTTCGGATTCCATGCCGTCTTGGGTGCAATCCTACGCCATCTGTTTTGCGATCATGGTCCTCTCCTTTGTGGTGGACATTATGTTGCCACGCGGGGCAACCGCGGCGATCGGATACTGCCTCATCCCGGTGCTGGCGCGGGCTCCCAGACGCGGCTGGTTTCTACTGTCCTTGACGGGCCTCTGCACCCTCCTTACCTGGATCGGGTATCTGCTGGAGCGACCCGGAGCGACCTGGTGGATGTCGGCCTTTGATCGCGGAATGGTCACCGCCGTGCTCTGGTTGACACTCTGGCTGGTGTGGCGACGGATGGAAGCGGAAATCGCGCTCCGCCATGCAGTGCGGGAGTTGCGTCGATCGAACAGAGACCTCGAGGACTTCTCTTCCGTAGTTTCGCACGACATTCGCGGCCCGCTCTACTCGATTTCAATGGCGGCCAGTATCATCTCCTCGCAACCGAGCGTGGCATCGGATGCGGAATCAAAGAAATTGCTCGACTCGATTGTGGCCGAAATATCGCGAATCTGCGGCCTGGCGGAAAGCCTGTTGGCCTACGCTCGTATCGGAGCGGGCAAAGTGAAATTGTCGGACTGTAATTGCGAGTCGGTTCTAAACGACGTCCGTCAATCCCTGCGAGCCCAATTGGAAAATGCCGGTGCGGAACTGACGAATGATGCACTTCCCACTCTGGGCGCCGATCCCGCGCTGATGACGGAACTGTTGCAAAACCTGATTGAGAACAGCATTAGATACTGTGCTACCGGGCCGCCGCGGATTCACGTCTCGGCGACGGCGACGGAGGAAGGCTGGTGCATTTCCGTTCACGACAACGGCATCGGCATGAACGCCGAGGAGTGCGCGCGCGCCTTCGACCGATTTTATCAGGGAGCGGCTGCGGAATCCTCAGTGGGATGCGGGCTCGGTCTGGCGACGTGCAAACGGATCGTCCATCGGCACGGTGGACGGATTGACGTGCACTCCGAGCCCGGCCATGGCTGCACGTTCAGTTTCATCATTCCTGTGCACGAGAACGTTCGCAAACAGTGACGTCTGGGCCAGTCACAAGTGGCGAATACTTTGCGTGCTGCGATTCTGGCCTTGGGAGTTAGCGCTCCCGATGATAGCATGGTTCCCTCTGTGAGACGCGGAGGTAGGTCAACGCGGGCCTGAGCTGCGAAGGTAAAGCAGGCCCGGGCTTCGCAGAGCGAAGCGTCCGCAGCCTCCCTTTCGGAATGGTTATTCCAGCGCCGCGAGGTCAGCCCCATGATTGATAGGGTAGCGCTGGCCCCAAACACCAGCGCCGGGCCGATTTCACTCCTCTGCTTCGGCTTCGCCGAGGCGTTCTTGTTGTTTCCAGGTTTGGAGGAAAAACAAGGCGCCGGCGAAGGTGTGAAGGGGCCAGAGGCGGTTTAGAACCGCCCTCCCTGCGGCTGGTTTAGCAATCACGGCACTTCCAAAGATGCCGCGACGTCGACTGCGGCCAGTGGCGGAGAAGTTTCCACTGCGCGGTGTGCCCGCGGCCGGAGCAGGCGCAGACCGTTCAGCACGACCACGACCGTGCTCCCTTCGTGCCCGACCACGCCTAACGACAGGCTGATCTTCTGCGCAAGCGCGAGAACGATAAGGAGCGCGACCACGCCTAACGAAATCACCAGATTCTGCCGAATGATCCGGCGCGCGGTGCGGCTCAGTTGCAAGGCTGTGGGCACGTTTTCAATCCGGTCGTGCATCAGGATCACGTCGGCCTGCTCGAGCGCGGCATCAGCGCCGCGGGCGCCCATTCCGAGTCCAACATCAGCGGCGATCAGGCTCGGTGCGTCGTTGATTCCGTCGCCCACCATCGCCACGATTTTACCTGCGGCGCGCCAGCGGTGGATCCACTCCAGCTTCTCGTTAGGCGTGAGATCAGCGTGCACCTCGTCGATCCCGGCTTCGCGCGCGATTGCCTGGGCCGCGGGAGCGCGATCGCCCGAAATGAGAACGACGGAATGGCCCGCCTGCTTGAGCGCGGCGATCACCGCGGGTGTCGCCGGCCGCAAACGATCGCGCAGGCGAATCAGGCCAAGCAAGCGCTCACGCGCCACCCAGACTTCGGCTTCCGCGCTATCGCCCGCGAAGCCGGCGGTGGTGAAGCCCTCTTGCTCCATCAGTTTTCGGCTCCCGACGAATACGCGATCCGCGCCGATCTTGGCTTCCATTCCGAAACCCGGCAGGTTCGTCACGTCTTGCGCCTCGGGATTCCCGAGTCCCCTCCGCTCCGCCTCACGCGCGATCGCGCGCGAAAGCGGATGAGTCGAGTATTGCCCAAGCGCATTCGCCACCTCGAGCAGCTCGCTGGCTGAGGCACCGTCTGCCGGCTCGGTCTGCGCGACCTGCAGCTCGCCTGTGGTCAGCGTGCCGGTTTTATCGAAAGCGAAATGATTCACCCCGGCGAGCGCCTCGACCGCGACGCCGCCGCGGAACAAAATCCCACGGCGCGCCCCGGCGGCGATCGCGACCAGAATCGCCGAAGGGATGGAAAGGACGAGCGCGCACGGTGACGAAACGACGAGCAGCGTCATCATCCGATAAATGGATTGGGCGAGCGGCTCGCGCAGCCAAAAGAAGAGCCAGGCGAAAAAGAGGACGCTGCCGGCCAGCACCGTGATCGTGTAATAGCGCGTAAAGTTGTCGGTGAAATGCTGCGCCGGCGCCTTTTGTTCCTTCGCGTTTTCGATCAGGTCGATGATGCGCTGCACCGCGCTCTCGCTCGGCAGGCGCTCCGCGCGGATCACCGCCTGGCCTTCCAGGTTCAGCGTCCCGCCGCTCACACGGTCGCCTTTTTCCTTCGCCACCGGGAGCGATTCGCCCGTGAGCGTCGATTCGTCCGCGCTCGTCGCGCCTTCGATCAATTCGCCATCGACGGGGAAAAGTTGCCCTGGCCTAACGAGCAGTTCGTCGCCCACGCCTAACGAGTCAGCGGAAACCTCCACCCATTTCCCCTGCTCGCGCCGAGTCGCCGTCTCGGGCGCGGAGCGGAGGAGCGAGCTGATGGTTTGCTCGGTGCGATGATTGGCAAACTGCTCGAGCGCGTTACTGAGCGAGAAGAGAAAAAGCAGCGTCCCGCCTTCCGCCCACGCGCCGATTCCAGCCGCGCCGAGCGCGACGACGATCATGAGGAGATTGATGTTGAACTCGCCCCGGAGCAGCTCCCGGCCGAGTTCGACGGAAGCGAACCAGCCGCCGGCGAGATAGGCGGCAACAAAGAGACTGACGAAAAGCCACGGAGGGCTGCCGGTCTTTTGCAGAAGAAATCCGCACAAGGTGCAGAGGCCGCACAGGCCCGCGAGCAGGAGCAACACGCGGTAAGGCGGCGGCTTGGCAGAGCGCGATGTCGAGCAACACGAATTCATTGTTTCTCGATTCCGGCCTCCAGCCCGCGGGGTTGCGCTTTGATTAATTCGGTCACTACCTCTTGGTTACTCCATGATGAAACGGATCGCACTCCTGACCAGCGGCGGCGACGCGCCCGGAATGAACGCCGCTATTCGCGCCATCGCCTGTTCCCTTCGGAGCGCGCGGCCTTGGCGCAAAGTCTCGCGAAATAGGTTTACGCAGAGTCATGCATGCCTAACGAACGAATGAGTGACGCGCAAATGATTCTGACGCTGAACGCCGGCTCTTCGAGCCTGAAGTTCGCGCTCTTCCGCAGTGAAAAGGAGCCGGAGCGCGTCATTTCCGGAAGCGTAGGAGGCATCGGTTCGCCCGATCAGAATCTTAGCCTGCGGAATGCGTCCGGCGAGGAGACGGAGCGGACGCCCATTTCCGCGCCTGATCATACTGGTTATCTTGCTCAATTGATGGAACGCATTCGCAGCGCGACCCACGGAGCGGACATTCGCGCGATTGGGCATCGCGTCGTGCATGGCGGTCCGCACTTTTACGAGCCCCAACTCATTACATCTGAGCTACTCGATGAGCTGCATCGCATTAGCCCATTCGATCCCGAGCATCTGCCGGCCGAGATTGCCCTGATCGAGCTCTTGCGACAGCGCTGCCCACATGCAGTCCAGATTGCCTGTTTCGATACTGCTTTTCATCGGCAGATGCCGCGGGTCGCGCAGATAATTCCTATCCCGCGCAAGTTCGCAGCCCGGGGCGTGCGACGCTACGGCTTTCACGGTCTTTCCTACTCCTATCTCATGGAAGAGCTCGCGCGCGTGGCTGGCCCACAAGCCGCGCAAGGTCGGGTGATCCTCGCGCATCTCGGCAGTGGCGCGAGTCTCGCCGCGGTGCGGGATGGAAAAAGTATCGAGACGACGATGAGTTTCACTCCCGCGTCTGGCGTGCCGATGAGCACGCCGGCAGGTGATCTCGATCCTGGGCTGGTTTGGTTTCTGGCGCAGACCGAGCAAATGACAGCGCAGGAGTTTCACCAGATGGTCAACAGTCAATCGGGTCTGCTCGGAGTATCTGAAACCAGTTCCGATCTTCGCGAGCTCTTAGCGCGGGAAATGGACGATCTGCGTGCGGCGGAAGCGGTAGCGCTCTTTTGTTATGAAATAAAGAAACGCATCGGCGCCTTCGCCGCTGCCTTGGGCGGCCTCGACACACTGGTCTTCGCCGGCGGTATCGGCGAGAACAGCGGCGTAACCCGCCACCGCATCTGCGACGGGTTGGATTTTCTCGGTCTCGTGCTCGACCAAAGGAAGAACGAAACTGGCGTCGATGTCATCTCTTCCGGAACCGATCGAGTGACGGTGCGCGTTATTCCTACGGATGAGGAGCGAATGATCGCCCGCGCGGTGGCGCGGCTTCTGAGTCATCCGCAAGGGATATGATTATGAAAACCAATCCGACGGATAAGTCATCATTGTCTGAGGTAGCGCAAAAGCTTGTCGCTCCCGGCAAAGGAATTCTCGCCGCGGACGAAAGCACGCCAACGATCGAGAAACGCCTGAAGACCATCGGCGTAGAGTCAACGGAAGAGAATCGGCGCGACTATCGTGCGACTCTGTTTTCCACGCCGAAGTTGGGTGAGTTCATCAGTGGCGTCATTCTTTTCGATGAAACACTCCGACAACTTGACGCGAACGGGCAGCCGCTGATCGAATTATTGACGCGGCAGGATATTATTCCCGGGATCAAGGTCGACAAAGGAGCCAAGGCTCTGGCTCATTTTCCCGGCGAGAAAGTCACGGAAGGATTGGACGGACTGCGCGACCGGCTGGCGGAATATAAGAAGCTCGGCGCGGAATTCACCAAGTGGCGCGCGGTGATCACGATCGGCGACGACATTCCATCGCCCACCTGCCTGCGAAGTAATGCGCACGCACTGGCGCGATTCGCGGCTTTGAGCCAGGAAGCCAGGCTCGTCCCGATCGTTGAACCGGAAGTGCTGATGGATGGGAATCATACCATCGGACGCTGCGAAGAAGTCACGATTGCAGCCTTGGAAACGGTCTTCGCTGCCTTAGCGGAACATCGCGTGGCGCTGAAAGGAATGCTGCTCAAGCCCAACATGATTGTCTCAGGCAAGGAATGCCCGCAGCGGGCCGAGCCGGCAGAAGTCGCGGAAGCAACCCTGCGATGTTTGCGACGGGTCGTCCCCGCGGCCGTTCCCGGCATCGTTTTTCTCTCCGGCGGCTTAAGTGATATCGATGCGACGCGCAACCTGAATGCGATCAACGCCCGCGGCGAACAGCCATGGGAGCTCGGCTTTTCCTTCGGGCGCGCGCTACAAACACCGGCGCTAACGGCGTGGGCGGGACAGCCGGAAAATGTTCCTGCCGCACAAAAGGCGCTCTATCATCGCGCGCACTGCAATGGCGCGGCGCGGTTTGGGAAGTATTCAGCCGAGATGGAGAAATCATCATAAAAAAGAGCCCTAACAAAAAGTCACTCTCCAAGGAGCTACTGCGCAAGATCGATGCTTGTTGGCACGCTGCTAACTAACTCTCGGTCGGCCAGATCTACCTTTACGATAATCCACTTCTGAAAAAGCCGCTCAAGCTTGAGCACATCAAACCCCGCCTGCTCGGACATTGGGGCACGACACCGGGATTGAATTTCATCTATGTGCATCTCAATCGCATCATCAAAGAGCGCGACTTAAGTGTGATCTATGTCACCGGTCCTGGGCACGGCGGTCCAGGATTAGTCGCCAACGCTTATCTGGAAGGAACTTACAGCGAAGTCTATCCCAACATTTCGCAGGACGAAGCCGGGATAAAGCGACTCTTCACTCAGTTCTCTTTTCCTGGTGGTATCCCAAGCCACGTCGCCCCGGAAACTCCCGGCTCGATCCATGAAGGGGGTGAATTAGGTTATTCTCTCTCCCACGCTTACGGCGCAGCCTTTGATAATCCTGACCTCCTTGTTGCTTCCAGTGGTCGGTGACGGCGAAGCGGAGACAGGACCGCTCGCGACGAGCTGGCATTCAAACAAGTTCCTTAACCCGGTGCGCGACGGAGCGGTGCTGCCGATCCTGCATTTGAACGGATACAAGATTGCCGGACCAACTGTGTTGGCTCGAATCCCGCACGAACAACTGGAGGCACTCTTCCGCGGCTACGGTTACACGCCTTACTTTGTCGAGGGCGACGATCCGGAGACGATGCACCAACTGATGGCGGCGACCCTCGACGAAGTCATCGCTAAGATTGAGCAGATCCAGCGCGACGCCCGAACTCATGGTTTCAAAGAACGGCCACGCTGGCCGATGATCATCCTCCGTTCCCCGAAAGGCTGGACCGGTCCAAAGGAAGTGGACGGCAAACAAACCGAAGGATCTTTCCGCTCCCACCAAGTGACGATGGGCAACATGAGTCATCCGGGCACGTCAAGATTCTGGAAAGGTGGATGAAGAGTTATCGCCCGAAAGAGTTATTCGACGAGAAGGGGCGACTGCGCGCTAAGCTATTTGACCTCGCACCTAAAGGAGATCGGCGCATGAGCGCCAACCCGCATGCCAATGGCGGGCAGCTACTCCGCGATCTGCGTCTCCCGGATTTCCGCGACTATGCTGTCGAGGTCCCAAGGCCGGGCGCCGTCAACGCGGAAGCTACCCGCGTGCAGGGCGAGTTCGTCCGCGACGTGCTCGCGTTGAGCGCCGAGCAGCGAAACTTCCGGGTCTTCAGTCCTGACGAGACCGCGTCGAACCGCTGGACCGCCGTCTTTGAGACGACCAGCCGATGCTCGACTGCGGAAATCCTGCCGAGCGACGATCACGTCTCGCCAGACGGCCGCGTCATGGAAATGCTCAGCGAGCATCAATGCCAGGGCTGGCTCGAAGGCTACCTCCTGACTGGGCGGCACGGTTTCTTTTCCTGTTACGAAGCCTTCATTCACATCATCGACTCGATGTTCAATCAGCACGCCAAGTGGCTGAAGGTGACTCGACAGATTCCATGGCGACGACCGATCGCTTCGCTCAACTACCTGCTCACTTCCCATGTCTGGCGGCAGGATCACAACGGCTTCAGCCATCAGGACCCCGGCTTTATCGACCACGTTATGAATAAGAAAGCCGAGATCGTGAGAGTCTATCTGCCGCCGGATGCCAACACCTTGCTATCGGTTACGGATCACTGCCTGCGCAGCCGTGACTATGTCAATGTCATTGTCGCCGGGAAACAACCGAGCCCGCAGTGGCTCGACATGGATGCCGCGATCAAGCATTGCAGCGCTGGCATCGGCATCTTCGAATGGGCAAGCAACGATGAAGGAGTCGAACCGGATGTCGTCATGGGCTGCGCCGGCGATGTGCCTACGTTGGAGACGCTGGCGGCGGTCGATTTACTCCGTCAACACCTGCCACAACTCAAAGTCCGAGTCGTCAACGTAGTCGATCTCATGACGCTACAACCTAAGAGTGAGCATCCCCACGGATTAAGCGACAAAGACTTCGACGCGCTCTTCACGAAAGATAAACCGATCATCTTCGCCTATCACGGTTATCCCTGGCTGATTCATCGCCTGACTTATCGAAGAACCAACCACGACAACATGCACGTGCGTGGTTACAAGGAAGAGGGCACCACGACGACACCGTTTGACATGGTGGTCCTGAACGACCTCGACCGTTTCCATCTCGTTGGCGATGTCATCGATCGCGTGCCCGCTCGGCGCCCGCGCGGCCTACGCCAAACAAGCCATCCGCGACAAACTCATCGAGCATCGCACTTACATTCACAAGTATGACCAGGACATGCCTGAAATCCGCGACTGGAAATGGTCCGCCGACCCGGGTCGAAAAACGAGGAAACGTCGCTCGGGCTGAATCTCAGAGATTGGCAAAATAGCCCCAGGAGAAAGGCGACTGGGTTCGTCGCCAAATGCGAAGGGCAAATTGATTGGCGCTGGAACTGTTCAGCGAATCCGTGATAAACACACGTTTTGTCGTCATGAATGCGCTGACCGTTCTCGATCCGCAATCCCCGCAGGCGCGCGCCATTTTCCATCTCGCGATCGTGGCGGGAATTATTTTTGCGGTCATCTTCGCGGTCGTCGCCGGCATGATTGTTTACGCGCTCATGCGCTGTCGCTGGCGCGAAGGCGAAGGCGATCCGAAGCAGGTCGCCGGTAACAAAACGGTGGAGCTTGTCTGGACGACGATCCCGTTTCTGATCGTGGTCGCGCTCTTTGTCCTCAGCTGGAGAACGATGAACGCCTCGGATCCACCGCCGACTCCGGAACCTGACATTGTCATCACCGGTCATCAATGGTGGTGGGAGGCGCGCTATCCGAAATCGGGCGTGGTGACAGCGAATGAGATTCACATTCCGGCGGGCACGCCGCTCTCGATCCGGCTCGAGTCGGCCGATGTCTTGCACGAGTTCTGGGTGCCGGAGATAGGTCGCAAAATGACAACCGTGCCGGGTCATCCAAACAATATCTGGATTGAATCGGATCATCCGCAGACTTATCTCGGAGTTTGCTCGGAGTTTTGCGGAACAGAGCACGCCTGGATGCATTTTCTCGTCGTAGCGGAGACGCCGGCGGAATTCCAGGCATGGGAGCAGGCACAGCTCGCGCCGGCGCAAACCCCAATCGGGGCGAGCGCGCTGCAAGGACGGGCGCTTTTTCAGCAGACGAGCTGCATGAATTGTCACGCCATCAAAGGGAGCCTGGCCAGCGCTGGGGTCGGGCCTGATCTAACTCATTTCGCGAGCCGCAAGATCCTGGGAGCGGGCGTGGCCGCGAATACTCCTGAGAACCTACGCCGCTGGCTAACTAATCCACAACTGATCAAGCCCGGAGTAAAGATGCCTGACTACAAGTTTACCGAGAGCCAGGTGACTCAACTCACTGATTACATTGAGACTTTGAAATGAGCGAGATCGCCGCTGTCCTGCAACGCACTGGGATCCTATCTCCCGAGGAGCGGGAGCATTGGAAGATGGCCTGGCTCTCGACTGTCGATCACAAGCGGATCGGCATCCTTTACATGATGACCGGGCTGGTCTTCTTCGTCGTCGGAGGAATCGAGGCGCTGCTTATCCGGCTTCAGCTCGCTGTGCCGAACAGCACGCTGCTTCATCCGGACACTTACAACATGGTCTTTACCATGCATGGGACGACGATGATTTTTCTGGTGGCCATGCCGGTGCTCTTTGGCCTTGCCAATTACATTGTCCCCCTCCAGATCGGCGCACGCGACATGGCGTTCCCGCGGCTGAATGCTTATAGCTTTTGGCTGGTGCCGTTTGGCGGCATCTTGCTGCACTTCAGCTTTCTCTCCGGTGGCGCACCGGCGGTTGGCTGGTTTGCCTATGCGCCGCTCAGTGAGACGCCTTACTCATCGCAGTCGGGCGTGGATTACTGGGCGCTCTCCTTGTTAGTCCTGGGTATCGGCTCAGTCGGCGCCAACATCAATTTCATCGCCACCGTTCTTTGCAGCCGCACGCCCCAAATGACGCTGCGACGCCTGCCGCTCTTTACTTGGATGATTTTCGTGAACGCGTTTCTGGTCATCCTTGCCTTGCCGGTGCTGAACGCCGGACTGGTCATGCTGCTGATCGATCGTCTCCTCCACGCCCACTTCTTTCTCGTTCCCGGCGGATCAGCCATTATGTGGCAGCACATCTTCTGGGCTTTCGGGCATCCCGAGGTTTACATTGTCGCCATTCCCGCCTTCGGGCTTTTGTCGGAAATAATTCCGGTCTTCTCACGCAAGCCGATCTTTGGCTACGAGTTTGTCGCCGGTTCGACGGTCGCAATTGCCTTTCTCAGCCTGGGAGTCTGGGCGCACCACATGTTTACGGTCGGACTCGGGCATACGGTCGATTTGTTCTTCGTCGCTTCGAGCATGCTGATCGCAATTCCGACCGGGGTGAAAGTCTTGAACTGGAGCGCGACCATGATCGGCGGTCGTATCCACTTTGATACGCCGATGCTCTTCTGCATCGCCGCGCTGCTTCAATTCCTCCTTGCCGGCCTAACGGGAGTAAGTCACGCCGTCGCGCCGCTCGATTGGCAGACGAAGAACAGTTACTACCTCGTGGCACACTTTCACTTTGTCTTCGTTGGCTTGATTGTCTTCGCGATCCTCGGCGCTCTTCACTACTGGGTTCCAAAGATGAGCGGCCGCCTCCTTTCCGAGCGACTCGGGAAATGGAGCTTCTGGCTCATGGTCATTGGTTTTAACATGACCTTTATTACGCAGCACTTCCTCGGTCTCGCCGGGATGGCGCGGCGCATTTACACCTATGCCGATCTGCCGGGCTGGGGTTGGATGAATATGGTCTCAACCGTCGGCGCGTTCTTTATGGCGGCGGCCTCGCTTGTTTTCGTTTGGAACCTGGTGGTAAGCCTTCTGTTTGGCGAGAAAGCCGGGAACAATCCCTGGAATGCCTGGACGCTTGAATGGGCCACCACCTCGCCGCCGCCGCATGAAAATTTTCGCGCCCTGCCGCCCATCACTAGTCGGCGACCACTCTGGGATATCGCGAATCCTGATCGGCCGGATCCAGTTGTCGGAAGCCGAGGCAAAGCGGATCAGTTTAAACCGGAAAAGAATAAAACCAGCATTGCCTCGTTCATTATCTCAGAGAGCGGCTTCTTCGGCGTGCTCATCCTTGCCTTTCTCTACTATACCGCTATTCCCGAGGCGGGGCCGAATGCAAAAGGGTTGGACGTCCTTCAGACCGGTCTCTTTAGTATCTGTCTTTTCGCAAGCAGCTTTACCATCTGGCGCGCGGAAACCGGTCTGCATAATAACCAACGGCGGCGGATGATTGGCTGGCTCATCGCGACGATCGTTCTCGGGTTTATTTTCATCGGCGGCCAGACCTTCGAGTATTGGCATCTGTTTAGGAGTGGAGTGAGGGTAAACACAAATCTTTTCACCACCTCGTTCTTTACCCTGACTGGCTTTCATGGGTTACACGTTTGTGTGGGACTGATTGCGCTCCTGATCCTGCTCGGGCTGGCTGTGGCCGGCGATTCGAAAAAGCGTCCCTGGCCCGCACTCGTCGCAGTTGGACTCTACTGGCACTTTGTCGATGTCGTCTGGGTTTTCGTTCTCTCGGTGGTTTACATCTTGCCCCGCTTTCTATGAGCACTCAACAATTCCTACTCTCTGCCTGGTCATGGAATCCAGCCGCTCTGCTAACCGCGGCCGTCGCCCTCGCCGCTTATCTCATGGTATTCGGTATAACTAGACGCCTCGGGTGGTTCCTGGCGGCAGTGGTCATTTTCCTTCTTACGCTGCTCTCGCCGATCAACGCCCTCGCCGATGGCTATCTCTTTAGCGCGCACATGCTCCAACATATTCTCCTTCTGCTCATTGTCCCGGCTCTCTTGCTCATCAGCCTGC
>DASXPA010000055.1:0-25374 GCA_036493915.1 Chthoniobacterales bacterium | reverse complement strand
ATCACCGGCGAGAGGCCCACTGGCCCCACAGACAAGATGTCTGTGCTACGAGTCGCGGCTAAGTCTTACGTCGGCCGGAGCGACGCCAGATTGTGAACGACCGCCGCGAGCTCGGGAAAGTCGACCGGTTTGGCCATGTGAATCTGAAAGCCTGCTCGCAGCGCACGGGTGCGATCTTCGCTACGGGCGAGAGCGGTCAACGCGATCGCTGGTACGGATTGGCCACCGGGAAGGGCGCGCAACTTCGCGATCAGTTCATAGCCATCGTGGTTCGGCATGCCGATGTCGCTGATGAGGACGTCGGGCGAGCAGCGAGTGAATTCACCAAGCGCTTCGCCCATGGAATTCGTCGCGCGCACGTGAGCGCCGTGGTGCTCGAGCATTTTCTTCACGGCCGCGGCCGAATCTCCCTCGTCGTCGACGATGAGAACGCGGATGCCGCTGAGATTGGCTTGTCCCGCGGCAAGATTTGAGCCGGCGCTGCTCGATTCACTAGTGGCGGAGCCGGAATCGCGCCGCACGGTTTGCAGGGGCAACGAAACACAGAAGGTCGCGCCGAGCCCGATCCCGTCGCTCGTGACTCGGACCCCGCCGCCATGAAGCTCGGTCAGATGCTTCACAATCGACAAACCGACACCCAGGCCCCCGTAGCGCCGGGTCGTGCTCGCATCGGCCTGACGGAAACGATCAAAGACCTGCCCAAGGAACTCGGGCGCGATGCCTTCGCCATTATCGGCGACGCAAAGCTCAATGTGAGAATTTACCCGCTGGATGAGTACGTGCACACGACCGCCGCGCGGAGTGAACTTGATCGCGTTCGTGAGCAGGTTCCAGACGACCTGCTGCAAGCGATCCTGATCCCCCATTACGGTGCCGCTGACGCTGGCAAAGGTGGATGTAAGCTTGATCTCCTTGGCCACGGCCGCTGGTCGCACCGTTTCCATCCCGGCGGTCGCGACGGCAGCGAGATCGACCGGGCGGATATCGAGACTCAACTTTCCCGACTCGATCCGGCTCAGGTCGAGCAAGTCCTCGATCAGCTGGGCCTGCACGCGCACGTTGCGCTCGATCACCGGGAGCGCCTCGGCGAAATCCTGCGGGTTGGGATTTTCCTTCAACACCTGCACCCAGCCGAGGATGGCGTTTAAGGGAGTGCGCAGCTCGTGCGAGAGGGTGGTGAGGAAATCAGTCTTGAAACGGTTGGCGCGCCGGAGAGCTTCGTAGTCGGCCTTTTGCTGGGTGACGTCGCGGGCGATCTTTGACGCGCCAACGATGACTCCTCGGGCGTCGCGGATGGGCGAGATGGTGAGAGAGACGTCGATGATCGTGCCATCCTTGCGCCGCCGCCGGGTCTCGAAATGCTCGACTCGTTCGCCCCGCTGTAGTCGAGCGAGAATATGTTTCTCTTCATCGGGCCGATCAGGCGGGAGCAGGCGGACGATCGATTCCCCGATCATCTCCTCGGCCGAATAGCCAAAGATCCGCTCGGCGCTCTTGTTCCAGCTCAACACGATGCTGCGGAGGTTCTTGCTCACGATCGCGTCTTCGGAAGAATCGACGATCGCTTCGTAGAGCAGGTCAGTAGTGGCGAAGTTGGGCTTATGGATCATCAGGCTTGGGGCGTGGGCGGAATTTCAAGGTTAGCCGAAACCGCGCGAGGTGCGACTAAGCATTCGTGGGAGCGAGTCAAATTGGCTGTAGAAAGCGGGCGATAGAGGGCGAAGGACAGCGGTCAGAGGTTGATTAAAACTCAGACGCTGAAGGGGAAAGAAAGCCAACCGCCGCTTGGAATCCTTTCGAAACTGAGGAAAAATCGAATAGCTCTTTCGGCGACAAGGCATCGACGGCGCTCTTGATCTCGGAGAGATTCGTCCTTCATCCTTGCTCATTGGATGAAGACAAGGCCCGCACCAGTCTCACTCGAAAACAAGACGATCGCGAAGATTCGCGCCCGGCTTCTGCCGTTTCTGTTCGTCCTCTACGTAGTCGCCTTTCTCGATCGGATCAATATCGGGTTTGCCGCTCTCACCATGAACAAAGACCTGGCGATCACGAGTCAGCAGTTTGGGTTACTCGTCGGTATCTTCTTCTTCGGCTATTTCCTCTTTGAGGTCCCGAGTAACCTCATCCTGCACCGTGTCGGCGCGCGGGTCTGGTTTGCGCGCATTCTCCTGAGCTGGGGCGCGGTCGCGGTCGCGACGGGTTTCGTGCGAAATGTCCCGCAACTCTATGCCGCGCGCTTCCTCCTCGGCGTCGCCGAGGCGGGGTTCTTTCCGGGGATCGTTCTTTACTTCACCTATTGGTTCCCGCGGCGCGAACAGGCGCGCGCGATCGCTCTCTTCATGGCCGCGCAACCGATCACCAGCATTCTCGGCGCGCCGGCCTCGGGCTTCATCCTCGATCATGCGCACTGGCTCGGACTGGCCAGCTGGCGCTGGCTTCTCATCCTCGAGGCGGTTCCAGCTTTCGTTCTTGGTCTTTTGACCTATCGCTGTCTCCCTTCTCGCCCGGCTGAGGCGCATTTCCTCACTCCGGCCGAGAAAGATCAGCTTGCCGCCGCCCTCGAGAGCGAAAGAGCGGAGCGCGAAAGGCACCATTCCATTTCGCTCGCTCGTAGCTTTACCAATAAGAGAGTGCTCATGATGGCTGTGATCGGCTTTGCGCAGGCGATCGGCGTTTACACTCTCAACTTCTGGATGCCACAGGAGGTTAAGTCTTTGTCGGTCGGTTACTCCAACACTTTCGTTGGGTTGCTCGTGGCCGTTCCTTACCTCGTCGCGCTCGCAGGCATGGTCGTCATCTCGCATAGCTCCGACCGACGACGCGAGAGGAAATATCACGCCGCCGTCCCGCTGCTCGTGGGCGCCGGCGGCTTTCTCGCACTCACTTTCTTTCGATCGCCAGTCGCGGTCATAGTGTTATTCTCGTTAGTCGGGTTCGGAACCTATGGGTTCTTCGGTCCGTTCTATTCTTCTCCGGGCGAGTTCCTGAGTGGCGCTTCCGCCGCGGCCGGCATCGCCCTCATTACGTCCATCTCCAACCTCGGCGGCTTCGCCGGCCCTTATGCAGTGGGGTTAATCAGTCGCCAAACCGGCAGTCTCTACGGCGGGTTTGGAGTTGCCGGTTTCGCTCTGCTTGTCTCGGCGCTGTTGCTACTTCTGCTGCCCCGTCGTCTGCCGCTGGTCGGAAGAGATTGAGACCCTCTGTCGACTTACGGCGGACGTCGTGGTCTGCGAGATCGCCTTTGCGCTTGGAGAAGTCAACGGCCCGCCGCTACCTAATCCTCGTAGGGTTTGGGTAAGATCAACGCGATGGTCACCTGCGTGATCTTCTCTCCTTCGTCGCGGCTTGCTTCAAGGCGGACCCTTTGCACTGGATCGGTGCGCGTGCTCACGTCGAGCCGGTCGTTCACGCTCCCGTTGCTTCGGCCGCGGTTATAAGTGTGGTTGAGGGGCTTGTCGGCGACGGCTGCTTCCCATGATTTCAGAATTTCCTCGGGCGCGAGCGGCGACGTCCCGCTCTGGATGACTCTGACCTCATCATCGACGATCTTCTTCGTCAGTGCGCTGGTGGAGTGGAACTGCGGTGTCGCCGGTGTCCAATCCGGAAATGCGCTCGGGCCTGGCTCAGCGAGCTGCTTTTGCAGGGCGACTTGTTGCTGTTTCTTTTGCTCTGTCTCCTCTTTCTCCTCTTGCGCCTGGATCGCGGCCGCCTGCTTCTTTAGCTTCGACATGTCTACGGGCTTGGCCGGGGCGGTTTGTTTGCCTAACTCCTGCGCCTGCTTCAACATCTCCTGCATATCACGGTCCATCGACGGATTTTCCTGAGCCCAGGCAAAAGGCACGACAAAGAGAACCGCCGCCAGCGAAATAGAAATCAGCCAACCTTTCAAATTCATACCGCGTAGCCTAACCAGACGAAAGCTTGGCTGACAATCATAATCGCGAGCGCAGTTATCGAAGCATCACGCATCGGCATTTGCGGAATGTCCGCCCGCCGGGAGCGCAGGCGGATCGCGTTCGTTAACGCATCAACATCGTCACCAGGGTCGGCACAAGCACGACTTAGACCGCGGCAAGCAGACCTGCCGGCATGACAACGAGCGAAAAATGGCATCAAGTTCTTCTTTTCCAGTACTGCTTTTGTAGTTGAAATCGCCGTAGCGGGAGCGTATTTACACGGCAGGTTAATTTCACTTCAACCCGCTACACGCCTCATCGGCAAAATGCGGCGTGTGGCCACTGGGGGACAAACTTATGGGCTCGTGGAGAGGTTTAGCTAATCAGCCGGGCTTTAACGCCGGGACCATGTTGCTGCTCACCGATGGCACGGTCATGTGCCACGAGTCTGGCACCAAGAACTGGCATAAGCTCACGCCAGATTCGAATGGCAGCTATGTTAACGGCCAGTGGTCGGACCTGGCAGGGTTGCCGGATAACTCAAACATCACCGCTGCCAACGGTGGCCCCACTCAGGCGCCGCTTTATTTCGCCTCCGCTGTCTTACGCGATGGGACCGTGATCACGGGCGGTGGCGAGTACAACGCCGGGAATGCGAACGCCGACATCCTCACCATGCAGATCTACGATCCGCTGGCCGATAGTTGGACAGCCGTGGCGACGCCACCCGGTTGGACGGGAATCGGCGATGGAGTCTCGTGCCTTCTGGCTGACGGAACTTTTCTGCTCGGCAACTTCAATTCGGCCAAGGCCGCGCTCTTCGATCCCGCCAACCGCATCTGGCAGGCGACGGGAACGAAGGGCGACAGTTGCAGCGAAGAGACATTTACGCTTTTGCCTAACGGAAACGTCCTGACTGTCCAATGCTCGAATGCGCCGAACGCCGAACAATACATCCCGAGCAGTAATACCTGGGTCGCCGCCGGGAGCACGCCGACAACTTTGCCACAGGCTTGCCCCGGGTTTGTGGCGGAGATTGGTCCGGCGCTCTTGTTGCCTGACGGGACAGTGTTTGCGGTGGGCGCCACGGGTAACACCGCAATCTATACGCCCGATCCCGATCCGACGAAGGCGGGCACGTGGTCGAGTGGGCCGACCCTGAAGGATTCGAGCAGTAACACTCAGTTTCCCATGGACGCGCCCGGCGTTCTCCTGCCTAACGGCAAGGTGCTGATCTGCGGGAGTCCTTCGCCGCCGTGTAACTATCCGTCGCCTGAGACTTTTTTTGAGTACGATCCTTCTAACAATACGGTCGCGGTCATCACCGGCCCATCGAATAATAGCGGACCGGCGTACACTAGCCGTCTCCTCCTTTTACCGACGGGCGAAGTGCTGCATTCAAACGGCTCAAACGACATCGAGGTTTACACACCCGACGCGGGTGGGCAGTCCTCGTGGAAGCCAACGATCACGAACGCTCCCTCGGCCATGATCGTGGGACACCACTACCAGATCTTTGGCACGCAATTTAATGGTTTATCGCAGGCCTGCAGTTACGGCGACGACGCGCAATGTGCGACGAATTATCCGATCATCCGCTTCTCGAACGGCTCCGGCGACGTCAAGTATTTACGTACCCGCGACCATTCGACCATGGGCGTGGCGACGGGCAGCGCGGTTGTCAGCACGATCATGGAAGTGCCGTCGGACCTGGCCCCAGGTTCGTGGGACATGGTCGTGATCGCCAATGGCATCGCTTCCACTTCTCAGCCCGTGACTGTCGGAACGCGCGATTGCTTCTTTCTCGTCGACCGCAGTTCCTACGGCCAGGGTGAAGTGCAGGCGAAGATCAATCTCAACGGCAGTCCCGCAACTTTCGACGATGCCCTCTGGGTGGTGGTGGAAGGCTTTAGCCAGGACAAGCTCGGAACTGCTGCGCCTTCGATCCCGGACCCGATCGGCGGGATGTCCTATGTCTCGAGCGGAGCGCCTATCCCGCAGGATCCGGCGATTCCGTCGTCAGTCCCGCAGCGCTGGACCTTCCCCTTCAAAGCCGTTTTCACGGGCACAGGGATGTTCACCAACAGCACCCAAACCCTGACGATTAGCGCCGATCTGACGGCTGATGGGACTCATGTTTCGGCCGGAGCGCAGATCGAGCTGCTGAATACGCCAAATCCATTCATCCTTCATGGAGATATCGCGCACAACAAGCCTTGGTATCTTAGTGTCGATCTGCGCGTCTTCCAGATGACTGCTGGCGACACGAAATTCGCGGTCCACCTGGACGGCGCGCCTAACGACTGGATTTCAAAAGCGATCGATAACCTCAACCTCGATCCCGGACCCCTCGGCCCAGTCTTCGACGCCATCCCGCAGGACGATGAGGACGCGGCCGCGCTGACTCTGGCGCCGACGGATGGCGACGGCCATCCGGTCTATAACTTCGCGCTCGCCCGAGTGCGATATCAGGACGTGCAGGTGGCGAGCAAAGTCCGTGCCTTCTTCCGACTCTGGCCGGCACAGCAGACCAACGCGACTTACGATATCAACACGACCTATCGCAGCGCTACCTCCGGAGGGAATAAGATTCCGCTTCTCGGAGTCAATGGGGATGAAATCATTACGATTCCTTTCTTTGCCGCTCCGCGCGTGCCGACAGCGCAGAAGATGTCTGAGCAGCTCGATGCCAAGAATGTGCGCGATATTAGTCCCGATCCACTGGGAGCCGAAGTCGACTCCTACTTTGGCTGCTGGCTCGATATCAACCAACCTAACGACAATCGCTTTCCGCCGCGGCTCGTCGGTGCGCCCTCGCCGTCAGATATCCCAGATGGTCCTTTTAGTGGCTTCTCGCAGCTAGTCTCGATTCAGCAGTTAGTGCGCAGCCAGCACCAGTGCCTGTTAGCCGAGGTTTCCTTCGATCCCGACCCGATTCCTTCGAACGCGGACCCCTCCATTTCTGATAAACTGGCACAAAGGAATCTCGCTTTCGTCAACGTGCCGAACCCGGGCATCGGGGCCTCACGGATCGCTCCGCAGACCTTTGAGATCCGGCCGACCCTCGGGCTCAAGATGGATAACCGGCCCGACGAGCTCATGATTCGGTGGGGCAGCACGCCTAAAGGATCGAAAGCCAGCATCTATCTTCCGGCGGCTAATGCAGCCGAGATATTGGATTGGGCGAACAACATCTATACCGCGCATCGGCTCACGATGGTGGACGCTAACACCATCGAAACACTGACCGGCGGCGTGACTTATATTCCCGTCCCGCAGGGGACCGCCGCCAACTTTGCCGGTTTGATGTCGGTGGAGCTGCCGAACACGGTAGTGAAAGGGGATAAGTATGAGATCACCGTGCGGCAGGTCACGAGCATGCAATACGGTCGGAAGATCACTGGCCAGACCGACGCCGAGCTGGCAGTTGTCCATCGAGGTTTCACTTGGCGACGCACGACAGGCGTATTTCAACTTAACATTCCCGTAGGGACAAAGAAGGAGTTACTTGGACCAGCGGAGCGGCTTTACGCCATCCTGCTCTGGATCAGGAAAGCGATCCCGCTGCAGAGTCGTTGGTATCCGGTCTTTGAGCGTTACATTCAGCTGATGGGTGATCGGATCGGTGGAATGGGTGGCGATCCGACGAAGATCAAGCCTTCTGGCTGGGGAGTTGTGCCGGGTAAATCAGGCGAAGACGACTCAGACGGCGCGGGAGATGGTGGCCTCGTGCAACGCGGCGAAGAGGAAGTTTCCGGCAAAGTGGCGGGCCTGGTCTATGACCACTTCGGAGATTTCGAGGCCTTCCTTCTTGAGATCGGCTGTGGCACCCGGCGTAAGTTCATCAGTCACGAGCTGCGGGTCGAGCGCCTCGCCCGCGCGGCTTGGGAAAGCCGTTGCACCCTCACCGTGATCGCGAGCAAGAAACGCCCCAATTGTCCGATGCGCATCATCCTGGCCGGCAGAACGCAGTGCGAATGCTGAGTCGACCGCGCTCTAACCCCTCGTCCGTCACTCGTATTCATTGATCTATGTCCACAGCGGACAAGGTCGGTTCGCGGCATCACACCCCTTGGTAGACATATTTGGTGAAGACATCGCCGGTCGTGAGATGTGTGGCCCATTTGCTGTCATATTCCTTCGTCGGCTTAGCGGCGATGACTTCCGACAGCGACTTGCCTTGTTTCTTGAGCGCGGCGACGCGATCGCGAATCGTCACCAGCATGTTGCGATAGTCGGTCATCTCGGTTTTGCCGCCGATCGGGCCGTGACCCGGGATGACGATGGTTTTGTGAGTGATGCTGGCGAGGTTAATCTCAGCCGCCTTGATCATGCCGTAGATGTTTCCGCCGGTGGAGTAATCGATGAACGGGTAATAGCCGTTCCACCAAGTGTCACCAGTATGAAAGACATCCTCCTGGACGAAGTAGGCTGAGATGTCGCTATCAGTGTGGCTTGGGCCGTAATAAGTGAGTGCGATCTCGGTGCCGTTGAGATGCAGTGATTGCTTTCGCTCGAAGATTTCGGTGGGAAGCGCGCCCGCAGGTGAGGGGAGAAAGGTATGATGCCATGCCTCGACCCGGGTGGTGTGCGAAAGATGTTCGCGCGTGTTGACGTGGGCGAGGATCGTCGCGCCGGCGGCGTGCATCCAACTGTTGCCGTCGGTGTGATCGAAATGCCAGTGGGTATTGATGAGGTGTTTGAGCGGCTCAGCGCCGATTTTGACGAGCGCGTCGGCGATCTGTCCACGCGAAGTGGAGAAGCCGGCATCAACCATGACTTTGCCGTCAGGTCCTGTAAGGACGGCAATGTTTCCGCCGGAACCGATGAGCGCGCTGACGTTTTCGCGCAGCGGTTGAACTGTAATTTTGGCGGTCGCGCCGTGCTTCAGCACGGTCGTCACGATGTCTGCTTCGGCGGCGAAAAGTTGACGGGGCGAGAGCCAGGCGGCCGCGCTGAAGAGGCCGGTAGAAGCAAGGAAGCGTCGACGTGAAAAGGAATGGTATGGTTTCGACATGTGATTCTCCTTTTATGAATGGTGGAAAGCCTACGCCAATTTTGCAAGCCGAAGAGTTCAATGTCTGCGGCAGGGCTCACGCATTTGTGATAGCCTAGCATTGCTCTCACTCAGGCGTAGCTTGCCCCATGCTTGATCCTTCGGCCGACCAGATCCGCGACTGGGGGGAATCGGTCTTGCGCCTCACGAGTGATTACTTCACTGGTGTGCGAGAGCGGAAGGTTTATCGGGCGATGTCCTCCCTTGAAATCCGGGAGCAGCTCGATTCCGCGTTGCCTCTGCGGGGCGTCGCATTTGATCAGCTCCTCCAGGTCTTTCGCGAGATAGTTCTGCCGTTCTGCCGCCACAATGCGCATCCGCGAATGTTTGGCTATGTGCAGTCGCCGGGCACGCCGGTCGCGGCCTTTGCCGACCTGCTCGCCTCCACCCTCAACGCGAATCTCACCGCCTGGCGTTCCGCGCCGGCCGCGGTCGAGATCGAGCGGTTGACGATCGATTGGATTCGCCAGATTCTCGGGTTCAATCCTGAAGCGAGCGGTCTTTTTGTCAGCGGTGCCTCAATGGCAAATCTCGCCGCGCTCGCAGTGGCCCGCCAGGCACAGGAAAGCGCACCCGGCCGCGCGCTCCGTATCTACGCTTCGAGCGAAACCCATTACTCCATCGCGAAAGCAGCCGCGCTCCTTGGCATCGGTCGGGGAAACGTCTGCCGGATCGGTGTTGATGAAAGTTTCAAAATCCGCGTTGACGAACTGGAACGCAGCATCGCAGCGGACCGGGCGGCTGGACACCTCCCGTTTTGCGTGGTCGCGAATGCCGGCACCGTCAACACTGGCGCGGTTGATCCCTTGTCGGAAATGCGCGCCCTCGCCGACCGCCATGGACTTTGGCTGCACGTCGACGGTAGCTATGGCGCGTTTGCCATCCTCGCACCTACGGTGAGCGACTTATTCGCCGGAATCGCGCAGGCGGATTCTGTCGCGCTCGATCCGCATAAGTGGCTTTACCTGCCGGTCGACGTGGGCTGCGTTATCTACCGCGACCCGGAGAAAGCGCGCGCCACCTTCGCCCACGAAGCTGATTACACACGGGTGATTGGGCGAGAGGGACCGAGTGAAGCCTTCGCCTTCTGGGATTACGGTCCAGAGTTATCGCGGCGTTTTCGGGCCCTCAAGGTCTGGATGCTCTTGAAAAGCGTCGGCCTTCAGTCGTTAGGCGAGGCGATTGAGAGTAATATCGCGTGTGCCCGCCACCTTCGATCGTTAGTCCAGGCGAGCGATGACTTTGAAATGGTGGCCCCGGTCGAGCTATCGATCTTCTGCTTCCGCTATCTGCCGACTCTTTTTTGTGACGCAACTCCGGAAGCGATCGATGCCTTCAACGAACGTCTCCTGGTCTCGCTCCAGGAAGATGGCAGCTCCTATCTCTCGAATACGATGATCGGCGGCCGCTTTGCGCTGCGGGGATGTGTCCTGAACTATCGCACCACGGTACGCGACATGGAGATCCTGCTTGATGACCTGCGACGCGTGGCGAAGAGGCTTCCTCCGCAAACGGTGGATCCGAAACCTACCTGGCTGAATCCGACTTAGTGTTGGCGGCTGCGAGCTTCGTCAAAACCCACGGACAATACGGTCACAGCGTTCCCAGTCGAATCGATAAAGCGTGCGCGCCTTGCCATCCAAGCGTTTGTCGATGGACTGGCGCAAAAGTGCGCGAGCGCGATGCAGGCGCACTTTCACATTCGCTGGCGTTAGGTCTAGGTTTCGCGCCGTCTCTTCCGTGCGAGAAGCGACTTGGTTACAAATTTGTAGCCGCCCCTGACGACACTTCCGGGGATTTCCGACATTCTGCACGGGCTGTGGGGGCCTGCGTCGGCCCAGAGCGGCCAGAAAACCTGTCGTCTATGGCCGGCAAATGCCCTTCTTTGAAGATGAACCGGTTCCAATTTTCTTGGCTATACTCTTCAAGAGCGCGGCCTGAATCTGTAGATGCCCCGACGGGTTTAATGCTTCCGGTAAGGCGCAGTCATAGCCGAAATATCGGCTACCCTTCGCGCCTGTGCCGGGGTCATCGTCGCCGCCTCCCGCTGCAGCTCTATCACCTCCGTCCGCGTTTTGTCCGTCAGGTCGATTAAGAGCATCGTGTCACTGTAGTCACCGGCGTCGTGCTTTTTCGCTAGGCGCACGTACCTTTTCGCCGTCTTCTCGTACTCATTGATCTTCAAATCGAGCGGGCTGAGTGGGGCGGCGCTCGCTGTTGCGGTCTTTTCATTCGTGCTCCCCGGCCCACAACTGCTGAACCCGAGCGCGAGGAAGAAGACGAGAGTGAGCGCGGCTGGGATTCGAAGCATGTGTTTCACGAGGTTGTTTCTCTATCGGGAAGCGAATCCTATCGTAAAACGTCTCCGTGGCCAACCTGATTCAAACGCGACCGCTTCAGTCCTGGCGAGCTGCCTCGATGATCTCCCGGAGGAGCGCTGGAGCATGTCTTCCCGGATTGGTCGATGCCTGCGTCCAGGTAAAAGATGGCCTTCTCCGGCGCGAGCTTCATCGCGACTCCATGGCTTATTCAGCTCTTTGGATCTGTCACAAGCGTAACAGGAATATCGGCACGGATGGTGTTGTGGACGTCCGCTACCGCGTCGGTCTGCCGCGGTAGTTCGGCGATAGCAGTAGAAGATGCGTGGGCTGAAACCTTAGGTCGCCGTCGATTTACGCCTTCACCATTCAGATCGTGCGGTCTCACTCGCCAGTTCGCAGCCTCCGCGGCCGCGATGGTCGGTTTTTCGTCCTCTCGGCACTCACATTTTCATGTCAGTCGCGTCCGGGATGGCTATGATTCGGCGCATGCGTCTATCCTTTATTCTCAGTATCCTCATTGCCGTCCCGGGAAGCATCACGAGCTCCATCGCGGAAACGTCGCCCACGTCCTCGCCGACACAGACTACTCTGCGGTCGCTCTTGTTGTCGGAGCTTCATAGCACTCATGATCAAGCGGAGTGGTTTACTCCGATGAAGACCGCGGTGGCCGGGTTGACCGCCGAGCAAGCGAAATGGGTGCCACATAATGCCGAGGGCAAGCTCGACCCCAACGCCAATCACTCGGTCGGAATGCTCGCTTATCATCTCGTCTTCTGGAACGAGAATGCGCTCGCGCGTTTGCGCGGAGGAAAACCCGCGAATCCCAAGGACAACAACGAGACCTTTAATGACTTCGACGCGGCGCATTGGGACGACATCGTGCAACGGCTTGACCGGGTGATGAAAGGCCTGGAAGCCGAGGTGGAGAAAATGTCGGAGGAGAAGCTGGTCAAGGTGGCTCCGACCATTTCCCACATCAGCACCCATAACGCCTATCACACGGGGCAGATCCTGTATGTGCGAAAGCTACAAGGATCTTGGAACCCGGCGAATGGCGTGAAGTAGGACAAACCAAGAAAGCGGCCGAGGGGTTCGCTAAAGGGACTTAGGACCGGCACAATCGATTTGCGCGAACAGGTCGGTCGATCTGAAGGACCAAGGGTGCTCCCAGACTCACCCGCTTTCTCCCGTTCTACTTTTGCTCCAGCCTTTTCCTCGCCGCCTCCGCTTGCGGACTTTGCGGAAAACGCGCCAGAAAATCGCGAGCCGTTGCCGCGGCGCGCTCCTTGTCATGCAAGAAATCGGCATAGAGGCTGATCTGATTAAAGAGGCTGTTCTCATGCAACGGGTTTTCCTTTTGCGCGAGCTGATACTGCTCGAGCGCCTTCTGCGGCTGACCGAGAAAACGGAAGCAATTTCCCAGATCGGTGCGGACATCCGGATTATCGGCCCCGCGCGCGATCGCCTGCTCGTAATGCTCGATTGCATGCGACCAGTCTTGCCGATCGTAGTTCCAGTTCCCCAGCGTCCGCGCGGCGTCGGCTACTGGAAGTTGGGAAACATCGGGCGGGCCGACGAACGCTGACGGCGTGACCTGCGACATCGGAGGAGCCGTCGCGCCAGCGCTCGATGGCGGGAGAAAGCTTTCGATCACCTGTTTCGGTGGCTCCTGCGAAGTCCCACGCATCACCAGCCAAGTGGTTCCCACGCCGAGCAGAAAGGCAGCCGTGAGGAAAAGGGGCACCGGCAGCCCGCTGGGTTTGGCCGCCAGTTTCGGTTTCCTGCTTCGGTTTGCCATAAGATCGGAAAGAAAGCCCGAAACGATGGAAAGCGAAAGGCAGATGACGAGTAAGGACGGGGATGAGAGCCTGTTTAGCTGTGACGCCTGGATGCCTGGCAATCATCTCAAAAGTTAAATGCACGGCGGTCCGTCCGTTCATCTGGCGGCGAGCCACCCTCCAGCAGACAGTAAGGATCCCAAGCATCAATGACGGAACCCACCACTTTGATGGCGCCCTCATAATCCGCGCGTGTTTTCATGGGGCCTAACGAGAACAGGATCAGCCGCCGCTGGCGAGGGCGCGCGTGGCCGCGGGCGAAGGTTGAGTCATGGAAAACTTGTGCGTACGCCGGCCAGCGGGTGGTTGCATCGTCTGGTTAGGCGTTTTGGTCACCATCCACAACAGCATCAGCTTCGAACTCAACAAGCCAATCGGGATCAATAAACCGTGACACCTGCATAATCGTGTTTGCGGGCCGAATCTCGCCAAAGAACTCGCCGTGCACGGCGGCCACCGCATGCCAATCCTCAATGCGCAGCAGAAGTGCGCGAGTGCGAACGACCTCTCGGAGCGAGGCACCGGCCTTTTCTAAAGCGGCGGCAATTATCTCAAGGCATCGCCGCGCCTGGGCTGCGGGATCTCCGACGCCCACCGCGTGTCCATCCGGGCCAAGTGGAGCGGTGCCAGAGACGGCAATAATGTTGCCCACACGCACCGCTCGTGAAATACCGACTTTCGGTTCGTATGGGCTGCCACTGGAGATCAGTTTGCGCATTCTAATGCCTAACCAGAACAAGATCGGCCAGCGCTAACGGCGAGCGTGGCAAACATCGAGAACTCGTTCATAAAATTAAATGTGACTTCACAACCGCCAGCGGTTGGTTAGGCTTTCGCGGTCGATATTTCTAAAGTGGCCGCACATAAATACACATGCTGTGAGCGCCAGCCGCGATAACAAACGTACTTGTTTGGCGGTGACAAATATCCCCACGCTCCCAGGTCCATTCGAATCCGCACCTGCTCCTGATTTCCGCACCATCGCCAACCAACACCCTACCCATGCGCTTCTCTCTTCAGCTGCAGTCGATCAGTTAGACTTGAGCTCCCGGCCTGCCGCGATCGCTGTCGGCATGGCGAGTCCATGCGTTGACAATGAAAATCGCGCTACCAGTGCCGTCGCCGCCAGATCGCCCGTCGCGTTCGTGACGGTGGCAAAGAGATCCGGGATCGCATCGACAGCAATCAGGATGCCGATGCCTTCCAAGGGAAGTCCGATCGCCAGGAAGAGTGGCGCGAGCATCAGAAACGCGCCACGCGGCACTCCCGGCGCTGCGAATCCGAGAAAGATCGCAGCAAACGCAATCGTGAGGTATTGCGGCGTGTGCAGTTCCACTCCATAGAACCAGGCGACAAAGAGTGAACCGATCGGCCACGCCACCGGTCCGGCGAATTTGAACATTGAGACGGCCAGCGGGAGCACAAATCCAGTGACTTCCTTCGGCAGCTTTAGTCCTTCCTCCGCTCCTTCCACGAGCGCAGGCAGCGACGCGATCGAAGAGCTGGACGAGAAAGCGATCAGCTGAGCCGGAAGGGCGGCCCGCGCGAATACCCTCACCGGCACTCGCGCCACGACCGCAAGCGCCGGGTATAACAACAAGACGAAGAGCACGCTCGCCGCCGAATACGCGATTACATAGAACCCGACAGCGCCCGCGAGTCCCACACCGCCGTGCGCGCCGAGCGGAAGCATGAGACCAAAAATGCCGATTGGGGCCAGACGCACGACCCATCGCACCAACACGAGCATCGCCTGGGTGACGGCATTGAAGAATCCGAGCAGCGTCGTTCGCGTGACGGTGGGGCACTTCGCGATCGCTAGCGCGAACAAAAGCGTGAAGAGGATCAGCGGCAACATCGCCCCGTTGGCCGCCGCGTTCACGGGGTTGGTAGGAATCAGCGATGTCAGCCAGCTCGCAAAACCGACGCTCGGGGCGCCCGATGTCAGCGACTGCGCCGCTTCCGCTGCACCCGGTGGAAGCGAAGGCCTGACGGCAATCAGGTGCGGCAGCCACGCGAAGAGAGCAATCGCGAGCGGAATCATGATAAGCGTGGTCACCGCGAGCATGCCGATGAAGACGGCGAGCGTTCGGCCGCCAAGTCGTCCGACTGCCTTGACGTCGGAAGCGGATGCCACGCCGGTGATGACAAGGGAGACAACCAGCGGAATCACCGTCATCCGGATCGCGTTCACCCAAAGTGTTCCCACTGGTGCGACGGCATCGGCGGCGCTGAGCAGCGAAGGGTTGTGCGTGGCTGCAATTGCGATGCCGCCGGCAAGGCCGACGCCGAGGCCCAAGAGAACCTGCGTGCTTTCTTTCATGAGATTCCTACATCATGAGGTCGCCACCATTGATATCCAATGACGCACCGGTGATGTAGCCAGCAATCTCTGATGCGACAAAACAGATCAACTCAGCGACCTCGAGAGATGTCCCGAGCCGGGGGACGGGATAACTTCGGGCCAGGCGTTCCAAGATTTCCGGTGCGGCGCTTTCACGGGTGAGTTCGGTATCGATCATTCCCGGGCACACGGCATTCACCGTGATGCCGCATGCGCCCAGTTCCTTTGCCGCCGCACGTGTGAGGCCCAGGAGCCCTGTCTTAGAAGTCGTGTAGTGGGCGCCACCGAGAGTGCTCACGATGCGTCCGGCCGTGGACGAGATATTCACCACGCGTCCGTATCCTTGCGCCTTCATTGCCGGCAGAGCGGCTTTGATGAGCAGGAACGGCGCGGTGAGATTAACCTCAAGGGCGCGGCGCCATTCCTCGGCCGTAATTGCCTCGAAGCGCGTGGTGAGAGGCAGCGCCGCGTTATTGATCAGGACATCAATGCGATTAAATCGCTCGAGGGTGCGCCGCACAATATCCTCCGGCGCGTCGGGAGCAGCGACGTCTCCCGGGACGGCGAAAGCCCGTTCGCCGATCTCCCTCGCGACGCGCTCCGCGCGCTCTGCATTTCGAACGTTGATGGCAACAGAGGCACCACGTTCATGCAGCCGTTCTGCCACGGCACGGCCTAGGCCGCGCGCTGCGCCGGTGACGATCGCGACGCGACCAGTGTAGTCCTGAGCAGCCGGCAATCGCATTGGCATATGCCTAACGAACTCAAGCTCGGCCACGGCTCAGGAGAACGCAAGTGGCAGCTCTTACAAGCACACCTGCTAAAATGGACCTGGAGGAACAACGCCGATTGGGCTGTTGGCTGCAGCGCACGGTTAGGCAGACTTGTCCGCGTGCAGGCTCATAAACCGGCGAAGAACGCCGCGATATCGCAGTCGAGCAGCTCGGGCTCCTCGGCTGGGGCGAAGTGCCCGCCGCTCGGCATCGGGGTCCAACGGCGCACGTTGTATAGGCGTTCGACCCACTCACGGGAGGTGATCCCTCATCGACAAACGTATTGGCGAAGACAGCGATCCCAGTTGGCACGTTGACGAACTCCTCTGGTCCAAGCGTGACTCGGAATCGCCGGTTGTCGTTGTCGAAGTAGTCCCAAATCGAGGATGTGATCGGCTGGGTGACCCAATAAAAGCGTTACCGTGGTCAACAAGAACTCGCGGGAGAAGCGCTCATCGAGATTATCGCGGGAGTCGGCCCAGGCGCGCCACTTTTCCAGAATCCATGCGGCGAGCCCGGCCGGCGAGTCGTTCAACCCATATCCGAGCGTCTGGGGCTTCGTGGATTGGATTGCCTTGTAACCAAATTCCTCTTGCCAGAATTCCGCGTTGCACTCGCGATAGGTTCTCTCCGCTGCGGACAGTAACCGTGCCCCAGGTCCAGCATAACGAGTAATCTCCAGATTACTCAGGTGGACGCCAATCATTGGCTCGGGATCGTTGATTGCCATGAACGTGGCAACCCGCCCCCGAAATCTCCACCGTGAGCGCCGTAGCGCTCGTAACCCAAGCCACGCATGAGGCGATGCCACAGCCCGGCGACGTGCTGATAGGTCACCCCCATCTGAGTAGGCCGCTCAGAGAAGCCGTAACCGGGCAGCGAAGGGATGACAACGTCAAAGGCGGGGCCGTCAATGCCGTGGGCGCTTGGATCGTTCAGGAACGGCATGAGCGGAAGCAGCTCGACGGACGTGCTAGGCCAGCCATGGGTCAGGATCAGCGGAATGCCGTCCCCGTGCCTGGCCCGCTCATGGACGAAGTGGATGTGGACGCCGTCGAGTTCGGCGAGGAACTGCTTAGCCGCATTCAGCTCGCGCTCTTGTGCGAGCCAATCGAAATCGTCGGCCCAATACCCAGGCAACTGTCTAAGGTAATTAAGATCGGCCCCTGCTTCCAGGCACTGCCAGGTGCCTGATCCGGCCAGCGCGTATTGCGGATGCGCTCTCGGAGGTCAGACAGGATCTCTGCCTCTATCTGGATCGAGAACGGAATGATGTGGAGGGGTGATTTCATTGTAGCTCTTTCCTCTAGCATTCTCGCCTACCGCCTAACGAGACGGAGCTGAGCCACCGCTGGCGAGAGCGAGCTGGCCAACATTGAGAACTGTTTCACAAAATTAAACGTGGACTTCACAGCGACCAGCGGTTGGCTCCAGCGATTGGTTAGGGTCGTTCGCGTCCTACTCGGAATCAGCGCCGCCGAAATGCGAGAAGCACGATCGGCGTGCCCAAGATTGTGATAATGATGGCGATGGAGCCGCCTTCGATTCCGAACTTGCCGCCAGTCATGAGGGGTGGCCCCGTGAGATGAAACAGTCGCCAACCGGTGTTATTCGCACGGCCGCTTACCGTTTCACCGAGAACAGGTCCCTGCAGAAAGTTCCAACCGAAATGCAGCGCGATCGGCAACCAAAGATTTCCAGTGACGACATAGGCAGTGCCCAATAAGATTCCCGTTGCAAAAAGGCTGATCATCGGCAGGATCGCCCCTTGGGTGGCACCGAGATGAAGCACGAGAAAAAGTAGGGCCGAGAAAATGACGCCGTTCAATAGGCCGAACTCTTTTTGAATGGTTTGTTGCGCGTAACCACGAACCATTACTTCCTGCATGGCGGTGTTCGCGATCGTGGCGAGCGCGGCGACGGCAAGCACCGAACCTTGAAAACCAGTGCTCGCTTCCGGAATTGCCGAGCCGCAGAAGTACAAGACGGCGATGCAGGCTGCCATCATTCCGAGCCCAATCATCAATCCGACCGCGCTGTCGCGGGTTGCATGGCGGCGGCGAACCCAAGAGATAGGAATGGCCTCCGATCGATAAAGCGAAGCATCAACCACGCGGCAACAAGTATGGTGATGACACTAACGACCTCTATGTAGGGCTGCAGCCAAAGCCGGTGCGCGCCACCCGGCGGCGCGAACTTCTTGATTACGGGAATTGTAAGCGGCGTCAAAAGGACCGCCCAACCCACGAGAAAGACGAGAATCCGCCATGTCACCGACCAGATACGCATAGGTAGCCGCATAGGTTGTAACGAAGCGAAACCTAACGAGAATAAGATCAGCGACGCCTACCGAGAGCGAGCGTTGCTTCGAATGAAGGTATTTTAATCATTTGAAAAGATGAACACGCGCTGGATCGCGGTTAAATTCAACGTTTAATTAGGGCACGTTTTCGGGCGCGAAGAAGCCATAGAACTGTGCAGTGTAGTCCGAAAAATCATAGAACAGCGGCAGCATCAGATCATCCCGTCGATTCACGAGCTGTTTTAGCGCTGCGCTTTTTTCAGCTACGGATTGAGGTGTGACGTCTTCGAATTGCAGTCTGAGGACATGTTTTGCCTTCATTGTGGTTTGATGCGACTGGCGTTGTGTCTCCCACGGGGCCGCACCAGTAAAGGGTATGGGTCAATGTGTTTCGGGCATCCTCAGCCTCCTGCAAGTCCGAGCGGAAGGCTCGGACTTGCTCCATCACGGTCTTTCCGGGCAGGCGCTCAGAGTACTGGACTGAAAGGGTATCAGCACGCGCGCGGAAGCTCAGGGGTACAACGAGAATGTCCCCTATCCGTGGCTCCTTTTGGTTCGCGAGAAAGCCGCCGGCGCAGCCAAGGTATGTTTCAAGGTGCGACAGCTCGGTGGACAGGGTGCCGAGCTCTCGATGCAGTGGATCGAGCGGGTCGGCATCTGATACCGGCGACGTCGTAGGGCCTAACGAGAAGTAGACGGATTTACTCCGCATTTAGTTACGGAATTATTTCGTCTGATCCGTCCTGTTTTCGGGAGAGCGGACGGGAAGTAAGGACCCATGGAACGTGGTTTTGCCGATTTCGCTTTCGATTTGCAAGAGGAAATTTCTGCGGTTGCCTTGCCGGGTACGGCCAGGCGCGGCCAGAAGGATTATCTCACCCGCTCTGATGCTTTCCGGCTTCTCAAAACAACGATGCAGTAACGGAGCCGGTCTTTCCGCCAGCGCTCATGCCCGGCTTTCTATCCCAGCCAGGACGAGTTCTTCTCTGGACGGTAAGTCAGATAACGTTTCTGTTACCGAAAACTTCTTGGCAACTGCGCTATTGCTTCGAAAAATGCAACCCAGGCTTTACATGCGTATGAAATCACTTCGCTTTTCAATTCTCTTTACTCTCTCGCTTCTCGTTGGTCGCTTCGCATTCGCGGGCGATTGGACCGTGGTGCCAAGCCCGAACCTAGGCACACAGGCAAACGGTCTTCTCGGCATCGCCGCGGTGGCGGACAACGATATCTGGGCGGTCGGTCTCGCCTTCAACCAGCCTACCTCCGCATATCGCACTCTGGTCGAGCATTGGAATGGCGTGAGATGGTCGCTCGTGCGCAGTCCAAATGCGACCCGCGGATATAACTTTCTGAACGGCGTCGCGGCGGTGGCGGCCAATGATGTCTGGGCAGTGGGCATGGCGGCCGTGGAGCAGAACTCGAGGACACTGATCGAGCACTGGAACGGCCGGTTTTGGCGAATCGTGCCCAGCCCTACTGTAGCTGGTGAGTCCAGCACGCTCCAGGCAGTAACTGTCATCTCCGCGAATGACATCTGGGCAGTTGGTTATTCGAAGACTCCGAACTTTCTTTTCAATCCATTGGCCCTGCACTGGAATGGGGCGGCGTGGAGCATTGTTCCGACCCCGGGTGAATCACGCCTGCTCGCGGTGGATGCGATCGCGCCCGACGACATCTGGGCGACCGGTGAGAGCGAGCCCGGGGAACGGTCGTTGACCATGCATTGGAATGGCGCGAGCTGGACGGTTGTCCCCAGCCCTAACGACAGTGGCGAAGATAACCTCCTCTTCGGCGTGGCCGCGTTGGCCTCCCATGATGTCTGGGCGGTCGGAATGGCCGGCAGCTTGAAAACCCTCGCCATCCATTGGGACGGCGTAAACTGGAGCCTCGTGCCGACACCGTCCCTGGTCTATCCGCTGAATAACGGCGCGCTGGTGGGAATAGTTGCACTCTCCAGCACCGACATCTGGACCGCGGGCCAGGTGTTGGATGGCAGCCCGGAACAAACTCTGATCGAACATTGGGACGGAACGAGCTGGAGCATGGCTGCAAGCCCGAACCCGCCAAACTCCAATAGCCGGCTTGCTGCGATCGCCGTTACACCCAGCGGCACGCTTTGGTCGGTCGGCACGACCGGGGTCTTTGCCCAGCCCGAGAAGACTCTCATATTGATGAAGAGGCCAAACTAGAGCTGCAAAGCTCAGCAATTCAGGTTCAGCTCTGGAATTGTGCTATTGTCATCGGTCCTGTAGCCCGGCTAAGGAGTCGAGACCGGCCTTAGGCATGATTAGGCACGGCGATTCTTAGGCTGCCCTGCTAACAGGGATGCATCGCAACCGCCTGTGCAACGCGTGGGCGAAACGCGCTTCTTCCCGCAAAATTCTTTGACGAGGAATCAAACCTCCTTACGCTCAATCCATGTCCATACGCACCACACGAGTCAGTAATTACCGCACATTCTCTCGAGTTTTCTCGAGCGCGACGCGGTTGGCGCTCGGTTGCCTGCTCGCCGGCGGCCTCGCCGCGACTGCCCGAGCCAGCTTCACCGAGACCTACGACGACGGGACCGACGTCGGCCATTGGGTGGCGGCGTTTAGCCAGCCTCGTAACTTCGAGCCGAACGGTGGCAACCCGGGCGTCTATCTCGAGCAGGATGGCTTTAGCAGTCACACGCCTACCTGGGGGACGGCCTCGCCGGATTACCAGCCCGGATTCAACGACACCTACAAAACTCACAGCGTCTTCGTGGACGATTGGACCGACGCGGGCGTTGTCTCGCTGAGCGCCGACATGAACATCTTCCAAGCCGGCGGTTGGGGTCCCGATCGCGGGGTCACTTTGCAGTTGCTGCAGATGGATAGCACCGGGTTTAACGTTAACTTTTCGGCCACCTACTCGATGGACCTGGGAGAAGAGCCGCCGGTGGGCTGGCAGACTTATTCCTTTCCCGTAAACGCCGATTCGCCGACAGTCCCGGCCGGCTGGGTCTTTACCGACGGGAATGGCGACCCGGGCACGGACGCGGAATGGTCCCAATTCCTTCGCAACGTCGATCTCACCACCATCGGCTACTACAAGCCGGGCTTTGCTTACGTCGGCTTTGGCACCTGGACCCTGGGAATCGATAACATCCACATCGAGACCGTGCCAGAGCCGGGCGCGATGGCATTGCTCGCCATCGGGCTGGCGGGTTTGGGCGGCGGCGCGCTCGCGCAGATGCGCCGCCGAAAGTGGGCGGCGGCACGCTAGTGAGTCGTTAGGCGTTAGGCCGCTGTCGAAATCGGGCTGGCAGGGGGGATCGCTCTTTCCTGAAATGCCGCGGTCAGCCCGAGAAGGCTCTCACATTGATGAACGGGCCCAAACTAGAGCTGCAAAGTTCAGGAATTCAGCTTCAGCTCTGGAATTTCGTTATTCACGTCAGAGCAATCCCGACAAGCCGCACTCGCTATTCGGCAGGTTGGTCTTCCGGCTGAGGGCATCGCGGTCGATGCCTTCCATGTCGTGCCGCGGCGACAGCTGGCCGGTTCATTGATCGGCGGGATCGCTGAGACGCAGGAGATGCTCGACTTTTGCGCCGGGAACAACTTACCTACGGAATCGAGCGGATCGGAATCGATCAAATCAACCACCTTATAAGCGGATCTGAGGCGCGACGTGAAATGCTGTTTCGTCATCGACAGGGCATCGCTTGGCTAGCTTGTCTCTTATGTTACACTCGTTAGTCAGAGCGGAAGGATGGAGATGAACTGGGACGCGATTAATGCTATTTCGCAATTCGTCAGCTCGATCGCGGTCGTTCTCTCGGTCCTCTATCTTGCGAAGGAGCTGCGACGCAACACCCGCGTCGCCAAAGTCGCCGCCCAGGACGCCGCGGCCTCCGCCGTGCGCGAAGTGACCAATACCTTCATGGAGAACGCGGATATGTCGCGCATCTGGGGCAGGGGACTGGAAGATCTGAAAAGCCTCTCACAGGAGGATCAGGCGCGTTTCTTTCACGCCGCTCACCAATTTCTCAAGGCGCTTGAGACAATTCACTTTCACCATCTCAGTGGGTTGATGGACGACGAGCTGTGGCGCGACTGGCAGGAGCTGTTGCGACATTACATCGCGGCGCCCGGGATCGCGCGTTATTGGGCGATCCGGAGCCAGCTTTTCTCGGCGCGCTTCCGCACCTTCGTAGGCCAGCTCGAGCCGGCCGGCGATCGCCGAACCGTCGGCACTTTGCTCGAAGAAGAAGATTAAACGCGCGAGGACCGTCAGGCGCCCTAAAGTAAACTAGCTCTTATCCGCTCCGCGCTTGGATTGCCAGAGGTCACTCTTCGGCTTGGAAAGCCCGGCCGTTGCAACGCATCTATTACAGCTCTCGGCGCGTTTGACGACATGATACTGAACCTGCCCGAAACAATAGGAATGAAAGGCTGAATGGAATGATTCGCTTCACTCGCTCTCGGCACGCGGCGTATTGATCGGGAAACGGTTGCGCATTACTTCTTCTTTTGGCTGGATTTGATCCACAGCTTACGAAGATAAGGATGAGTCCTATGCGGCGAAGAGACCTAACCGACTGATTTAGCCAAACCTGGCTCTCTTGGTTATAAGCTCGACAAGATCCAAACAGCGGCGGTTCGGACTTCTCGCCGTCTCTGCTGCGTCAGAATTATTCGACCCATTCCTTTAGCGTCGCGCCACTCCGGTCAGTTACCATTCATCGTACGATCGATCGCGGCTTCCAGACTTTCGAGGTTCAGCGGCTTGACGAGGTGCTCGCTAAAACCGGCGGCGAGACTGGTCTCAATGTCGCCTTTCATCCCGAAGCCGCTGATCGCGATCCCGCGCAGACCGTCGTTTCGCAGTTGCGTCATGAGCTGCGCGCCGGTGCCGTCGGGCAACCCGAGGTCGCTGATGAGCAGGTCGAAACGGTTGGCCGTGGCGGCGGAGAGTGCGGAACGCATGTCACGCGCGAGCTCGACGCGGTGGCCGCGCCGGATGAGCAGATTGCTCAGCGCTGTGGCGGTGTCGGCATGGTCCTCGACGAGCAGGATGCGCCAGGATGGGCCGTGACCGTCGTTCCGGGCGACGGGTGATTCGATCGCAGCCGCGGCGGGCGCCCGCACGGTTGGGATGGTAATGCGGAAGGTGGAGCCGCAGTCGCGCCCGTCGCTCGTGGCTTCGAGGGTGGCATCGTGGGCCTGAGCGATTGCGTTGGAAATGGCCAGGCCTAAACCGAGGCCGCCGTGCCGTCGCCGAAAAGATTCATCGCCCTGCTCGAAGGGACGGAAGATGCGGTCGAGTTGCTCGGGCTCGATTCCGATGCCGGTGTCGCGCACGGTGATAACGAGCCGCTGCTGGATGTCGTTTCTCGAGGCGATCGTGATTTTACCTCCTTCCGGGGTGCACTTGATGGCGTTGCGGAGCAGGTTCCAGATGATCTGCTGAAACTTGGCAGGGTCGCCGTGGATGTAGGAAGAGGGGGCACGCAGATCGAGTTCGAGGCGCAACTGCGCCTGCTCAAGTTCAGCGCGACACATTTCCACGGCCTCTGCGATGGCGTCGTGAGCGTTGATAGCTTTTCGCTGAAGACTCAGCTTGCCGCGGGCGATACGGGTGAGGTCGAGCAGATCGTCGATGAGGCGGCTTTCGAGTTGGACGTTGCGCCGGATGATGGAGAGACTCTGGCGCATCGTGTCGCTGGGCGGCGAGTCGCCTTCCAGTAGATCGACAAGGGCAAGCACGGGTGTAAGTGGCGTGCGCAGTTCGTGCGAAAGCATGGCGAGGAAGTCGTCCTTCGTCTTGTTGGCATCGGCGAGGGCTGCTTCAGCGCTCCGCTGCTCGGATACGGCAGCGGCCAGGGTCATGGTGGTAACAGTGAGGACGATGGCCCAGGCGTGAAGAATGACGAGCGACTGATTGAGAGAGGCCGCCAGATAGGGGCCGAGTCCTTCAAGAGTCCCCCAAAGTGCGATCGCGCAAAGGATAACCAGACCGGTGATCGTCTCGCGCGGGGTGAAGCGGAAAGCCGTCCAGACGATGATCGGCCCGCAGATGAATTTGAGCGGGTAAACCGTCACATTCGGGTGCCCAAAGACGACGACGCCGAGCACGACGGTGAGGACCAGGAGGAACAGGGCCTCAATCGTTCGCTTCCAATTCTCCTCCCAGCGTGGCCGGGTCCACCAAAGGAGAACGGCGGGGGCGATAATGAGAAAGCCAGTCATGTCCCCGAGCCACCAGGTGAGCCAGACGACGCTGTAGTTTGCCCAGCGAACGAAACCAGCCAGAGCGAGACTGGTCGAACCGAGCGACGCGCTTATCGCCGTGCTCGCGACCGCGATCGCAACAAACTTGAAGATGTCCTGAGCGCGATTGAAGACGCGCAGACCACCCGCAAACCGGTTAACCAGCCAGGCGCCGCAAAGTGCCTCGAGCGAATTACCGGCGGCAGCGCCGAGCGTGCTCGCGATGTTTCCCGCCGTCGTGAAGTTAACGAGAAACGCCGCGACGAAGATCGCCGGCCAGGCGCGATAGCCGAGCACGAGCAAGGCGGCGATTGCGATGCCGGCGGGCGGCCAGACTGGAGACGCGCTCGGATTCAAGAAGGCCAGCTGCAGACTCAGCTTACCAACAACGAAATAAACGACCGCAAGAACGGCCGTCGCCAGTATAAAAGAACGTCGCGAAAACATCGCCAAGGAGTCCCTGTAAGTCGCCCAACTCTTCCGCCGCGAACGCCCGAGAAGCAACCGGATAGCAAAATCCGGGAAAATCGTACGACATCGCCGTGAGTGGACCTGGCTTGTTTCGCGAGATTTGAACTAACGAATGAACGAGATGATTCGCT
>DASXPA010000054.1:0-2697 GCA_036493915.1 Chthoniobacterales bacterium | reverse complement strand
GGCCCTTCTGGCGAGAGCCTGCCGGAAACCCCCGATGAATCCGGCGGCCCATTCCCGCATCGTCATTCTCGATTTCGGCTCGCAGTACACGCAAGTCATTGCGCGGCGCGTGCGCGAATGCCAGGTCTACTCCGAGATCGTACACTGCGATACTTCCGCGGCCGGGATCGAAGAGCTGGCGCCGAAAGGGATCATCCTTTCGGGCGGCCCGGCAAGCGTTTACGAAAAGGGCGCGCCGCAGATCGATCTGCAAATTTTTTCGTTAGGCATTCCTGTTCTCGGCATCTGCTACGGAATGCAGTTGATGGCGCGCCATCTCGGCGGCGAAGTCGAATACAGCGCCCGGCGCGAATACGGCGCCGGCCTCCTTCATCTTGACGAATCAACGCCGCTCTTTGAAGGAGTCGGCGAACAGATCGATATCTGGAGCAGTCACGGTGACAAATTAAGCGCGCTCCCAGAGGGCTTCCACGCCGTCGGGCACACGGAGAATTCCTCCTTCGCCGCAATCGCCGATCCGCAGCGCCAGCTTTACGCTCTCCAGTTTCATCCCGAGGTCTCGCATACGCCGCGGGGCAAAGAGATCATCAAAAACTTCCTCTTCCGCGTCTGCCACTGTGCGATGGACTGGACGATGGGCTCGTTCATCGACGAAGCCTGCGACCGGATTCGCCGGCAGGTCGGCGGCGAAAATATCGTTCTCGGTCTGAGCGGCGGCGTGGACTCCTCCGTCACCGCGGCCCTCCTGCACAAGGCAATCGGTGATCAACTCACCTGCATTTTCGTGAACAACGGCCTTCTGCGGGAGAATGAAGCCGAGGTCGTGCAGCGGGTCTTCGGCGAAAATTTCCACATCAAACTCAAATATGTCGACGCCTCGGATCGCTTCCTCTCCGCGCTCGCCGGCGTGACCGATCCCGAGAAGAAACGCAAAATCATCGGGCGCGAATTCATCGGCGTCTTCGAAGACGCGGTGGTCGAATTGCCCGGCAACGCGAAGGCGGGCGCGAATTCGAACTTTAAGTTTCTCGCCCAAGGCACGCTTTATCCTGACGTAATCGAGAGCGTCGCGATTGGCGGCAATCCCGCCTCGCTCATCAAGAGCCATCACAATGTCGGCGGGTTGCCGGAGAAAATGAACTTCGAATTGGTCGAGCCGCTGCGACAACTCTTCAAAGACGAAGTGCGCCAGGCGGGTCAGCAGCTCGATTTGCCTAACGAGATCGTACATCGTCAGCCGTTTCCGGGGCCGGGATTAGCGGTGCGCATTTTGGGCGAAGTCACCGCGGAACGGCTGCAGATTTTGCGGGAAGCCGACACCATCGTGGTAAGCGAAATGCGCGCTTCGGATTGGTATTACCGCGTCTGGCAATCATTCGCCGTCCTCCTGCCGGTGCGCTCGGTGGGCGTGATGGGCGATCAGCGGACTTACGAAAACACGGTCGCGCTGCGCATCGTCGAAAGTCAGGACGGGATGACGGCCGATTGGGTGCGGATGCCGTATGAGATTCTCGCGCGCATCTCGAGCCGGATCGTCAACGAAGTGAACGGCGTGAACCGGGTCTGCTACGACATCTCGACGAAACCACCGAGCACGATCGAGTGGGAATGACGACGCGATCGACCGCGGGTTGAGCAGTCGCCATTTTTGACGGAATCTTCTGCAATGACGATCCGCCCATACGCCGGAGCGATCGCAATTCTGCTCACGTGCGCGCTGCACGTCGCTGGCCAGACGCCGTCCCCGACTGTCACGATAACACCAAGTCCCACTGTTTCGCCAACGCCAACGATCAGCCCTTCCCCCAGCCCGACACCGACGCCGAGCGCCACCCCGACGCCCAGCGCCACGCCGACGCCGAGCGCCACCCCGACTCCGAGCGCGACGCCGACTCCTTCTGCGACGCCCACACCGGCAGGGTCGGTGACGCCGACTCCCAGCCCGAGTGTTTCCGGCGAAACGCTGGTCAACATCTCAACGCGTGCGCGCGCCCAGACCGGGGAGAATGTACTCATTGGCGGCTTCATTCTCGGTAATGGCGGGACGACCAAAAACATCGTCGTCCGCGCGCTCGGGCCGTCGTTAGGCTCGCGGGGAGTTTTGACGCCGCTGCTTGATCCTAGCCTTCAGCTTTTCAACGGCAGCGGTGGCTTGGTGGCGAGCAATGACAACTGGATGTCGAATGCCAACGCTCAAGCCATCGCCGATAGCGGCCTCGCGCCGACCGATCCGCGCGAATCGGCGGTCCTGGTTCCGCTCAGCCCGGGCAATTACACCGCGGTCGTCACCGGCATTGATGGCACGAACAACATCGCGCTGGTGGAAGTCTACGATCTCGATTCGGTCAATCCGCCGCAGCTGTTAAACATCTCCACTCGCGCCTCGGTCGACACCGGCGATGGGCAAATGATCGCCGGTGTGATCGTCGGCGGCATGACCACCAAAGCGATCGTCGTGCGCGGACTCGGACCGTCTCTGATCACCTTTGTCGCCCACCCGCTGCCCAATCCACTCATAACCATTTTTGATAGCTTTGGCACGGCAGTTGCCCAGAATGACGATTGGCAGACGGATGTAAATGCCAGCCAGGTGCAAAGCCTGGGCCTGGCGCCGGCCAATCCGTTGGAAGCGGCAATTCTCCTTGCTCTGCCGCCGGGCAACTTCACCGCCATCCTGAGCGACGCGACCGGCACGAC
>DASXPA010000053.1:0-5041 GCA_036493915.1 Chthoniobacterales bacterium | reverse complement strand
TATCTCGGCGAACTGGTTTTGCTCGCGGGAGAAAGCATTCGCTCCGCCCTCACGCATCGCATGCGGTGGCGACTTTTTTTGAGGCAAATGGTGGACATCGGTCTGCTCTCGCAGCTCGTCGTCGTCATCACCGGCGGCTTCACCGGCGCGGTCTTCGCGGCGCAAACTTATTTTCAGTTTAATAAACTCGGCGTCGCCTCCGGCGTCGGCGCCGTGGTTTCCGCGGCGCTCTTTCGCGAACTTGGGCCAGTCCTTACCGGCTTGATGGTCACTGGCCGCGTCGGCGCCGCCATGTCTGCGGAAATTGGCACCATGAAAGTGACAGAACAGATTGACGCCTTGCGCGCGCTCGCGGTCCATCCAGTCGATTACCTCGTCGTCCCGCGGATGCTCGCGATGATGATCTCGATGCCGCTGCTCGTCGCCGAATGCATCGGTTTCGGCCTCGTCGCCGCGTATTTCGTCTCCGTAAATCTGCTTGATATCAGCGGACCGTATTACGTCGCCAACATGGTGCGTTGGACGCTCATGCGCGATATCATCATGGGCCTGACGAAAGGCTTTTGTTTCGCTCTCTTGATCGTTTTTATCAGCTGCCACAAAGGCTTGAACAGCCGCGAAGGTGCCGTCGGTGTCGGTCGCGCCACGACCGAAGCGGTCGTCAACGCCTCACTCGCGATTCTGATCTCAAATTTTTTCCTGACGATGTTCCTTAACGTTATCTTTCCGGCGGGATGGCAGTAGGGGGAGGGTTGAGAGTTGATCGTTGAGAGTTGAGAGAGAGGAATGAAGGACGTGCTGACCGCTGACATCCCAGCCGGCGCTCTGTCTCCTAACGCTCAACGATCAAGTCTCAACTCCTCCCCCATGATCGCGGTCCGCGGGTTGAAGAAGCGCATCGGCGCGCAGGAGATTTTGCGCGGCGTCGACATCAGCGTCGCGAAGGGTGAGACACTTGTCATCATCGGCCGGAGCGGCGGTGGCAAGAGCGTGCTCCTGAAAAATCTCATCGGCCTGATGCAGCCTAACGACGGCGAAATCTGGATCGATGGGCAGAACATCATCGGCATGAATGAGCGTCAGTTAGCTGCCATCCGGCGCAAGGTCGGGATTCTTTTCCAGGCCGCCGCGCTTTTCGATTCGATGACGGTAGAGGAAAATATCGCCTTCCCGTTGCGCGAAGCGGGCGAGCGCGATCAGCGCGTGATCGAGGCGAAGATCAAAGAAATCCTCGAAGTCATCGAGCTCGAGGGGCAGCAAGAAAAGATGCCGGTAAACCTGAGCGGCGGAATGAAAAAGCGCGTCGGCCTTGCGCGCGCGATCATCAATCGGCCCTCTTGCATTCTCTATGACGAGCCGACTGCCGGCCTCGACCCAGTCGTTTCCGATAGCATCAACCGCCTCATCCGGCGTCTGCAGGAACGCTTCCACGTCACCAGCGTAATCGTGACGCACGACATGAAGAGCGCCTTTCACGTCGGCGATCACATTGCCTATTTGCACGAAGGGCGCATATACTTTTACGGCACGCCAGAGGAGATTCGGGCTTCGTCCGACCCGCTCATCCAGGATTTTTTGATCGGGCGCGCACGTCTCTCAGACTAACGAATGGACCAACAGGATCGCGGACTGGAATTAAAAGTCGGAATCTTTGTGGCCATCGGCCTCTCGATTCTGGCCGCGCTCGTTGTGCAGTTCGGCCGGCTTGGCGAAGGTTTCAAAACCTACTACGACATCACGGTTCACTTCGTCGATGCGAGCGGTCTGCTGAAAGGCTCCGACGTCCTCATGGGCGGCGCGAAAATCGGGCGCGTCTCGGGCCAGCCGCGTCTCGTGACGAGCGGACGCGGGGTCGACGTGCCATTGCGGATTTACGATTACGCGCGCATCCCGGTGAAAAGCTCGATTACGGTCGGCAGCTCCGGATTGTTAGGCGACCGGTTTGTCCAGGTGTACCCGCCGAAAGGCAAACCGACGGCTTACATTGCAAAGGGCGCACACATCGAAGGTCAGCGTGAGAAAGGGATCGGCGACCTCACGAAACAGGGTGGCGATCTGGTGAAGGATTTACGCGGGACAGTGGCGAAGATCGACACCGCTGTGACGCGGCTCAACGATGGCGCGCTTTCACAGGTGAACATGGATCATTTAAAGGAAACGATCGATAACCTGAGGAAGACGACCGCCGCGCTTTCCGATTCCTCGAAGAAAATCGACGGCGTGATCGAGAAGGCCGACGCCACCCTCGGCTCGACCAAGGAAGCCGCGGACAAGATCCAGCTCGCAGTCGGTGATGCGCGTGAAACGATCCAGGGCGCGGGTAAAGTCATGCGCGAAGCGACCTCGGGAAACGGCGCGCTCGCCCTTCTCCTCAACGATGCCCAAGTGTCGCAAAACCTCCGCGCCTTGATCAGCAACTTGCGCAGCCACGGGGTTCTTTTTTATCGTGATTCCACCGCGAAAAACCCGCCGCCCGAAGCGAGCCCTCCCTTGCGGCGGCGGCATCGTTAGGTAAGATTCGTTAGGCACTTCTCCCATGACCTCGCAACTGACCGTCAACCTCCTGCGGGTGTTGTTTGTCACCTTCTGCGCGGTCGTCGGCTCGAGTGTTACGGCGGAAATCGCGAACAATCCGCTCCAGGGACTGATCCTCGGCATTGTTTTCGGACTCGCGCTCGTGCTCGTCGATCGCCTGCTCAAAGGCTTTTCCCTTCGCGCGTTTTCGTCCGCGACGCTCGGTCTCCTCCTCGGTCTCTTTTTCGCCAAACTCCTCCTCGCATCGCAGGTCTTGCGGTACCAATCGGAGTTTGTGCAATGGGCCACCAGCCTCGTCCTTTACTGCACGTTCGGCTACCTCGGCACGATGCTGGCGTTGCGCAGTAGTCGTGACGAATTTTCGCTCATCATTCCCTACGTGCGCTTTGCGCGGGAGACGACGCAGCACGAACCGCTCATTGTCGATACCAACGTCATCATCGATGGGCGCATCGCCGATCTTTGCGCGAGCGGTTTCCTCAGTCGGTCCCTCATCGTGCCGCGTTTCGTGCTCGGAGAATTGCAGCTCCTGGCAGACTCGCGCGATTCGATCAAACGGGAACGCGGCCGCCGCGGTCTCGAGATTTTGAATCAACTGCAGCGCGCGAGCGAGATCGAGTTAACCATTCATGAGAGCAGCGGGGAGAGCCCGGACCTGACGATCGATGCGCGGCTCATTCGACTGGCGAAGGTGTTAAAGGCGCGGCTTTTGACGAATGATCAACCGCTCTCCCAGGCGGCGCGTTTGCAGCAGGTGCCGGTGATGAATCTCGCCGACCTCGCGCGCGCTTTGCGACCGGCGGCGGTGGCGGGCGACGAGATCGATCTGAGTCTGGTCAAGGAAGGTCGCGACCCGCATCAGGCGGTCGGCTATTTGCCGGACGGCACGATGATCGTTGTGAATCACGCCCATTCGCGGATCGGGCAGGTGGCTTCCGTCGTCGTTACGAGTTCGCTGCAAACGGCCGGCGGGAGGCTGATTTTTGCGGAGCTAAAAGAGAATACCAAAGCACGTCTCCCGCTGCAGCCGCAGGCAAGCGCAATGTAGGTGCTGCGCTTGACGGAAGGGGCGTTGCGATCATCTCAGACTGTGGTCGAGCGCGGCGACTTTTCGCATCTGCGGCCATTTTAAGGCGACCGCGATGACGACCATGATCGTGCCAATGCCTCCTGCGACGACGGAGATGACCGGGCCGAAAACTGCGGCGGTAAGTCCAGATTCGAGCGCGCCAAATTCATTCGAGGTGCCGATGAAGATGTTGTTCACGGAGGAAACCCGTCCGCGCATTTCGTCGGGTGTGAGTAGCTGGACGAGGGTTTGCCTAACGACCATGCTGACGCTGTCGAAAAGCCCGGTGAAAAAGAGCATCGCGAGCGAGAGCCAGAACCAGGTCGATAAGCCGAAAATGATGGTCGCGAGCCCAAAGCCGCAAACACACCAGAGCAATGTCCGCCCCGCCCGGCGCATTGGCGGGAGATAGGCAATGGTCACCGCCATGCCGAAGGCGCCGATGGCCGGTGCGGCTCGGAGCCAGCCGAGACCGATCGGGCCGCAGTGCAGAATTTGATCGGCAAAGATCGGAAGCAAAGCCGTCGCTCCGCCAAGCAGGACGGCGAACATATCGAGGGTGAGAGCCGCGAGGATGACTTTGCGCCCGAGAACAAAGCGGATCCCAGCGGTCAGACTTTCCCATGGACCAACAGTCATGCGTCTCGATTCGCGCGCTTTTTTGATCGGGAGAACGAGAAGGAGAAACGCGAGCGCACAGCAGCTGTCGATCGCGTAGATGAAGGGGAAGCCCAGTCGAACGATCAAAAATCCAGCGCTCGCGGGTCCGAGGACGGCGGCGATTTGAAAGAGGCTGCTGTTCCAGGTGACGGCGTTCGCGAAATCGTCGCGCGGCACCAGCGTCGGGAAAAAGGAAGCCCGCGCCGCCCAGCCGAAGGTCCGCGCGGAACCGGAGATCAACATTACGAGGTAAATCAACGGGAGCGAAAGATCGTCGAAATGATACGTCGCGTGCCGCTCAAAGATGTGAGCGACCGCGGCGAGGCCGGCGTTGGCGCGGAGCAGAATCGTTAGGCGGGGGATCACGAGATGGTGCCAGGAGATAATGGCGAGGCAGACGGAACAAAGCGCGCCCGCCGCCTGCGACCAGAGGATGATGGTCTTGCGCCGGAATCGATCGGCCAGGTGTCCGGCTGGCAGCGAAAGCCCGACCACCGGGAGAGCTGCCGTCAGGCCGACGAGGCCGAGCGCGGTGGCCGAGTGCGTACGCGCATACACTTCCCATTCGAGCGCGACGGTGAGCATTTGTCGCCCCGCGATCGAGACGAAGTTGCCGAGCGTATAAAGAATGAAACTGCGGAAGCGAAAGGCGGCATACGGGTCGCGCGTCGCCGTCGCCGGGACCGCATCGACGACAGGCCCCTGGGAATTTTTCGGCGCGTACGGTTTTTGCTCGGGCATCCTCGCACGCGGGCGGGAGCCCGTGCGCAGGAGATA
>DASXPA010000052.1:0-13692 GCA_036493915.1 Chthoniobacterales bacterium | reverse complement strand
CAGCGCTTCCGCGACTTCGTTGAAGACAACGCCGCCGTAGTTGTGCGCCAGCAGGGTCCGATGGTTGAGCATGTCGATCCAGACCTGGCCGTCGTCCACGATCTGCGCCGCGGCCGCCTGCCGCAGCACTTCGCGCGGTGTGCGCGGAGCGATTCGGAGCCCGGATTCCTCGAGAAAATCGCGGGCAACCTTCCAAGCCAGGTCAAGGGTGTATTCGAAGCGGTGGATGACGCCTTCCACTTCCAAACGATTGAGGACCGTCGGCCCCGGCTTCCGCCCCTGTTGGAGCAGGGTGAGACCGGCGCAAAAGCTCTCTAAACCTTGCTTCCAACGCGTGGCGGTTTCCATGTAAACGGAATCAATGGAGCAGGATTCGTTCTGCGAAACGCGGTTGTCGGTTATTTGTGTACGGCTAGGAGAACCACGACGGCGGACGAATCGATGGAGGATCCTCAGCTTCCGCCCGGCATGCCAGATCCGATCAGCCCGCCGGCCGAAGCGGTCGGCGCAGGGAGGACCGAGCACAGCTTCTCTAACTCGTGGTTTTCTGATCCAGCCCAAGCGTGGGGGTGAATTGCGCCAGCTCATAGATGCCAAGCTCTTTTTCCAAGCCGGCGACGTGGTCGACGACCTTGTGGAAGCCGTCCTCGCCGAAAAGCTCGTCTTCCTTCTTCTCGAATTCTTCGCCTAACGAATCAAACTCGTGGGCGCTGACAATTTCCCGGAAGGCTGGGAAGAGGATCGTGTCCTCGCGTGCTTCATGCGGGTTATACATGCGAATGAATTGCTGCAGGGACTCGCTGAATCGCGTCCGCGCGGCCGGATCCTTGAGGGTGCCTTGTTTCGCGAGGCTCATGGTAAGGTCGGTGACTCTGCGACCCGCCGCGTGCTGGATGCGCAGAGTGTGGGTCAGGTCGACCAGCTTCTCCGCCTTTTCGAAGCGCGGGAAGAGGTAGTTCTCCTCCAGTTTCTCGTGATAATCCTCGACGAAACTGCGCACGATCTTCGCCGCATCGAGCACGACCTCGACCGGCAGGTCCTGGTTTTTGCTCATCCGCCGGATCGCTTCGCCGTAGATAAGGAGAATGCGTTTGAGAACGCCGTGCTCGCGCATGAGATCCTCGGGCGGCGAGATCTCGGACTCTTTTCCCTTGTCGCCTTTCTTCGCCTCCTCCGCTGCCAGGAGCGGGCGACCGGAAAAGGCGAGCGCGGACGCACCCGTGATCAATCCAACGCGTAGGAACGCTCTTCGAGTTCGATGTTTCATCTTCTCGTCTCCCTGTCGGGATCGGCGACCGAACGGCTAGTGGATGCCGCGATGCGCTGAAACTTGAAAACTTCGCAGGCGCGCTACGGCCATGCCAGCGGACTATCGAATCACGGATAGGGCCCCGCATGAAAACCAATCGGCTGTTTTATCTTGATGACAGGGTCTGGGACAGGCGCGTGATCGAGCAGTCGCTGACCGATCCTGATGGAGTTGCGATTGATCGGTTGAATAAGAAGCTGGCGGACGATCCACGGGTCGAGTCGGTGTTGCTGCCGGTCGCGGGTGGGTTGCATCCAGCCCGCAAACGTCGATAGCGGCCCGCTGCTCACAGCGGATGCATCCGCACTCGCAGCGAACGCTTGCGGCGAGACTCTGCGATCGCTGATCTGCCGGCGGTGAGACGACTTCCTCACCGTTTCTGCATTCCTGGTTTCCAGATTCGAGGCTTTGAACCTGTAGAGTTGGCTCTCCTCAGCGGGTCAGATTGTCTGCGGAGGGATGCATTCCTCCGCGCCTCATCTCTTGCGGAAGTAGATCGTTCTAAAGGTTTGCAACCCGTTTCTGAAGCTTTGGACAGCCCGATTGAAAATCATCAAGGGACGTTGTTGTTGCCGAGGGCCCTCTTTATTTCGGGGATGACTTTCTCGTAACGGCTGATGATCTCCGGCTCTTGCACGTTGACGTCGCCGAGATAGGTCTCCATCGCGGTCGCCAGCCCGGTGGCGTCGTCGGCCGCGAGGGTCGCAGGGGAATAAGCGCTGGCAAGGAAGCTGTTCTCCAGGTTCTGAAAGGCGCTCTGCTGAGTGTAGACCTTCGAGATATCGAAGGCTAACTGCGGTTTGAGATAGGACAGGGACTGGGTGGCGAGGGCAAGATCCCAGGCGGTGTGCTCGAAGATGACCGGACGTACACCGTAGAAGCGAACCTCCTTTTTGAAACGTTCTCCATTCGCCGGCTCTTTGCTTGCGAGGAAGCGCTCAAGCTCCCGCCTGAGCGTTTTGTGATAGGTGCGATTACTTTGCGTGGTCTGACGATTGGCTTGCATTTCTTCGAGGAAATTGTGCAGGGCGGCCTGTGCCTGCGCACGATGTTCGCGGTTTTCGTGCCAATTGTTCGCCCACAAGGCGAGGAAGACGCCGACGGCAATGAGCACCACTTCCAAAAGCAGGTGGACGATTGTTCTTCCACGCTCTCCGCCGAGGCTCATTGGTGGGATAATCGCCCAGAGGAGCGCGGTCGTTCAAGCTTCTAGCGTCCGCTGCCATCAGCGGATAGACCGGAAAGATATCTGCTGAGGAAAGCCTACGCTAAAAGCGCCGAGAGCCCCGCTCCCGCGCGTCCAGTTTCGCCGCGGCGAGTTCCCTCTTCAACCCTCTGCATTTCCGTCTCGCTCGAAGGAGCAAAGGGCGCCACGACCACGAGTCGGAAGCGCTGCGATTGGTTTAGGAAAGACAAATCCAGCCCGACGGAAAGGCGGGAAGCAATAACCGGAGCCAAAGAAATCATGACAACAAAAAAAACGACCAGCTCGAATTTCAAAGGGGCAGCGCCTCCGAAAGGCTTTGTGAACAAGCTCGCTGAGATGCACACGTCGGAGAGGGAATTGAGCCTCGCGCTTCCGCTCATCATCAAGGCGGCCAAATCCCAGGATTTGAAAGCGCTCTTGCGCCTTCATCTGACGGAAACGAAGAACCATGCGGAATCGGTAAAGGATGTCGCGAAAACGCTGGCTGTGGAATTGCCGACGAAAGGCTGCAAACGAATGACCGGACTGATCGCGGAGGGCGTAAAGGTGATTGGGAAGCGCCTGATTTCTTCGGAACAGGATGCCTCACTCATCGCGGTCGGACAAAAAATCGAGCAATTCGAGATCGACTCTTACAAGGCGCTTTGCGCCACGGCCAAAGAGCAACGTTACACTCATGAGCTGGCAGTCCTCACTTCGATTCTGAACCAGGAGAAACTGGCCAGTGAACTCCTCGGCAAACTGGCCGCGGGCAAGAGTGGAATTAAGAAGCTGATCGAACAGGTGTCCCTGAAGAAAGCCGGCGCGGGCTCAAAGTAGGCACGCATCCTCTGCGGATCCCCTTTTGTAGAGTCCGCTGTCTCAGCGGACGAATCCAAATGATTTCGGCTGGGGGACAGCCGACGGCCAGACGCGCGGGTGTGGCCGCGATCTGCCTTTCTGGCAGGCTCAGCAGACCGTGCACTTATTATCTCTTGACTTCCGATTCGTTAGTCAAATAGCGTGCGGCACTAAGACAGACGGACTAAGTCCGCGCTCGCTTGGAAGTGCCTCGCGTGGAATGCGCTCTTGCTTCCCCATGGGCCTTACACCTCAACCGAAAGATATATTAATGAAATCACTGAAATCTCCCACACTTCTGGCCGTAGTGGTGGCCTCTTGTGCGCTGCTCCACACCACTTCCGCACCAGCCTCGGACAAGCCAATGGGCACCGGCGAAGTCAAAGCAAACCTGAAACAAATGGAGAACACCTGGGGGGATGCCATGCTCCACAAGGATCACGGCGTCTCCGTCATCCGTAACCTCGTGGCGGATGACTTTGCCGGTGTGAACTCCAAAGGCAAGATGCTCGATAAATCCGGCATGCTAAAGGAAATGGAGAACGAGACCGACACCTTGAGCGCGTCGACGACCGATAGAATGGTGGTCCATGTCTACGGTCCCAACTTGGCTACGGTCGCTGGGATTTCCACGGAAAAGGGCAAGGACAAGGATGGGAAGGCGTTCAGCCACACTTATGGTTGGGTGGACACCTGGGTGCAGCGTGATGGCAAATGGCAATGCGTCGCCGAGGCGGGATCGTTGCTGCCTGAGAAGAAATAGACGCGGAAGAAGCGCGGGGGGGCGCCGGTCTTGGGCAGGATAAGGTGCCAGCCAGACCCTCTCCGCTGATCCCTGTCGGTTGCCTTGCGGTTGCTCGGCTTGGAGTTACTAAGAGCTGCCGGTGGCTATCGCTGCGGCGTGCCTCAGAAAGGCCACCTGGAGGAGAAATCCCAGGTGCGCTCAGGACAGCGCACGCTACAAAGCATTTTTGAAATCGGTCCCAATTCCGTTCCCGAAGTTGCTCCGCCGTCACTGCGGCACCCGTGAAGACCGCTGAAGATACTGCGCGGATGAGAAAGATTTCGGCTGAAGACAGCCGACACTATGACCGCCCTGCGTAGTTCGTTAGGCGTATAACAAGAAGGGCTACCTCACCTTTTCGCGTGCGCGTATTTCGGTTTCCGCACCTCGGCCCGAAGCGCATCGAAGACTTTCCGAATCGCAATCTGCCTTTCCCGGTTGGCAATGAAGGCCGGAATGGCTCCGCCGGTCCCACTGTAAATGAGGTATGTGGCGCGGGTCGTCCTGGTGCTGGTCGGATCAAGCAGCCAACTGCCCTCGCAGACTTCGACGCGCTCCACGCCCGGTTTGGGTGCGGGGCCTAGATCATTCGCCGGTTGCCAGCGAATAAGATAGATCGGGCCATTGGGTCCGGGCACTTTTGAATGGGTCGAGCGCAAGGTATAATCACGATCGCTCACCCACGGCAAATCGAGGCGGTGATAAATCACCGCGCCGCTTTTGGTCCGTTGCAGGACGCGGCACTCCGCGCAGTAGGGCATGAAACTGGGATACGCTTGCGGATCATTCAGGATAGCGAAAACGGCGTTGGAAGGCGCATCGATCTCACCGACGCTGCGAAATTCTTTTAGAGGCGAGCCCGCACGGGTCCGGCTGTAAATATCCACGCCATCCGTGTTCGCTACCTCCACCCACGCCGTCGAGCTCGCGTCGGCAATCCTGGTTCCGCTGGGCTTTTTGCCGCCGGCGGAGAGCTGAGTCGTCAGCAGCAAGGCGAGAAAAACGATGCTCCATCGGGCCGATGCGCACTGATCCTTCATGCGGTCCACGGTATCAAATTCTCGAAGAAAGGGGAATCCCCGTGATCGGCAAGCCTCCTAGCGGCGGATTACGAGCGGCGGAGGAGGCGATCGCCCCAAAGATCAGGCAACGAGACCGTCCACTGCCGTGCGCAGCTCAACGACGTCGAAGGGCTTGGCAAACATCACACTCACTCCCATTCGTTCGTAAGCGGCGCGGATCTCATGGGAAAGAAACGCGGACAAGACAACGACTTTGCTCGTGACGCCGCGTTCCTGTATCGCCGCCACCAATTCGGTGCCCGTGAGGTTCGGCATCTTTTGATCGACGATGATCACATCGTAGGAATCGGGATTTGCATCGAGCTCGGCGAGCGCTTCCTGGCCGCTCTTGACAGTAGTGACCTGATAGCGTGGCGCGGCAAAGACGAAGCCCAGGGAAAGCGTGACCGTCGGCTCGTTATCCACCGCCAGAATCCTCAGAGGTTCCTCCATCGCAACCCTGGGATAGCACTGCCTGTGCCGGAAGCGGAAGATTGTCTCAAACCGGATACCCATCGGCGATGCCGGGCTTCTGCAATTCTCAACCGGCAGCCAAATCTTTCTCGCTGAGCACGAGCCGCTCGACGCGACGATCAGTGAAGAGGCTTTCCACGATCTCGGGCACATCCGCGAGGGAGACTCTTCCATAGAAAAAATGATCTGGCTCGACCAGGATGGTGATACCGGTTGCGCATTGGTCGAGACAACTCGACTTGCAGGCGCGCGCCCGCAGCTGATGCAGGCCTCGAGCGGCCAGTTGCTCCTTTAGTGCCTGGTGGACGGCTTCGGCCCCCTTCTCGGCGCAGGAACCGCGCGGATTTTCGGCATCGCGACGGTTTGTGCAGACGAAGAGATAACGGTCGCGTTGCGGCATCGGCGCAGCGTCGCGGGCGTCGCCAGCGAGGTCAAATCGATGCCACACCCACCATCATCTCATGGCGGAGCTGAACGACGTCCTCACTGCTTTTGTCGCTGACCAAAGATGAGGGAAATTTCGAGCCCGTCCCGCTCCTGACCTTCAGCGAGTTCGGCCGCCGCGGAGTCGAGAATGCGAACAGTGGAACCGATCATGGAGCAGCTGCGCGGATGTTTGTGCTCCGTGGTCGGGTAAAGCCGGGGTTGTTTGGGAAATATCCGAGCCTCACCGAGCTCGATAACGGCGACCTGAAGTTCAACACCGATTTCCGGAGCGTCTCCGGCACCGTCCTTGACCGTTGGCTCGGCGCGCCGAGCGCCACGGTCTTGGGAGAAGGCTCCCGACCTTGCCGATCGTCTAACCGCCGGAAGACTTCCGCCGACACCGGGCGGACAGCCCGTCTTCCCCACAGTCCGTTGATTCGCTGTTTCCAAAAATGACGGCGATGATTCGTCTGGTGCACCTCTGGAAATTTCACGCTACCGCAGCCTGGCTGCAATCCCACGGAGGCGAACTCGAAGAGTTGCCGCCCGCAAACGTCGCGATCATTAGTCGGCCTGGGCGGACCCGAAGCATTGTCGAAGTCACCTGCGCAACGCGATCGGCGGCGGTCGAACTGACGCGTCGCTTCGGCGGTTCATTCGAGCAACTGCCGCGCAATTGGCAAACGTACTATCTGGCGCGGCAAGAACACGCTCCAATTCGCGTCGCCCGGCGCTTGCTCATCGTCACTGAACCGATCGCGAACAAGACCGCGCAACTTGTCATACCCGCAGCCGGCGCTTTCGGGACGGGCGAACACGCGACGACGGCGATGTGCTTGCGTTTGCTGGAGGAGGTGACGCGGAGCTGGCCACGCGGCTGGCGCATGCTTGATCTTGGTACCGGTAGCGGCATTCTTGCTCTCGCTGCCCGCTGCTTCGGCGCCCGCGAGATCACCGGCTACGACAACGATCCGCAAGCGGTCGCGCACGCGCGAGCCAACGCGCAATTGAATGAAATCCGCGACATAAAGTTCGTTAGGCAAGATCTCGCGCGGTGGCAGCCCGGGCGCCGTTTCGACTTCCTCACGGCAAATCTTTTCAGCGAGCTGTTGATTGCCGCCGCCCCAAAGCTTCGCCGCGCACTGCGCGCACACGGCCAGCTTCTCGTCTCCGGAATTCTGCGCGAGCAGGCCGGATCCGTGGCGCGTGCTTTGCGCCGGGCCGATTTCACGATCGAGCGCCAGCGCCGTCGCGGGAAATGGATCGCGCTCCTCGCCGCGCCTAAAACCTAGTTGAAGCGTCGTTAGCCGCAGCTAACTTCGGGAAGTCCGAGCGACTTCGATTGCCTGCAAATCCGCTGCTCAATCTATGCAGCCGCTCGCGATTCCTTATGCAGGCCGAAGAAATTTCCTACGTCATCGTTACGCCCTACTCGATGCGAAAATCACGCACCGGCGGCATCGTCGCCCGCCTCATTTCCCGCACCGGCCTCGACCTCGTGAGCGGCCGGATGTTCGCGCCCAGCGGTGAACTCGTTAGGCGTTATGCCGAGACCATCGTCACCGAAACCGATCCGAGCCATCGCGCGACGCAAGAATTGATTCGGCATTATGTGCTGAGAAACTTTACCGGGACGATAAACGGTCAGCGCGCGCGGGTGATGTTGCTCGTTTTCCGCGGCCCGGACGCGATCCGGAAAATCCAGAACGCGGTCGGCCACATCGTGCATGAGCAGACGAGCGGCGAGACGATCCGGGACACCTTCGGCGACTATATCACGGATGGCAGCGGCAGCGTCACCTACTTCGAGCCCGGTGTGCTTGCGGCTTTCGACGCCCCAGCAATCGAGCGCGATCTCAAACTGTGGGCGGAGTTTTCCGAAAGCGACGGCGGCATTCTCGATGAAGTGATCGACTTTCCTAACGATGCCAAAGTCGAGAAGACGCTCGTCCTCATCAAGCCGGACAATTTCAAATTTCCCAACGCGCGTCCCGGCGGCGTGATCGAAGTTTTCTCGCGTAGCGGTCTCTACATCATCGGTTTTAAAGTTCACCGGATGAGCGTCGCGCAGGCCGAGGAATTCTACGGCCCGGTGCTCGATGTTTTGAAAGACAAACTCGGCCCCGAGAAAGGTCGCAACGCGTGGGAAGACATCGTCGAGTTCATGTCAGGCGGTCGCCCGAGCGCAATTGGCGACAAGCAGCGGAGCGAGCCCGGCTCCGAGAAGTGCATCGCGCTCGTTTACCAGGGCGCCGATGCGGTGCGCAAGATCCGCGACGTCCTCGGCCCGACCGATCCGAGCAAGGCCCCGCCGGGATCGATCCGGAAGGAGTTTGGCCAGACCATTATGGTCAACGCCGCGCACGCTTCCGACTCCGCCGAAAATGCTCAGCGCGAGATGAAAATCGTGCAGATCGACGAGAATAACCTCAAACCTTTGATTGAAAATTTCTACGCACGCTCATAGCTTGCGCTCCCTTTTTTTGGAACCCGATTTTGGAAACGTTACCCATGGAAATCTCGACTCGTGCGACTCAGCTCAACCCCTCCCTCACCCTCTCGATCGACAGCAAAGCGAAGGCCATGAAAGCGGAGGGCATCGACATCTGCGGATTCGGCGCGGGTGAGCCGGACTTCGACACTCCCGAGCACATCAAGCAGGCCGCGATCGCCGCGCTCGAACAGGGCTTCACGAAATACACGCCGAGCTCTGGACTGCCGGAATTGCGCCAGGCGATCTCGGAAAAGTTCGCCGCCGATAACGGCCTCGAGTATCGCCCGAGCCAGGTGATCGTGAGCAACGGCGCCAAGCATTCCTGTTACAACGCCATCCTCGCGACCTGCGAAAAAGGCGACGAAGTCATCATCCCGTCGCCGTATTGGGTAAGCTATCCCGACATGGTCCGCCTCGCCGGCGCTGAGCCCGTGATCGTGCAAACGAGCGAACGCAACGGCTGGAAAATGACTCCGGAGGAATTTGAAAACGCGATGACCCCGCGCACGAAGATGGTCATCATGAATTCGCCTAACAATCCCAGCGGGTCCGTTTACAGCCGCGAGGCACTCGAAGCCATCGTGGACGTCGCGGCCGAAGAAGATATCTACATTCTCTCCGACGAAATTTACGAGAAACTCGTTTACGACGACGTGAAACACGTCAGCATTGCTTCGCTGTCGAAGCAGGCTTACGACCTGACGATCACGATCAACGGCTTCAGCAAATCCTACGCAATGACCGGCTGGCGCCTCGGCTACATGGGCGCGCCGGAAATGATCGCGAAAGCGGTCGACTCGATCCAAAGCCACAGCACTTCAAATCCGTGCTCCTTCGCGCAAAAGGGCGGAATCGCCGCGCTCAAAGGGGACCAGCAACCACTCTCGGACATGCACGACGAGTTCGATATGCGGCGCAACTACATGTTCGATCGCATCTCGAAGATCGCGAACATCACCGCGGTCAAACCCGAAGGCGCGTTCTACGTTTTGGTCAACATCAGCCAGCTCGGCCTGACTTCGCAAAACTTCGCCGATCGTCTCCTCAGCAAGGCCAACGTCGCGGTCATCCCCGGCGCCGCCTTTGGCGACGACCGCACCGTTCGCCTGAGCTACGCAACCAGCATCGACATCGTTAAGAAAGGTCTCGATCGCTTCCAGGATTTCTGCCGCACGCTGTAGCCGCAGCGCGGCCGTTGCAGGGTTGAAGCGTTGAAGGGTTAAAAGCGTTGCTGCGCACCACCTCGCTTCAACCCTTCAACTCTTCAACCCTTCAGCGCGGCTCCTTCGCCCTCCTTCTCCACGCCCATCTGCCATTCGTTAGGCATCCGGAGCACGAAGATTTCCTCGAAGAGGATTGGCTTTTCGAAGCCCTCACCGAAAGCTATCTGCCGCTGCTGCGGATGATGCGCCGGCTGATTGATGATGACGTGCCTTTCAAGCTCACAATGTCACTCACGCCGACCCTCGGCGCGATGTTGCGCGACGAGCTTTTGCAGCAGCGCTACCTGCGTCATCTCGAACGCCTCATCGGCCTCGCGGGCCAGGAAACCGAACGCAATCGGCATCACGCCCGACTCTCGGAGCTTGCCCGCTTCTATCTCGAACTCTTCACTGAGACCCGAACATTTTTCGACGAAACACTGAGGCGCGACGTCGTTAGGGCGTTCCGTGAATTGCAGGATTACGGTTGCCTTGAGATCATCGCGAGTGCAGCGACGCACGCCTTCCTCCCTTTGCTCCAGGGTTTTCCCGAAGCCGAACGCGCTCAAATCCACATCGGCTGCGACAGCTACCGCGAAATGTTCGGCCGCGATCCATCCGGTTTTTGGCTTCCGGAATGCGGATACGCCGAAGGCCTCGACGGGCTCTTACAGCCAGCGAACGTCCGCTGGTTTGTTGTCGACTCCCACGGCCTGATGTTCGGTCAACCGCGACCTCGTTACGCGCTCTTTGCCCCTTATTACACGCCCGCGGGTCCGGCCGTTTTCGCACGCGATCGCGAGTCGAGCCGCGAGGTCTGGAACGCGCAATCGGGCTATCCGGGCGATCCGGTTTACCGCGATTTCTACCGCGACGTCGGTTTCGATCGATCCGCGGAGGAGTTGGAACCGTTCGTTAGGCCTGCCGGCGTGCGCAAGTTCAGCGGGATCAAATATCACCGCGTCAGCGGCAAGGAGGAGAAGGAATTTTATGATCGCGCGCCGGCGCTGGCGGCGGCGGATGAACACGCCCGGGACTTTCTCGAAAAACGTCGAGCGCGCTTTCGCGATCTCGCCGAACTGAACTTCGACGGCATCGTCGTGAGTCCTTTCGACGCGGAACTTTTCGGGCACTGGTGGTTCGAGGGCCCGCGATTTCTCGAAACGTTCATTCGCGAAGCGGCGGTGTCGGAACAAAGCGGTTTCGAGCTCACGACCCCCACAGAATTTCTGAACGTGCATTCTTCCCAACAAGTCGTTAGGCCAAATCCCTCCAGCTGGGGAGAAAATGGTTTTAGCAGCGTCTGGCTTGACGAGAACAACGCCTGGATTTATCGCCATCTCCACGGCGCGACCCGGCGCATGATTGAACTCGCCCGAACTCATCGCGGCACCGCGGATTCGTTAATCGAAAGAGCGCTCCGCCAGGTAGCGCGCGAGCTGCTCCTCGCGCAATCGAGCGACTGGGCTTTCCTCATGAAAAACCGCACCGCCCCGGAGTATGCGGAAGCGCGCGCACGTGACCATCTCCTGCGTTTCAATCGCCTTTACGAACAACTGCGCGACGCCCGGCTCGACGAAAGGTTTCTTGGCGAATGCGAAAGGCGCACTCCGATCTTTCCTGATCTCAATTGGCGTTATTATCTGTAACGCTTTCATGAAAATCGGAGTTCGAGAACTGGAGGGCAGACCTCCCGCGATGCCGCCCCGGATTCGGAGGAGATCGCCGCTCCAAACTTTGCGACTCCTTTTTGCCTGCCTCCTGAGCGCATTGACGCTGGCCCAGGCGCAGGAAATCCCGACACCCTCGCCTTCGCCCACGCGACTCGTTAGGCTACATTTCGCATTGCCGCCGCTCGACGGGACGATCAGCCTCGGCATCTACGATCTAGGCGGCAAGCTCGTCCGCGTCCTTCATCGTGAAGATGAGATTTCGGAATTCATTCCCGGCCACGACGCGCTCGAGACGACCTGGGATGGCAATGACGACGCCGGCAATCCCCTCCCCACCGGTCGCTACCGCGCGCATGGCTACCTTGTCGCCGAGGTGAAAGTCGAAGGCGTCGATGATTTCTTTAATGATTGGGTGACAGACGAAACCTCGCCCCACCTCACGCACATCTCCAGGGTCGATGCGCGCGGTAATTTGTTGCTGCTTACGGCAACAGCGGCTGACGGCAAGGTGGTGCAACTAACATTTGATCCTTCGACCGAAAAACTCGAACCCACTCCTGCGACGCCGACGGAGCAGCCCGATCTGAACAAATACGCTGCCGCCTTACTTGATCCAGTTGCCATCGCCAACGGAAAGGACGGCACCGTCTGGGCGATCAACCATGTCGCGAAAGGCTCGCCGGAGGTTGAGATCGTGCAGCTGTCGGCAAATCCTCAAGGGCAGTTCACCGCGCTTCGCAAACTCTCGATCGTGCCCGGCGATCCGCAGCCCATCGGGATCGCCGCTTCGCCTAACGAAGACCGGATTTTTCTGCTCGAACAGTCTCCCGCTCTTGAGCGTGTTCGCAGTCTCACCCTGCAGACGACCACCGCCGCGCCGGCTGACGGCGAAGCGGTTTCCGATTGGAAAGTCGATTTCGAAAAGAAGATCGTCGCCCATCAAAATTTCGCGCTTGTGGGCGGCAAGCCGATTCCTATTCCCAACGATCAGTCGAAAGCGCCGCAAACCACCGAACAAAAGTTGCGCCCCAACCCACTCGATCGCGACCGCCCGGGCAAGGTCGAGCTCGCCGTTGGTTTCGATGCGGATGGCAGCTTTCTCAAAACCAGCGACGGCCTGCCGCTGCGCACGGTGAGCGACAATGGCCAGATCAAGCGCGCCTTGATCGCGTGGCATAACGACGAGGCGGTCGATATTTTTCAGGACGATGGCGCGGTCGTGGAGGAATTCCGCATCTCACAGCTGGATGAGATGATGGCGTTTGACTGCGGCGAGTTCGAATTAAAGTGAGCGGCGTGTTGCGCGACATCGTTTACTTCGATCTCGAGACGCAACGGACCGCGAACGACGCAGGCGGCTGGGATCGGAAGGGGAACATGCAGATGTCGGTCGGCGTCGCCTACAGCACGCGCACTGGCCGCTACGAAATTTTTCCCGAGTCGCGCGTGCACGATTTGATCGAGCGGCTGCGCCAGGCCGATCTCGTGGTCGGCTACAACTTGCTGAATTTCGATTACCACGTGCTCATGGGTTACACCGTGCTTGATCTCGCGCACGAGTTGCCGACGGCCGATCTCATGCTCGAGATGGAAGCGAAACTCGGTCACCGCCTTGGCCTCGACGCGATCGCGAAGGCGACGTTAGGCGTGAGCAAGACCGCGGCGAGTCTGGATGCGATTCGTTGGTGGCGCGAAGGACGCATTCTCGACATCGCGAAATATTGCTGCTTCGATGTGAAGGTGACGCGGCTCGTGCACGAACATGGTTGCCGGCATAAAGAGCTCTTCTTTCACGATCGCTTCGCGCGGAAGCAACGCGTGGCAGTGGATTGGGCGCATCTCTGAAAGCGCAGCGTGGAGAAAGGAACTCCGGGGAGGACGGGTTGTTAACCCGTCGCGCTTGGGCGAGCCTCGCCCAAGGCCGTTTGCGCGTGAAGTCTGGATGACGGCAACCTTCCGGAGAAATTTCACGCGGACACTCCGCGCAGTTCGGCGCAGACTGCGCCGAACGACGGGTTGACAACCCGTCCTCCCCCGGAGCTCTTGCGCTCCAGGCTCTGGTTGGTTCGGCTAACGAATCTCGACTTCGATCGGAAGACAGTGATTGATCTCGTAACTGCCGCGATCGAGATCGCGCTCCAGCGGTTGGGTGCGCCCGCGCGCATCGGTCGCGCGCGACATGAGAACGCAACGGCCCGGGGCTGTCGGCGTTTGCCACTCGC
>DASXPA010000051.1:0-16578 GCA_036493915.1 Chthoniobacterales bacterium | reverse complement strand
CGCAATCGCTTACACCGCTTTCAGCATCGTCGGCGTGATCATGTCGCTACGCTCGGTCGCAACCGTCGTCCACTTCACGGAGGTGAGCGTTGGTTACACTTACCTCGGGCTTTACGCCTTTTTTACGATGGTGATTTTTGGGTCCATGTATTACATCGTGCCGCGGTTGATCGGCCGCGAATGGCGATACGCTTCTCTCATCAAGCTGCACTTTTGGGGATCGGCCTATGGCATCGGATTGATGGTGTTGCTCTTACTCGTTGGCGGCTTTGTGCAGGGGATCAGCCTAAACGATCCGACGCTGCCTTTCGCCGAGAGCACGGAGTCGATTATGCCTTATCTGCGCGGGCGCACCTTGTCCGGGCTCTTGCTCACGGTCTCGCAATTTGTCTTTGCGTTTCACTTTGGACTCATGCTCCTCGGCTTCGGTCGCACGGCGAGCGTTCCGACGTTTCTCAACCCGCTCGAGCCGGAAGGAAGTGAGGTGCATCCATGAAAGGTTTGCAGCCGCTCTTTCTCGGCATCTTCGGCATCTTCGCCTTCTCGTGGCTTGGACTGACGCTGATACCGAACCTCCAAATCGGCAGCCTCAATCCGCAAACGGACGAAGACGGCGGCGACATTTATCCCCAACCGCTCTCCGGCATGGTCCATCGCGGTGCGGAAGTCTATGCGGCTAACGGCTGCGTTTATTGCCATTCGCAACAGGTGCGACCGGAATACGGCGGCTCTGATCTGGATCGGAAATGGGGCCAGCGGCGCAGTGCCCCGCGCGATTACCTTTTCGAACCAATCGTCTTTCTCGGAAAGATGCGGCTCGGCCCTGATCTCGCCAATGTGGGACATCGGGTGACCGCGGGAGAAAAAGGTGCCGTTTCGCCGACGCCCGCGCTTGGAGCAAGTCCCGCAGCGGCGCCGGCGGCGGGCGCGACCGCGGCCGCCTCGCCTGCGGCCAGTGCCGCACCGGCAGCCAGCCCATCGTTAGGGGCGAGTCCCGCAGCGGTCGCGGCGGCGGCTTCGCCGTCTCCTTCGGTGAGCCCTCTACCAGCGGCTGGCAATCAACCTGCGGCGAACGCTCCTACTCCCGCGCCGTCCTTGGTCGCGAATGCCAAAGGCTTGACCGCCGAAGGCCAGCCGCTCCCTTACACCGCCGCTTGGTTTCATCGCCACCTCTATAATCCGCGCAGTGTGACGCCGGATTCGAACATGCCGGCCTATCGTTTTCTTTACACCAAACGGCGCATTTCCGGCGAGATCTCGTCCGACGCGTTGAATTTCGCCGGCGACGAGGACGAGACTCCCGAGGCCGGCTGGGAAATCGTCCCGAGCTACGACGCAAAGTGCCTCGTCGCTTACCTCATGTCGCGCGATCAATCCCATCCATTAAAGGAGGCGAAATCTCCAATCGTCGCCGCCGCGCCGGCCAAGGAGGCGCAAAAATGAGCGACCAGGCTCCACAAAACCCGCCGCATCAGGGGATGGACTACGGCGAGACCGCGGGTGTCTACGAGACGCATGCCGCCGTCGCTAGGGAAAAAAGCGAACCGCAGGCCGGGCGCGAACCTCTCTCACTCTGGCTCATCGCGATCTATGGCCTCGCCGTCTTTTTCGGCGGTGCCTATCTTGGTCGCTATGCGGGAAATTTTAGCGGCGACGGGCTCGATTATCTCGGCAACGCCCCGCGCGTCGCGACGCACCCCGGAGCGGGCGGCGCCGCCGAGCAGACAGTCGAACTCACGCCGGCCCAGAAAGGGGAGAAGATTTTCTCCGCCAACTGCGCCACCTGCCATCAAGCCAACGGCCTCGGTGTCCCCGCGCAATATCCGCCCCTCGCCGGCTCTGACATCGTCAACGGCGGATCGCGTCGCCACGTCATGATCGTGCTCAAAGGATTGCAAGGCCCGGTCACCGTGAAAGGGCAGCGTTACGGTTCCGCCGTCATGCAGCCGTGGGACAAAACCCTTACCGACGAGAAGATCGCAGACGTCGTTACCTATGAGCGTTCCGCCTGGGGAAATAAGGGATCACCGGTCACGGCGGACGGCGTCGCCGCCTTGCGCAAAGAACTATCCGGCCGCACCGAATCCTATACCGAGCCCGATATTCTCGCTGTCCCAGCCGATGCCGATCTCCCTGGCGGCAGCGCACCTCCGGCGCCTTCGCCGGGCGCAGCCCAGCCAGCAGCCAACCCCCCGGCCGCCACTCCACCGAAGACGTAGGCCGGCTAGCCTAACGAGTCCGTTTCGGTTTCCTCGAGTTCGCTTCGAGCCAGATCGCATACTGCGTCTCACTGATTTTGCGCGCGGCTAGCGCCAGAGTTTGCACTGTGGCGTCGACTTCTGTCGCCGAAAAGCGGACGCCGTTGAGTTCAAGGAACAGCACGGCTGTCACAAAACCAATGCGCTTATTGCCATCGAAGAAAGGATGGTTTCTGACCAGGCGAAAAGCATAGTCTGCCGCCAACTCGAGCAGCGTCGGCCTTTCATAGCCAAAGCGATTGAGCGGCCGATTCAGCGCAGATTCAAGCAAGCCTTCGTCACGGACTCCGGCGGCTCCTCCGAATTCGGCGAGAAGTCGTTCTTGCAGCGCCAGCACGGTTTCCCGCGGCACCCACTCCGGCTCGTTCACTTCGCCAGCTCGCGTAGCGTGTTGCGGTAGCGGGAAATGACTTTTTCCGCCGTCTCCATCTGGCGGGTAAAATCTGCTTTGCTCGGGGTGACGCGAAAACTGCCATCCGGTGCATCGGTCAGAACCAGAGCGTCTCCCTCCTTCGCATTGAGCCGGACCAAGGCCGCTTTCGGCAAAACCAAACCGACAGAGTTGCCAACTTTGCGAAGTTTCAATTCCAGGACCATATGTAACTACGATTGTAATAACATGTCGGTCGGAATCAAGTCGGCTTCGCGATCGCTTCCGCCAATAATTCAGCCATGTGCTTCGGATGCACCGGCGTGAGATCGTCGATCTGGTGGCGGCAGCTTGTGCCCGAGGCGACAACAACGGCATCGGGTGGTTGATGGATAACTTTGTCGACCAGCGGCGCCGCGACCTTGAGCGAGAGATCGTATTTCGCCGCCAACATTCCGAAAGCACCGGCCATGCCGCAGCAGCCGGTGTCGAGTAAAGTTGCCTTTCTTCCGGGCAATCGTTCCGCCAATCGCGCCATGAATCCCGGATGCAGAAGCGACTTGGCGTGACAATGCCCGTGGATCGCGACGTACGCCGAGCGACGTTCAAATCGAAGCGCTTCGGGCTCCCGCTCGAGTAGATCGTCGACGAATTTTTCGAACAGAAAACAGCGCGCGGCCACACGCTCGGTCCCCGGCAATTTCAGTTCGCGATAGTCTTCGACGAACATCGAATAGCAGGAAGGCTCTAGGAAGAGAACTGGTGTCGCATCGTCCTGTTCGTTGAGCAACTTCAGGTTATGCCGTCCGGGCCGCGCGGCAGCGTCGAGGTTGCCCTGACTGAACGCCGGGCGCCCGCAACACTTGCGATTGCTGAGCAGCGCAACTTCAAACCCGAGCGCTTCGAGCACCGAAACCGCAGCGATGCCGATATGAGGTTCGTGATAGCGGACGAATGTGTCGTCCCAGAGAATGACTTTCCCACGTCCTTTGCCTTTTCCGCTGCGCTTTCGCCTGACGAACCATTTGTCGAAACGTTCCTTCGCATAGGGGGGCAGCGAACGTTTGGCGGAGATGCCGAGCATCTTCTCCATCACGGCACGAAGCGGCGGAAACTCGAGACTCGCATTGGCGAGCGCGGGAAAGAGGCAACCAAGCCGGCCTAACGAGTCCACATTGCTCAACATGCGCACGCGCAACGGCAATCCGTCGCGCGCATGACGCGCATGGATCAACTCCGCTTTGAGGAGTGCAAGGTTGACGTTCGACGGGCATTCGGTGGTGCAGGCTTTGCAGGAGAGACAGTTGCTCAACGCGTCCTCCAGTTCCTGCGCGCACAGCGGATCGACGCCCGTCACGCGCAGATCGAGCGCGGCCCGGATCGCATTGGCGCGGCCGCGGGTGGACATGTATTCCTCGCCCGTCGCGAGAAAGGTCGGACACATCGTCGGCGCGTCTTTGCGGCAACCGCCGCAACCGTTGCACTGTTCGAGATTGCCGACGAATGAATGATCTTTCGCGGCGAAAGCGAGGATGGGCTCGAAAGGAAGCTCGATCCGATAACCGGCCCCCCAGCGCAAGTCGCGGTCGAGTTTGAACCGCCCATCGCTCAGGATTTTTCCGGGATTAAAGAGGGCGCCTGGATCGAAGATGCGTTTGATCTCGCGCATGACTTCAAGCAGCTCCGCGCCGACCTGCTCCGGCATATATTCGGTGCGTGCGATGCCGACGCCATGCTCCGCAGCGAAGGAACCTTTGAATTGTCTAACGAGCGTAGAAACTTCGTCCGTGACCTGCCGAAACTTCGCAATGTCCGCGGCCGAATGGAGATCGATTACTGGCCGGACGTGGAGGAGACCCGCCGCAGCATGTCCGTAAAAACAGGTCTCGAGACCGAGCGGTCGCACGATCGATTCGAGGCCGGCGACGTAGGCGGGAAGACGCGCCGGGAGGACGGCGACGTCTTCGATTCCAGTCACCGGCTTGGCGGGACCGGGTCGACCAGTCAGTAAAGTGAGTCCAGCCTTACGCATCGACCAGACAAGCGCCATCTCAGTGGCGTCGCGGCAGATTTTCGTGTGCAAGCCGAGGCGGCGTTTGCCTAACGACGCCAGTCGTTCGGTTACATCCTCCTGGAACTCGACGAGCAGCATCGATTCGCACGGCTTCAAATCCAGCTCGAGCAGTTGCCGCGCGGCATCGAACTCGAGCTGTCCCTTGGTTTGATCGAAAAGGATGCGATCGATGTGCTCGATCGCGGACGGTTTGAGATCGAGGAGTTCCACGGTCGCTTGCATCGCTTCCGCGACCGAGGCGAAGAAGATCAAACCAAGTCCCTTCTCGCGCGGCAGCGGCACGATCTTCAGCTCGGCGGAAAAAATCGCCGCGAGGGTGCCTTCACTTCCAGAAAGAATCTCGGAGAGATTCTGCGGCGCGCGAAGGAAGCGTTCCAGCCCGTACCCGCTCCAGCGTTTTAACATTCCGGGCGGCATCCGTTCCGCAATCTCGGGAGCGTGGGCGGCTACGAGCGCTGCGATGCGCTCATGTTCCGGGCCTAACGATAAGCGGTCCGGACCAATCGTTTCGATGCGTCCATCGGCAAGCACGATCTCGAGTGAGAGGACATGATCCGCCGTCGTGCCATAGACCGGAACGCGCGCCCCGGAGGAGTTGTTCGCGATCATTCCGCCTAATGTTGCTCGCGAGCTCGTGGCTACGTCGGGTCCAAAACAGAAACCATGCGATTTGAGAAAGGTGTTGAGCTGATCGAGAACGACGCCGGCGCCAACGCGCACGCGCCGCCGCTCGAGGTCGAGCCCTGCGATGGCACGGTTATGCCGCGAGAAATCGACGATCAAGCCATCGCCGATGGCGCCGCCAGCAAGTCCGCTCCCGGCGCCGCGTGGCGTGACGGAAAGCCCCGCCGCCGCTGCCCCTAGAATCGCGGCGCGTGCCTCATGGACGCTGCGCGGGAAAGCCACCGCGGCAGGGACGATCTGGTAGATCGAGGCGTCGGTCGCGTAGAGCTGGCGCGTGCGATTATCGAGCGCGATCTCGCAATCGACCGCCGGGAAGAGATCGCCCACGCAAGCGATCACCTTACTGGCCGGGGACGTGGGGCAACGTCGCCTCGTCGGGAACGTCGAGCGGGTTGCCGTGCGGCGGTTGCGAGGCGCGCGCCGGCTGTTCGATTTGCTCTTCTTCACTGGCCGAAGCGTCCGGAACATTTGAGGCACAGCTGGTCAGCAGAACGAGAGCAACACCACTGGCGAGGAGAGCGAAATTTTTCATCGGTCAATTAAGCGCTCCGGCGTGTCGGCAGCAAACCGGGCGAAGGGAAAGGGTCGGTCTCAGTCGAGTCGTTAGGTCTTCGGCGGAGCGTCCATGAGGGCAAGGATGCGCTCTTTTTTCGCTGCATAATCGAGCGAGCGGAAACGGCGAATTTCCTCGAGGCGCCGGAGGCCGTTGATCGTATCGAGGAAGCGCGTGTAGTTCGCGGCCAGCTCGGCCGTTTCGAGATAACGCCCGCGCAGATTCGCGTCGCGATAGGCGCTGGGATTTTGCGCTTCGAAAAGATGGAAGCGCAACCATCGACGGTCGGCGCGCGACACCCGCTGACTCTTGCGAAAGAAGGCGACGAATAGAAGCAGCACGAGGTAGGTGTCGACCCGCGCCTGTAATTCCAAGTCGCGCGCGAAATCCTCGCTCGCGATCCCGCGCCGGCCGTTGCGAAACTGAAGCGCGGCGTGGAGCGCGTGATCGATTTCCTCCACGAACATGATGAGCGAACGAATGTTTCGATTCGTTAGGCCGGCGCGCGGATCATTCTCCTCGAGCTGGGAAATGAGCCAGCGCGAATAGTAAATGCCGACAAAGAGCTGGTCGTCGGCAGTACGGAGAAAAGTGCGCGCCAGCTCGCTCAGCTCCCGGGCGGACGCACCGGCCAGCTTGCTCAGTTGCCGGCAGCGGCGGTGATCGATGAGGCAATCTTCGAGATTGATTCCCACCTGAGCGTACGTGCGCTCGAAGAGGCGCTGGATCTGGCTGAAAAGGGTTTCGTTCACAGGAGGAGCGACGCGCTGCCGTCGTCATCGAGATTGATCAACTCATCCGAGAGATGATTGAGCGCGAGGCGCACCTCGTGAAAGCGGTCGGCCAATTCTTCGAAGACGTCGTTCAACTCACAGCGGCGTGCGGTCGAATGGGAGGCGACGAGCTGGTAATTGGTCCGGCCGATTTTCTCGTAGAACTCGAGATCGGGCGCACCGCGGCGGCTGCGGCGCTGCGCGTTTTCGTGAAAGATGCCGCTGATGAAAAGAGAGTAATTCCCGACATGTGCGCGGAGCAGGAAGGTCTGTTCGGCACTCGCCGAAGAAAGCGCGATGAGCATGTCGGAAAGGTATTGCTGGGCCTGATCGCCGCTCGCATGGGGCGCGCGCAATCCATTCACTCGGGAGAAAGTCTCGAGCAAAGAGGCGACGTAATCGCAGAGTTTGCGGTCGGTGATTTCCGCGCGGCGGAGAACGTGGCGGGCGAGCACATAAAAATAGAATGCCGAGGAGATCGCGAGCTGTCCCCCTTGGGAGAGAATCGCCTCGACGAGGCGAGGTTGATCGAGCACGGCGTCGCGAGCTTCTTCATCACCGAGGAGATCGACGAGCGAGACGTCGTCGTTAGGCGAACGCGCCAGAGCGCCCACAATAAATTGAAAATCCGCCGCCGTGAAACGCGCCCGACAATTCGCCTGGATCATCGGGGACACATTATGAGCATCAGCGGTGCCAACTGGCAAGAGGGAAGGCGACTTCCTTTGTTCGTTAGGCAGACGCGGCCGCGGCGCCGTCACTTTCCGGGGGGTCGCTTTTGTAGCCGCTCCAGAGCATAAGGCGTTTGTGCCCGAGCGCCTGGCGAATGTAACGCTGCCAGACGAAACCGAGATCGAAAATCAGAGCGGCCAGCCACCAAAGATAAAGAAACGCGGCCCCGCCGAGTAACATCGGCCAGAGCGAGGGCCGCGCGCTCAAAACGCGGCCGACGGTTTTGATTTGACGCGCGCCGGGATCTCGCAGTTTTCCCTGGGGCCAAAGGAGAATGTTGAGATCCGCGCGATTCAGATGTGCGCTGTCGATTTCCTGCACCTCCTCTTCCGGCAGAAAGCGGCGCTCCTCAGCGGTGAGATCGGAATGCGGCAGCACTTGTCCCACGATCAGACCTGCGATCGCGACGACGCCGAAAAATATTAACGGTCGCATGCCTTTCCGAAACCAACGCTGTTTGCGCGGTGTCTGTTGGGCGCGGCCGAATTCATGAGACGGCATGAGCACAAGAAGCGAGATCAGACCGACGGCAAAGGCGAGCACGAGGACCCCGAGCGTCGGCCACGGCTCGCCGAAGCGCGTGAAGATCTGTCCGATTTCAGCCCGCCAATCTTTTGAGAGGGAACAGTAACAAAAGCAGCCGCCAAGAAAGGCGAGCATGCCCCAGGCAAACCAGCGCCAGCCGGCGGCGAGTCGCGGGAGGCGGGCGAAGAGTGTGACACCGGCAATTAATCCCGAGATGCCGGCGGCATTGTAGAGGATCTGCAGCGGCGAAGTCTGCGGCGCTTCGGCGAGGCCGAGGACCTTGAAACGGAGATAGCGCTGCAAAGGCTCGGCGTCGGGATGGAGGTAATCGGTGACGGTGCGATAGAGAACGAAGGTCGCAGCCAGCAACAGGAAAGCGCTGAACAAGTAGGGAATGATCGGACTGAGCAAACCGATCAGCGGCCGATCGGGCGGCGCGGCGGGCGAGGTGGCTCCCGGCTGCACGACATCCTGGATGAAATGCTCGAAAACGGCGGGATCATCCCAGTAATCGTTGTGTGCTTTTCCCGGCAACAGGTAGCGGGCAAAGCCGAGGTCATTTTCCTTCTCGAACTGAAACGGCCTCAGCTCGTGGCGCCGCAGCCATTCGCGCGCGGTATCCAATTGGAACCCGACCGGGTCGCCATAGTCGTAATAGTTTCGCCATTTGATTGCCGGCCGATTTTTAAACAACTCCTTCGCGGGCTGACAAAATTGGAAGTTGAATAAGTCCGGCCAGATCAAAATATGCTTGTCGATCGGCGACCCAATTGTCATGTAGCCACGGATTTTTTCCAGCCACGCGGGAATCTTATGGCGCGGATCGAGGACAACGTCTTCCTCAGCGGCGGGAGCCAGAAATTGTTCACCGGAAAGCGCGTGCAGAAGGCCGAGAAAGCTCACGACCGTGCCTTCGCTGTGCGCGACGATATGTAGATTGGCATCGGGATAAGCATCGTGAATTTGCTGCATCGCCCGATGAAACCGGCCGATGATGTCGTGCCGGAAAAGTGTGAACTCGGTCATGATTTGAACGTCGCCGAGATATTCGTCGAGCACCTTCTTGAGGTGGAACTTCAGGAGGCCGGCCTTCTCCGCGATGAAAAACAAATTCTCCAGCACGTAAACGGTTTCGATAATTTCCCCCAAGACCTCCGCCGCGAGGCTGAAGTCAGGCTCGACCAGCTGCAATTGCTCGGCCGCAGAGAGCGCCGTCACCTCTTTCTTCTCTCGGAGAAGTTTCACTTTCTTCTTCGCCGTCGCGCGGATGCGCGCCACCACTGTGCGCGCCCAAGCCTTCGTTTCTTCGAGAGTGCGCCCTTCCGTCACTACACCTTGCGGGATGTCTGCCCAGAAGACTTCCGTAAAACCGATCGGCGCCAGGGGATGTTCTTTCGATTCAAACTTATCGAGCCGGCAAACGCGCACCGCTCCCCGCTCGTCGGTGTAAAACCAGCCTAACGGCTGCGGCGCGACTGGCGGCACGTCTTCGTTCGGGCGCTTGATCGCCATCGACGAATGCGCGATCCGCGTCGCGACCGAGCGCACCGTCGAATTGCGGCTTTGATCGCCGATGCCATGCACCGCCACGAGGATGTCGGTAAATTCGCTCACGGTTTTTACCGTTAGGCGGTGAAGTAGCGGAGGGCGCGCAGGCTGGGGAGGAAGAAGTAAGCGCCGCCGCGTACGGTTACAAACTGGGGCAGGCCGGAAAGGCGCCGCCGCAAGTGGTTTTCTGCCTCAATCGTGAAATGGGCGGTCGCCGGGCAACCGACGAGAGGCGCTCGCGTTCCGAGCAGAGGGTCGCTTTCATTCGTTAGGCCAGAGAACTTCGTGTTCACGATCCAGGCGTTCTGGAGAAACTCGAACTGCCGCGAAATGTTGGCGTTCAGACAAATGAAATGGAGCCCGCGCTCGGGGTCGTTAGGCGGGGCGAGAGCGACCGCATCCTCAGGGCGAAGCTCGGGACCGTATTCGCGGCCGCGCCGGAGGATGCGATGAAAACGGACCGACGACATAAGATCGTCGCGGAAACCGCGCGGTCCGAAGCCGAGCCTGGTGACGAGGCGGGCGAAGAAGCCGGCGGGTCGGCCGGGAAAATCGGTGTTGCGCGGATTGGCGCGACGGATGTGCGCACCGAAAGGACAGCCGGAGCCGCCTGGATCTTTCTCGAAGGTGAATTGATTCTGCTTCTCCTCCGGCGTGATTCCAGGAATCGAACTCTTCTGAACCCGAGCCAGCGGATCGCCGGCTCGTGTGCGGCCGACAAAAGAAGCGCCAAGTTTCTCGGCCGTCGCGAAATCGCCCTCCGATTGCTGATTGAGAAACTGCCAGAAAGCGCGCACGTCCTGCTGTAGGTCGCGCAGCACGAAATAAGTTCCGTTGCGACCGAGATCTTTCTTTTCGGGCGCCTCAACCGCCCCGAGCAAGTCGGCGCTCTGCTCGTCAGGCTCGAGCAGGGGACGCTCCGTAAACTTGTTATACTCGTTGGGATAACCGAGCAGAAATTCGCCTAACGAACAAAGGTTGCTGTAATCGACCTCGGCTCGCGTTGGGTCACGGCGTTGCTCCCAATCGATTTGCGGCTGACTGATCCCATCGGCGAAACCAAAGGGTTCGATTCCGTCGAGGTTCTCCGTCTCGAGCCAGCGTATTTCTGTAAAAGCTTCCTCCCAGATTGAATTTTTGGAGTTCTTCAACAACGGCGCGAGTTGCCCGGGCTCGGCGAAGAACATCACGATGAGATGGGGCATTGCATCGCTGCCGTAACCCCATTCCCACTCTTCTGGCGCGCTCTGACCGATGTCCCCTAGGCGGCGCGAGCGGTTTTCTTCTGTCATCCCGGCGAGATATTCGGGCGAGAATCCGGCCACGGCGGCCGGCGAGACTTCAAGCGCCTTCAGACCTGCCGCCGTAAAGGCTACCTGCAAGGCGGTGGGAGGCGGTGGATCCATCGTCGCTGCCGTGGTAATCGGCGCCGAACGCAGCCAGGCGCGTGCGGCGGGGAGATCCTTCACCCGTAGCAGCGCATACCGCGCTTCTTTCATCGCTCCAAAACCAAAGCGCACCAGGCCTTGAATGTCACTGTAGTCGACTTCGTTAGGCGTCATAGGAGCGCGGCCCAGTCGCGGGCTTCTTTTTCACCGAGTGACGGCGACTCGAGACCATCGCGGATGCGGCTGTTTCTCTCCAGGTCGATCGCCGTCAGACCGGGGTAAGCCTTATACCAAACTTGAGTCGGCAACGTATGGCGACGAAGAAAGTCCTTATACTTTTGTTCGTCCGCGCAGCCTCCGATGACGAGCCAGTCTGTTCGCGGATAGCCGATGCCATTGCTGAAGACGGCGTTGAGACCAAAGCCGGTCTTGTTGATGAAGTCGTCCATGTAGCTCTCGACCGTCCCGTCGTAATTGCTGAAGAAGACCATGCGTTTCCGATCGTCGAGGAAGACCCAGCGGGCGAAATGGATCGTCCGAATCCGCGCCAGACGGCCGCGCGTAAAAAGATGCCGGGCGCCCCAGTTCACCGCCCAGAGGACACCGATGACAACTGCCAGCCTAACGAAGCCGGGCTTAAGACTACCCATCGCCGTGAATTGATTGGTCACGTAATGATCTTCCAGGTTTGCCAGCCCATCGGAGTAACTCGGATCGACTCGCCAACAAAGTTCCGGGTCAGAATTCTCCAGCATTCGAAGGCGAAACAAGAACAGCGGCGCGAGGAGAATGAGCAAAGGCGAAGCGAGAAAAAAAAGCGCCGGCATTCCGACGAAGTGGAGCAGGTTTCGAAGTTGCCAATCGATCGGAGTCGCCGGCTGCGGAGATAACATGAGTCTTCCCGCCAGTTTTTCGTCAGCGACGAAACGTTGAATCTCCGCGTGCAGGTCGCGCGGCGAAAGGGCGGCGAGAGCTGGTGTGCGAATTTTGATAAAGTTCACAATCGACTCTTGGAGGGCCGCTTCTTCGTGCACCTGACGAACGGTTCGGCCGGGGCGATTGACGTAGTTGGCGATGGGAGGAGCACGATGTTCTTGCATCCAACGAACCAGGTCGGAGCCGGAGGGGAATCCTATGCAGCAGGAAAGAATTTTCCGCAAACCATCAGCCGCGACAGTTGCTAACTCCCGAAGAAACGCTTTTTCGTTACCATCAATATCTCCAAGAAACGCGAGATAGAGCGGGTAAGTCTGGGGCTGTAAATTATAGACCTTTACGTCATCGATTGTCTCGTCGTGCAGGATGACGAAACGCGCAAAATGGAGCATCTCCAGGCGAGCGAAAGGCACTAACGGATTGGTTTGATTAACTCGCCCCGGCGCCTCGTTCATCGAATCGAGCAAGGCGCGTAGCTCCGTTTCGCGATTCGGATCAATCGCCGCCAGCACCATGAAACTGGACTGCGGCATCATCAGGTCTTACTCGAAGACTTCATCTCCGGTTGGCTCATAATGCGGGACGGCGTTCATTGAATGACGCAACTGGGAGAGGTATTCGTACATGCGACGACGCGCGCGGCTTTGATTGCCCAGCGGACGGTGCTCGGCGATCGTGTGCCAGGGGTTGTAAGAGAGTCGTTTGGCGAAGGCCAGCTGCGCAGGAGAGTCAAACTTCTGTTTAGGCAGGCGCAAGGTAGCAACCGAGACTCGCGGCGAAAGTTCTTCCGGCCAAAGTACGCCCGCATTTTCGATCGGCATGAGATGCGGGTCGGTTTGCAGTTGCAGACGGAAATCGAATTCGACATCGCCTTCGTCGAGGGATCCGATCATGGCGTCGCGCAGGTAATCGTCTGGCGGGCGCAAGGGCAGTCGCGGAATCGGCGTTCGCCGTTTTGACTTTGGCCAGACGGAGTATTGCATGGCCTGAGCGTCGCCTAACAAATAAGGGACACAACTAAAGTAAGGCGCCTCAAAAGGACTGCTTTGAGTGTTGGTCCAGAGCGATTGCATAATCAGGTCGAGGATGTGTGACTCGCGGAAATTCACAAAGTAGAAGAGTTGGGTATTCTTCAGACTTTCGGCCTGCAGCTGGACATTGGCGCGCGTGTCGGGAGTGACGAACGTGGGCGGAGAGACGCCAAACAAGTCGATGGTGAATCTCTCTTCCTCCATCAGCTTGGGTCCTCCCACGCCCATCAGTTTCATGCTGATGCTCATGAAGCCGACATCGTCGATATCCGGGGTGATGTAAGGGCCCGGTCCCGAGAACCGGACCCAGGCGCGGTAAGTCTTCGGCTCGGCGTAGATGCCGTGCCGAAATTGCGCGGGTAAGTGGTCGTGAATGATAAATTCACCGCGGACGATGCCGTGAGTCTTAGTGTTGCCACCGCGCTCGAAGCCGCCCGGCTTCCAAAGCTTGCGCATCTGTTCCGCAAAACTCGCGATGATGGCGTCGACGTAAGTTTCTTCGTCGGGCAACAATTTCTCCTCGGCGATCCGCAGACCTTCGTTCGGTCGGCGGCGGTTGATTAAGTCAGTCGTCAGGCGCGCGATGCGATCGCGCAGCAGATTATCGAAGGCTGGCCGAAGCCAGGGATCGATCCGCCGTTCAAGGTGAAGGAGAAAGGTAAGAAACTCGGCGAGGCCGTTGAGAAAGGGGGAGCCGGTGTCGGGGCGCGGCTGCGGGCGGCTGACGTTGGAATTAACGGCCGCGGGCGCAGAAGGATTCGCGTCTGGGATCGCGGCCATGGCCGAGCACTCGTTAGGGCGACTCCGGGAACTCGAGCGCGAAATCGATCAGGCGCTTCTTGCTCCAGTAAACTTTCCCCAGGTAAAGTCGCGGAGCGATCTCGCGGATCTCGTCGCGAATCCAATGCGCGACCAGCGACGTCTCCGAGTAATCGAGCACGATGCACTCTTTCCCATCGAGCCAGCTCTCACCCTTGTAGACCTTTGCGATGATCGCATTGAGACCGAAGCTCGTGATTCGGTTACGAAGAACGCCCTTTTCGGGATCGAAGACTTTTCCTTGCCAGGCGAAGTGATTGACGAACTGCGCGATGTTCTGGGTATAGGTCGTGCCGGGCGCGACGATCGCCGTGCCGTTGGCTTCGCCTTTTGGAATTTCGCCGGCGGGACTCTTCGTGAACAAGTCATCCAGCTCTGACTGCGACATTTTTAGTAGATCAGGAACTGTCATCGGACCTCCTTTGATTAACTTGTCATCCTGAGCGGAGCGAAGAGCCTGCACTGAGGCGCGGGCGAATGTGATCTCACGAGCTGGCTTGGACGTGGGTTTGCAATCATGACCGCCGGTGGACTCGTGAGACCTTTCTCTGGCAGCTCTCGGATCGGGATGACAGGTTTATTGGCGTGCATACGGATCAAAACGTTTTCATGTATTCGATCAGCGCGCGCTTGTCGGCGTCGGGGAGGTCGGTGCCGAAATAGTGGCCTTCGTCCTCAATGAAGTCGGGGTCTTTGTTGGCGGCCAGTAATTGTGGGACTGCTTTGATTAGCTCCCGTTGCGCTTCCGCCGGAGGAAGATTTTTGGCGTGAATAGCGATGAGCGCTTTCGTGAGCGCAACTTTCAGCGCGGCCAGCTGAGCGAAGTTCGGCTCCAGGCTGCCGATCAGGTTTATCGGAGTCCCTTTGGGAATCGGACCGATTCTGATGTAGCCATCGTTGTCTGCAAAACCTTGCAGTGATTTGGGGACATACTCCTTGCGCAAAGAGAGGTAACATTCGTTTTGGGTGCGCCAGATGGAGGCTTTACCGAGGCGTTTTTCGGGCCAGAGAAGCTTTTCGGCCGCGTCGTTGTAAGCGACAAGCCGGCCGGCGACTGAAGGGTCGCCGGTGAAGCGCCCGAGGGTATTCGTGTGGAGGAAGGGCGCCGAGCTCCATAGACTAACGAGTGAAGCCACGCGGTAGTAACCCGGTCCCACCTTCTTTTCCTGCGGCCGAAACTTGATCGGATGACTTTCGTCGAAAGGATTGTAGAACTCGACTTCACTCGGGGGAGAAAGGTGTTTGTAATCCTGGGAAGAAAAGTTGTCCCAGATGTGATCGCCGAGGGCGTTGGTCCCGAAGGCGCGTGCGGAGTTGGTTTCAATCTTATCGAAGGAGTAACGTCGGTCGGTCGAGAGAAAGTTATTCTCCAGAAAGTTGGGCTGCATGACGGCTTTGCGAAACCAGGCTTTGCCGTTGGCTGACTGCGGATCGATTCCCGCGGGCGGTCGTTTGCTGGAATGACAACTTGCACAGCTATCGGCAAAGACTTCGCGACCACGGTTCATGACTGCTTCATCCGTCGCGATGTAGGCTGCTCCGCCGGGTGCGTCGGCAAGTCGGAATGACTTCAGGCGCCGGAAAAACTCCGCCACATGTGGAACTCGTTGCTCGCTCGCGAGCCAAAAGACGGAGTGCTTTTTCGCGTACGGAATCTCGAAGGGCCTTTGCGAGACGAGCCCGAGCAGACGGTTGTGCCGGGTCAGCCAATATTCGGAAAACATCCCGATGTTGATGTAGACCCGGAGCGTCGCCCCCGGCACTCCGACGGAGTCGGCGCCGTCTTTCAAAATGTGCGGAACCGCCATGTGGGCAGTTTCGTTAGGCAAAGATAGCGCGCCATCGGCCATCTCTTCGGTAGCGGCGATGCGCTCACGCTCGCCGAGGAGGAAGATGGGATTGATCGCGTTTGGATTGTTGATGTGATCGGTTGCGATCCGCGAGGTGTCGGAGGTGCCGGGTGGCTGGGCGGCGAGCTGCTCATAAAAGAAGCCGCCCTTTTGCACGTTGCAGGCAAAGACCTTGCCTTCGCGGATGTATTGGTTGCCGATCGCGGAGGCGAGATTTTCCCAGCCCGGATTCTCCGGATCAGGCGGCGGATTGGAAGGATTCGGCGAGATATGGCAGGCGCCGCAAGCCACGCCAACGCGATACGGCCTGACGAGTCGGTTATTGTTGTAATAAGTCGGATCGCTCACAAACCGTGCGCCATCCCATTTTCGGCGCGCCTCGTCGTTGAAGTCCGGATTCGGGAAAAGCCGGAAGCCAAGAACCCCGGAGGGTTTCCCGTAGGTTTTTTGATCGATCCCGGCGGGCTCGGGCGTGACCTGTTCGTCGAGCCAGAGACCGTATTCGTCGGGCTTGGTGGGGGCGCGGAAGCCGGGCTCATTGCTCAAGCCGAGGGTTTTGAAACGTTCGCCGCGCGGATATTTGCGATTGTCGAGCATCTTGAGGAGGTCCATCAAGCCGTAGCTGTCCTGCGCGGTGCGGTTCCAGAAGTGCTGATTCCCGCCGCTCCAGAGATTCCAGGTGTTGCGGCCCATGACTTCGTTAGGCGTGAGGTCGATGCCGCCATCCATCGGCTTGAAAACGTCGGCCGTGACTTGGGGAAAATCATTCGTCGTTAGGCCGCCGAGCTTGGCTTCATCCTCGATGGGTTTGGAGCAACCAAAGAGCGCGAGGAGGCCGCCTGCCAAAAGGCAGTTTCCGATCCGAAAACCGAGGGAGATCTTCACGGCGACTCCAGCTTTTAATGAGCGGTTAGCATCGCCGCAAGAACAATTTAGCGAATATTCTCTGGCCGCAGAAATGGATTTCCAAAGCTCTCTGAGACTTCTGTGTCGCCTCGCAGTCCCTTAGCTTAGAAGTTTGGAGTGACCGCGCAAAA
>DASXPA010000050.1:0-9507 GCA_036493915.1 Chthoniobacterales bacterium | reverse complement strand
CTTCGCCGATGGCGTGCAGGACGAAATTTTAACCGACCTTGCCAAAGTCGCAGATCTCAAAGTCATCAGTCGCACGAGTGTGATGCAGTATCGTAAGAGCGCGGCGCGCAACCTTCGCGAGATCGGAGAGCAGCTCGGGGTTGCCCATGTCCTCGAAGGCAGTGTGCAACGAGCCGGGAATAAGATTCGCGTCAACGCACAGCTCATCGATGCGCGTAATGATGCTCATCTTTGGGCTCATACCTACGATCGTCACTTGTCCGACGTCTTTGCTATTCAAAGTGAGATTGCGGAGACAATCGCGAGACAGTTACAGGCAGAGTTATCCCCGAGGGAGAAAGCGGCGATCGCACAAGCGCCGACTAAGGACATTGTAGCGAACGATCTTTATGTTCGGGCACGGGTTCTGGACGAAAAGTCGAATGACCCGGGAGGCAAAGAGAGCATGCTCCAGGGTATCACTCTGCTCGAGGAAGCGGTGCGGCGCGATCCGGACTATGTGCTCGCCTATTGTTTGCTTTGCGAGATTCATCTCGACCTTTACTGGGGCGGTTTCGATCACACGAAAGCGCGGCGTGATCAGGCGCTTGCCGCACTTCAGGCGGCCGAACGGATTCAGCCTAACGAGGGCGAAGTCCACATTCAGAAGGGCATTTATGCCTATCACGGCTTCCGCGACTATGAGACAGCGCGCGCTGAGTTCGAGCGCGCGCGAGAGACCTTGCCCAACTCTTCCCGGGTGCCTTTCTATCTCGGGGTCGTTGATCGACGCCAGGCGCGCTGGGAGGAATCTTTGCGTAACTTCGATCGCGCGATCGAGCTGGATCCGCGATTTTTCCCACTGGTGGAGGAAGCCGCGTTCACCTACGGCGGCCTCGGCCGTTACGACGACGCGGTAAGACTGATGAAGCGCGCGCTCACTCTTTCGCCCAAGGATTACTTTGCGCGAGTCACGCTGGCGCAGTTTGCTTACTTTCAGCGGGCTGATCTCGGTCCTTTGCGGAAGCAGCTTGATCTCCTTCGCGCCGAAGGATCGGAAGCGACATCAAACGCGGCCGAGAGCTTCGTCACCACCGCGCTGGCGGGGCGCGATCGCGCTGCCGCGGAAGAAGCTCTCACCTTCATCCCGCAAGCAGGGCTCATTAATACCGTCTGGAATTTCCTCGAGCCGCGCGGCTGGTTTGTCGGACTGGTCGCGCGCACCTTCGGGGAGACAGAGAAAGCGCAGCAGTCTTTCACCGACGCCCGTGCGATCGTGGCCAGGACGGAACAGGAGCAGCCGGATTACGCGCCGGCGGCCAGCATGCTAGGCCTCATTGATGCCGGTCTGGGGCGCAAGGCCGAAGCCATCGCGGAAGGCAAGCGCGCCTGTGAACTCCTCCCGCTTTCCAAGGACTCGTGGGAAGGACCCAGCTATGTCGTTAATCTCGCCATTATCTACACGTGGCTCGGCGAGTCAGACTCTGCGCTCGAGCAACTTGCTATTTCAGCACAACATCCCGGCGGAATAACCTATGGTGAATTAAAGCTTCAACCTTTCTGGGATCCGCTTCGCACCGACCCGCGCTTCCAGAAGATTGTCGCCTCCGTCGCCCCGCAAACGGCGTCTGAGCGAGGCGAGAAATAGCCGTGCGAGGTGAAGTAGTTAGCGTCATGCGCTGCGTGGGAGCGAAGCGTTTTACACGACTTCCTGCGATCCGCTACGGGCAACTTCCCAGACCATTAGTGTGCCGGATTTTTGGTGTGCGGTTTTTTGCCCAAATCGCGCCAGCTTTTTTCCTCTAGCTCGATGTCGTAATGCCGCGCCGCCTTCTTGATATTAGCCCACGCCTGGTCGCGCTCGTGGTCCGACACGCCCTTCACCTGATCGAAGCGGGCCATGGCGTTGCGCACATGCGATGCGTCGGTCATCGGCTCCTTGCGCTCCTTCGGGAAGGCATACGCGCTCGCGGGCAAATCCTTCCGACCTTCCACCGTGTCGAGTTCACCATGCTTCGTGTGCGGTTCCCAGGTAGCGTTTGCCATTAGATATTCCTCCGTCGTTCCATTGTTTCGTTTCCCGGCTCCGGCCCGAAAGGGCCCCGGTGGCGCCGGGCTTCTGGTAGAATATCGCCTCTCATCGCGCATCCCGATGTATGCAATACGACAGCATTCCGAATATCCCACTGTCGATGAGATGAAGTTAGCTGGTCACTTTGCCTAACGACCCGTCATCGCCTCCAGCTTCTCGGGATAGCGCGCGCCTTGCACTTCGATCCTCGCAGCAGCTTCATCGATCTCGCGCAGATCGTCCGGCGTGAGCTCCACTTCAACCGCGCCGATATTTTCCTCGAGGCGATGCAGCTTTGTCGTTCCAGGAATGGGCACGACCCACGGCTTTTGCGCGAGCAACCACGCGAGCGCGATCTGCGCCGGTGTCGCCTGTTTTCGCTTTCCGATCGCGCCTAACAAATCGACCAGCGCCTGGTTCGCCTTGAGCGCTTCCGGCGCGAAGCGCGGGAGGTTGCTGCGGAAATCGCCGGGATCAAACTTTGCATTCTCGTCCATCTTGCCGGTGAGAAAGCCGCGGCCCAGCGGACTGTAAGGCACGAAGCCGATGCCGAGTTCCTCCAGCGTCGGGATCACTTCCTTCTCCGGTCTTCGCGTCCAGAGCGAGTATTCACTTTGCAACGCCGTCAGCGGCTGGACCGCGTGCGCGCGGCGGATTGTCTGCACGCCTGCTTCCGAGAGGCCGAAGTGTTTCACCTTGCCTTCCGCGATCAACTCCTTCACTGTGCCGGCCACGTCTTCGATTGGCACATCGGGATCGACTCGATGCTGATAGAACAAATCGATCACGTCTGTCCTGAGCCGCTTGAGCGAAGCCTCTGCGACCTCCTTGATGTGTTCCGGCCGACTATCCAATCCCGTCGCACTAGGCCGCTTATCGCTGCCGCTGAGATTGAACCCAAACTTGGTCGCGATCACCACCTGATCGCGGAACGGCGCGAGCGCTTCCCCTATCAGGTCTTCGTTCGTGAACGGACCGTAAACCTCCGCGGTATCGAAGAACGTCACCCCGCGCTCCACCGCCGCGTGCAGGAGAGAAGTCATCTCCTGCTTATCCTTAGGCAGCCCATAGGCAAAACTCATCCCCATACAGCCGAGCCCGATAGCCGAGACTTCCAGATTACTCCGACCAAGTTTGCGCTTTTGCATACCTAAAGTATCGCGCATCAAACGCGACCTTGCTCGCGCGATTCTGCGACGCCTGTCGTGTTCTTGCGATGAAGGTGCAGGATTGGCGGCGATTTCAGGCCACGACACCAGCGGGACCGGCTGGGGTAGGAAGTTCGTCCGGAGTTATCTCAGGTTTGTCCGTGATGAGCCGGCGCAGGAATGGAATGAGCACAACGAGCGCAATCCCAACCAGGAAACTGCCGGCGCCGAGCGCGCCGAATAGCTTCGCGTATTGCAGGTTGCTCGCGACCAGCGAAGTGCCGTTCGGCTCGGGAATCATGCCCGAGAAGTCGCCGGCAAAAAGGGAAGCGAGGCCAGTCACGAGCATCCAACTGCCCATCATCACCCCCTGATACTCTTTTGGCGCGAGCTTACCGATCATTGCATAGCCGATGGGAGAGATGAGTAACTCACCGATGCTTTGCAGGATGTAACTAATAAAGAGCCAGACGAAGGCACTCTTAGCCGCGCCCCCGGCCAGCTGGATGCCGAGCGGGAGCACAAGGAAGCCCAGCGCCATCAGGATGAGTGAGGTCGCAAATTGCTGTGGGATATCGACCCTCCACCCGCGCGAGCGCATCCGGGTAAAGAGCGCCGCGAGCAGCGGTCCCCCAAGCACGATTACGACGGTGTTGATGTTTTGAATCCACTGCGGCTGAATCGTTATGCTCCCGACCACGAGATCGACGTTGTTAACTGCAAAGAGCTGCAGCCCGCTCGGCGCCATCTGGTAGAGCGACCAGAACATCAGCGAGCCGAGAGTTAGAATCAGATAGGCCGTCATGTTCCGCCGCTCGCGGCGATCCCGGTGACGGACCGTGAGGTAAACGAGGGTGAGCGCGACGAGGGCGCAGATAGCTTTGATGAGCGTCTCAGTCATGCCGGGCCGCTGAAGTAAGAGCCATACGACTGGGACGAGGCCGACGAGAATGCCGATGCCGGCGAGGAGGCGGAGTTGGAACTGCTTCGGCTTCGCTTCGAGCAGCGGAGTATTCCGGTCAGCGAGCGTCTTCCAGCTAAGCGAGGCGAGGATGATGGCGACGAAATTACCGACCGTCGCGAAAATGAAAAGGCTCGAATAACTCTGCGTGCCCTGGAAATAGCCGGCGACGCTGAACCCGACAAAGAAGCCGATGTTCATGCCGGCGTAGTTCCAGAGAAAGGCTCCCTCGCGACGCGGGTCGTCCGAGGTAAAGCGCTGCGTCAGCATCATGTTGATGCAAGTGACATTGAGACCGCTGCCAGTAAGAAAGAGAGCCAGTCCGACATAGAAGAGCGCGAGCGTGCCGACCGCGATGCAGGCGCAACCGATGACCTGCAACCCCATGCCCCCGACAAACAGGTTACGGTTCGAAAGGAACCGCCCGCCCAGATAACCGCCGAAGAGATGCAGTCCGTAGTTAAAAGCACCGAACACACCCATCAAGGTGGTGGCTGCTTTCACACCGAGCTGCAGATGCTTGGTCGCATAGAGAACCAGCGTCGAGTAGAGAACAGCGAACCCGAGTGTCGCAAAGATCTGAATGAAGAAGAGCACAGCCGCGCCCTCAGGAATCGCGGAGAGACGGCGATTGAAAGAATTCATCGGTCGTTCTTGTCGCCCCATGCGCCGGGCGATGTCAAGCTGCGCCTCCGACGCTTCAGGGTGCGGAGCTTTCACACAGTCTTGCACAACCAGCCCTGTCTGATTGATCACTGGCGGCCGAGGACGCGCTCGTATCTCGTGGGTGTCTTCACCAAAGAGCAAATCGTTGTTCGCGATCGAGCACAGGCTTAATGAAAATTGGTGATAAAGGAGGAAGCTCTCCGCTGCCTCGAACAAGCTTATAAAGGAGCATCCAACTCGCCGGAAATCGGCAGCTTGAGAATCGACCAGGAGCTTACTCCTCTACGGGCGATCCACGCACGTTACAACGCCCATTAGCCGTCGCGCCCGGAAGCGGCGGGGGCGCGCGTCCTCTTCCGGTCAAGTCCAGCTCGCCTGCAGAAAATTGCCAGGCGCCACTCCTTTCGTGCATACTGCCATAAGGCCTCGGAATTCGCCGCGCATGAATCCTTCGCTCACCAAGAAAATCCTCATCGTCGAAGACGAAGCGGATGTCGTCGACCTGCTCACGATGCAGTTGCGCAAGGCGGGCGGCTTTCTCGTCAGCGTCGCGCGCGATGGCGAAGAAGCCTTAAAAAAAGCGCGCGCCGAACTTCCCGCCCTCGTCGTCCTCGACCTCATGTTGCCGCGCATGCCCGGGATCGAGGTTTGCAAAATCCTGAAGACCGATTCCGCGACGCGCCACATCCCGATCATCATGCTCACGGCCAAGGCTGAGGAAGTCGATCGCATCGTGGGGCTGGAATTCGGCGCCGACGATTATGTGACAAAGCCGTTCAGTCCGCGGGAAATGCTTCTGCGGATCAAAGCGATCCTGCGCCGCGGACAGCCCGATGGCGCGGAGGAAAATATGACGCGCGGCTTGATCACGATCGATCCCTCGCGCCATCATGTTTTCGTGAGCGGCAGGCGGATCAACCTCACGGCGGTCGAGTTCAAACTCCTGAGCATGCTCATGCGGCGGCCGGGCCGGGTACAAGCGCGCGACCGCCTCCTTAACGAAGTCTGGGGTTACGAGGCCGCGATCGACACGCGCACGGTGGACACCCACGTGCGGCGATTGCGCGAGAAACTCGGCAAAGCGGCGAGCGCGATCGAGACCGTGCGCGGTTTCGGTTATCGGCTGCGCGAATAAGCGACGTGATGAGCTGGATTTGGGTCGCTCTTGCCTTCGCTGTCGCGTTGCTCCTTTACGGAAGCTGGCGTGTCTGGCGCGAATGGATCGAGCCGACACGCCATCTCGATCGGCTCGTCCAATCGATCAATGCCAACGAAACACCGTCGACATTTTTGATCGGCGACCGCGGCCGCATGCGACGGATCGGTCTCGCGCTCGAGGAAATTTCGCTCCGACAAAAGAACTTGAGCGCGCGAGCGGAGGAAGGGGAGTTCGGCGTCCAGGCGATCACCGGCGCGATGGCCGAGGGCGTCGTCGTTGCCGATGGCGAACGCCGGATTCGACTGATGAATCGCGCGTTTAAGGAAATGTTCGGAGTCGATGGCCTAACGACTGAAACCAGTCTGCTCGAAGCGGCACGCGACGCCACCGTTGATCGATTGTTAGGCGAAACTCTCGCCCAAGGCACAACGCAGCGCGGCGCGATCACGTTGCCGGGAGAGCGCCATCTCGAAGTCACGGGCGAACCGATTCGCGGCCACAATGGAACGGTCAGCGGCGCGGTCATGCTTTTTCGCGATGTCAGCGGCATGCGCCGCACGGAAACGATGCGGCGCGATTTTGTTGCCAATGTTTCGCACGAGCTCCGCACACCTCTCTCGATCCTGCGCGGCTACCTCGAGACGCTGCTGGAAAATCCGAAGCAGCCGCCCGCAGAGCTGCTCCGCATTTTCGAGGTGATGGAGCGGCATTCGAATCGCTTAAACCTCCTCGTCGATGACGTCCTCAGCCTGGCGCGGCTGGAGGGACCGGGCGCAACCCTCGATCTCGCAACGGTACGGCCGGCAGAATTCTTGCGCGGCGTTATGCGCGATTGGGAGAAACGCTTCGAGGCAAAAAATCTGCATGGTGAACTGGACCTGCCTAACGACCTCCCGCTCCTCCAGGCGGATGAAGGCCGCTTGCAGGAAATCGTTTACAATCTGCTCGATAACGCCGTGAAATATTCCGAGCCAGCCGGTCGCATCATTGTTAGGGCGACAGCCCCCGACGGGCAATTCTGCTTGAGCGTAACCGACACCGGGCCAGGAATTCCGGGATGCGATCTGCCGCGGATTTTCGAGCGCTTTTATCGTGGCGACCGATCGCGCCAGCGGGAGCAGGGCGGCACCGGGCTCGGACTTTCGATCGTCAAACACATCGCACAACTGCATGGGGGAAGCGTAGCGGCAGAGAGCGAGCCCGGCCGCGGGACGACCGTGCGCGTCTATTTGCCACTCGCCGCCGTCACGAAATCGTAACATCGCAACTGCCGCGGGCGCGTTATATTTCCCAACCATGATCGCCCCGAAACATATTCTCGGAACGTTCGACGAAGCGCTCGCCACCTTGCGCAACAACGTCCTCATGATGGCCAGCCTAACGACTCGGAGCCTGGAGAACGCCCTCAACGGTCTCATCCAGCGCGACGACGATCTTTGCGCGACGGCGATCGCCGACGACGAAGAAGTCGATCAGCTCGAAAAACAGGTCGACAAGGATGGGATCGATTTGCTCCTTCGTTTTCAACCGGTCGCGTCCGATCTGCGCCGCGTGGTTTCGGCGATGAAACTTTGTTCGAATCTCGAACGGATGGCCGACCAGGGAGTAAACATCGCCCGCAAAGCCCGCAAGCTAAACCGACATTCGGCACTGGCAGAAGCAGCCCTGATCGAGCCGATGCGCGATCACGCGATGGCGATGTTCAAGGACAGCGTCGATGCCTATGTGCGCGAAGACATCGAGCTTGGCCGCGGCCTGAAGGCGCGCGACAAAACGCTCGACGAGATGAACGCCAACGCCAGCCGGCGCCTGATCGAGCGGATGGCGCAGGACCCGGAACAGTTGCGCGGTTATTTGAATTTGATGTTCATCGCGCGGCATCTCGAGCGGGTGGGCGATCACGCGACGAACATCGCGGAGGACGCGATCTACGCGGTCGCAGCGGAGGATATTCGTCATCAACATGTCGTTCCGAGCGCGGCTTAGCCGCCTGCGCTCGCGCGGTCATGAAGTTGTTTTTTCTCCGTCATGGCAAAGCCGATTGGCCGGATTGGACACGGCCAGATGACGAGCGGCCGTTGACCAAACCGGGGCGAAAAGAGGTGCGCGCGGTCGCGCAGTTTCTCGTTAGGCTAAAAGCGACGCCGGATCTGATCCTGACGAGTCCGTTGCCGAGGGCGTTACAGACGGCGGAGATCGCGGCCGAACATCTCGAGGTGCAATGCGTGAAAGAGCGATTGCTCGAACCCGGCTTCGGATTGGCCGGGCTGGTGCGACTGCAAAAGAAGTACCTCGAGCAATCGCTCATGTTGGTCGGGCACGAGGACGATTTTTCCCTAACGATCGCCGCCCTCACGAATGGGCGGATTAAACTCCCGAAAGCGGGCGTCGCGATGGTGGACCTGGACGCGCCCGATCACGGCCGGTTGCGCTGGCTTTTCCCGCCAAAATTCGCCAAGGCCTAACGATTTCGCCATATCGTTCCGGGGAGGACGGGTTGTTAACCCGTCGTTCGGCGCAGTCTCCGCCGAACCGCGCGGAGTTAAATCGTGGCGTTTGATATGAGGATTTTCGGCGGGGTTGGCATTCGTTAGGCGAAGGCATCTCTCCGCGCCGGACCGAAAGATTGTTCGACCTCGTTACCCCGCGCGGGTTCGGCGCAGACTGCACCGAACGACGGAGTAACACTCCGTCCTCCCCGGAATTCATTTGCCGTCTCGTTAGGCCACTTCGAGCAGATGTTCGGGTGGCGGAATGTCTTCCGCTTCGGCGGTGAAGAGGGCGTCTTCGCCGATGTTCTTGGCGTGACCGCCGACTCGCGATGAAAAGCAGCTCAAGGTAATCGCCGATTCGGTCTGGCGGGACTCGTCCATCTCGATCAACCGAAGCGGCCGGTGATGTAATCTTCGGTTTTGCGTTCGCGCGGCGAGCTGAAGAGCTGCGCGGTGTCGCCGAACTCGACCAACTCGCCGACGTAGAAGAAGGCGGTTTTGTCGGAAACGCGACTGGCCTGTTGCATGTTATGCGTCACGATGACGATCGTGTACTGCTCGCGCAGTTCGCGGATCAGCTCTTCGACCCGCGCGGTCGCGATCGGATCGAGAGCGCTGCAAGGCTCGTCCATGAGGAGCACTTCCGGTTCGACGGCGATGGCGCGCGCGATGCAGAGCCGTTGCTGCTGGCCGCCGGAAATGCTCATGCCCGGCTTCTTCAGGTCGTTCTTCACTTCGTCCCAGAGCGCCGCCATGCGAAGCGATTTCTCGAGACGCTCGTTGAGGAGATGGCGATCGCGCACGCCGTTGAGGCGCAGGCCGACGAGGACGTTCTCCTCGATCGACATGGTCGGAAACGGATTCGACTTTTGAAAGACCATCCCGATGCGCCGGCGCGCCATCGCGGGGTCGCTCTCCGCACGATAAAGATTCTCGCCGTGGAAAAGAATCTCGCCCTCGATGCGGGTGCGCGGGACGAGTTCGTGCATCCGGTTGAGGCAACGGAGGAAAGTCGATTTGCCACAACCGCT
>DASXPA010000049.1:0-8640 GCA_036493915.1 Chthoniobacterales bacterium | reverse complement strand
CGCCCACCTCGGAAAGGGCGGCTGCGAGGCCTGCGGCCAGAGTGGAAGTACCGGCACCTTGGGAAAGACCGGTGACACCGACGAGCTTTGGTTTGTGGGTCATTTGATGGCGTTCGAAGTACAGGTTTAGCCGGTCCCGGATGGCTTCGGCATAAGGTCGGATGAAATGCCCGCTATCCCATGGCGCAGGGTGCGTTCCGTTTGTCGCGGAAGTGGCCAACGCTTTCGGGCTGCTCGGGTCGGTGGACGCTGGGAGGGCGCGCGCTTTGGGATTGCGCCGAGGGATCGAGAGGAGGAGGGGGATACCAAGGTGGGACTCAAGCTCCGAACCCGCCTTGACAGTACGGTTTAAGACCAACTCGAGGAGGAAAGAGATAGCCACCCCGACCGCGAGTCCGCCAGCCGCGAGGCCACCGACGATCCTGTTACGGCTAGTGGTATCGAGCGAAGATGGAGAGGCTTTTTGGACCGCACTGATGTTTGGCATCTTGGAAGGATCGAGCGCTTCATCGATGCGCGCTTTCTCCAAGGTGGCCTGGAAGTACTTGTAGTTCGCTTCCTCCAACTCTTCTTTGCGTTCCAACTCTGCGATCCGGGGGCGCAGCTCGGAGAGCTGGTTGATCTGCTCCTTGACATCGTGCAAACGCGCTTTTAGCGCAGCGGTCTTAGCTTTCAGGCCAGCAAGGTTGGCCTTCTCCAAAGCCGGGTTCAGTTCCTTATCTCCGCTGCGTCCGCTGAGGCCGCGGATAGTGTCGGGCAGATCAGGAAAGGCCGCTTCGAGATCACGCCTTTTCTTTTCGAGCTCCGCGATCTGGCGTTGATTCGTTTGCACTAGCTCATTGGCAGAAGTGTAGCGCGATTCGAGTCCGGTTTCAGTTTTGTGAAGCTGCTGGAGTTGAGACAGGAGGGATTGGTACTGCAGAATCTCAGCATTGCTCGCCTTAAGTTTCGGTATGGCTGTCGCGGCCGGTTGCGCTGATGAACCAGGGCTGAGAGCAGGCGCTGCTTTGACGCTTGTGCCAGCGATCCCCGCAGGAGTGGCTTTTGGTGTAACTGACGGACCTGATGAATTGGCCTTCCTTGCGGCGGCAGTGTCGATCTGTTGGACGCGCGCGCCCTGTTCGGCTAACGCCGCTTCCGAGTCATGCACCAAGTCTTCCGTCTTAGTCAGTTCGTCCTGAAGCGCGGTGGTGCCGCTGCTGAGCGAAATGATTCCGGCCTTTTCTCGCAGTGGCCGCAATGCGTCTTCCGTTTGATTCAGTTGCGCACGAACCTGATCGGTCTGTTGAGTCACGAAATCGAATGCGCCGGCAGAACGGTGGACCTCCAAGTGCTTGATAAAGTAGTGCGTGATTAGTTCGTTTAAAACGAGGGGAGCCAATTCTGGATCGCGATCCCGATAGGACACGAAGAGAATGTTGTCTCCTTTATGGAGGGTTACGTTGAGCCCGCTGCTGATCTTGGCAGCAGCGGCGGCGGCGGTCGGATTCTTAGCTCTGGGAAGGAGCTTTTTGGGGCCGATTACGTCAGCCGTCTGCACCGCAAGGTCCCAGCTGTTCAAGATTTCCGCCTCGGAGTTAATCGCGTTTGCAGCTGTCTCCCTATTTCTCGTGTCTGTGCTATCGATCGTTGGATCCACGCCGCTGCGCTCAATGACATAGCGTACGAGTAGTTTTGCCTGTGAGACGTAGACCGGCGGGTAGAAAAAATAGACCCCCGCGGCAGCGAGGAGGCCGAGCAGAGTGAGGAGAAGGATCTTGCCTTTGTGCTTGAAAAGCGCACGCAGGATGTTGCTGAAGTTAAAAACCGACGGGTGCGACTGAGCGATGGCTTCGGACATAAGACGACCTTTCTAGTCGAGATGGCGGTAAAGGAGGCGACCGGCAAGTTGGTTGACAACTAACGGCATATGGCCAAAAAGGTGAGTCAGCAAAGTAGGATTCGTCGATCGAGCCGGGCGCCATTCACCCGCAGCAACATCGAACCGACTGTAGGGGATCAGCCTCTCTTCCGTGCCCCAGCCCAGCTTAAATCGGCGAAGGCCTTCATGATCGACCGCAGTGCGGCCAAAATCAAGCTCCTGGATGCCCTTGTTCGCAAGGTGTCGAATGGCTTCCCACATCACGAGGTTGTTTGCCCGCAGGCTCTGGCTGCTTTGTTCGGAAGCCCCGAACTTATAAAGAGCTTTCTCTTTCCAGATGAAAAAGACTTCAGCAGCCAAGGCGATCGGGCCGCGTCGCGCGATAGCGATGAAGCCCTGGCCAGGTTTAATGATTTCCTCGTGGATGTGCCGAAAAAAAGCGGGGGGCTGCGGCGGCACTCCATGACGACGCCGGGTACGGATGTGGAGTGACTGGAAATCTCTCATCGCCTCTTGCGTTTGTTCGATCTGGAGAGTCAGCCCACTCGCCTCCGCTTTACGAATGGCGCGACGGACAGAGCTATGAAACCCGGAAAAGTTCTGTTCGAGACCGGGGCGCAGGTCCAAGGTGTGCCCGTAGAATTTCGCTGACGATAGAACGCCGGAAGTTAGTTCGCTCTCGGCGCGCAGATCGAGATGTCGCCAACGTCTTTTTCGAGCCAGGTTGCGAATGGGAGTTTGGAGTGCCGAGGCGCCCGCGCCGGAAAACATGAGAGGCGGACAGTGATCGCTAAAGGGAAGGCTCACACCGCGGCGCCCAGTGAGAGGACTGGCCACTTCCATGATCGGCAATAAGGCGACAGTTTCGTTCCGGATCGAGAAGCGGAGATAGAAGGGCTGATGACCGTAAGTCCTGATCAGGACTTTGGCCCAGGCAGAACCATGAAAGCAATTCGCCGCGGGATGACAATGAATGAGATCATCCCATTCTGATCCGAAAGTCGGATCGATGCGCTCAACGTCGAGATCCGATCGGCGTCCATCCTGTGCTTGTGTTGGCACACCTCGACTCGATTGCGGATCGGATTTTGCCGCTGGCGAAAACGAACCGAGCACAAGCGGTCCTGCGGCTTCCATAACCATGCGTCCCATCCTGCGCTCCTAGGAGAGCACGCCGACGCCCACAGCGCGCATCACTGCCTCCGTCACTTCTTCCAACTGACTCTCGGTCAGCTCGGGAAACATCGGCAGAGAAAGAAATTCAGCGGAAGTGCGCTCCGCCATTGGAAAGGCCCCCGATCCGTAACCGAGATCTCGATATGCCTCCTGGAGATGGACCGGGATGGGATAGTGAATGCCGCAGCCAATCCCTTCGCCCTGCAGCGAATGCATCGCGTGGTCGCGCTCCGGCACCCGGATGGCGTAGACATGATAAACGTGCTTTGCGTAACCGGCTTCTACCGGCACGGTGATATCCTCGATTCCTGCAAAGACTCTGGAATAGAAAGCGGCGTGAGCGCGCCGCTTCTCGTTGCCCACGGTGAGATAGCGCAGTTTGATTTTCAACACCGCGGCCTGGATGCCATCCATCCGGCAGTTCCACCCAACCATCGCGTGATGATACTTACGCGTCTGACCGTGATCGCGAAGAGCGCGAATCTTCTCCGCGAGATCGGGATCGTCCGTTACAACCGCGCCAGCCTCTCCGAGTGCGCCAAGGTTTTTGCCGGGGTAAAAACTGAAGCAACCCGCCTTTCCGAGAGAGCCAGCGCGGCGCCCTTTGTATTCTGCCCCATGCGCCTGCGCGGCGTCTTCGATGACAACCAGTCCATGAGCACGCGCGAACTCCATGATCGAGTCCATGTCTGCCGGCTGGCCAAAAAGATGAACCGGTATGATTGCTTTGGTGCGTGGAGTGAGCGCAGCCTTCAGCCGCGCCGGATTCATCGTATAGGTGCTGTCGTCGATATCGACGAAGACGGGCGTCGCCCCGGCGTAGGTGATCGCTTCGGCAGTCGCCAGAAAGGTACTGGGAACGGTGATGACTTCATCCCCCTGCCCCACTCCGTTAGCGAGTAACGCCAACCAAAGGGCATCAGTGCCGTTGCCCACGCCGATGGACTCAGCGGTGCCGCAATAAGCGGCGAAATCCTGTTCAAAGTCTGTGACGAAAGGTCCACCGGCAAAGGCGCCGCGGTCGATCACCTCGCCGATCGCGCGATCGATCTCGGCACGCAGCGGTGCGTGCTGCGCCTGAAGGTCAAGAAAGGGTACGGACATTCTGAAATGCTGAGACGCCGAAATGGTGAAGCTAGGAGCTACGAGCTAGGAGCGGGGAGTTAGAAGCTGCACCTCGCTTGATGATGGTATTCTGACACGACCAATCGCTTTCGCTTTGGAGATCCCCATCGCAGTTAGTCGCTTTCGGACGGCGGTTATTGATAAAAATCACTCCGTGACCGACGAAGACCTCTGACTCAATCGAGACTCCTTCACAGACGAAGGTGTGACTCGATATCTTGCAACGCGCACCAATTTTCGCCCTTTTTTGGATCCCCACAAAACTGCCGATTCGAGTCTCATCGCCACTCTCACCGCCGTAAAGGCTAACAACCCGTAGACCAGACGTCGCGTCCCAGTTTTACATCAGGAGCGATGAGCTGATGAAGAGCGACCGCTTCGCTCATGGCCGGGGCACGGTCGCGAGCGCGTCCGTTTTTGGACGCCTACTATTTTGCTTCGGCGGCGTCAGAGAGACGGGAGCACCCTGTTCTCGGAGAGAGCAGCTGGCTGCTTCCAGGATTTTGACCAACTCCAGCCCTTCGCGCCCTCCGGTCATCGGCTCGACCCCGTTCTCGATACAATCGAGAAAATGTTCGCACACGGCTTTGAGCGGTTCCGCCTGCTGGACGTGTGGAATGTAACTGTCTCCATAGTGATAGGAGTATTGAAACTCTGCGAAGCTGTCGTAATGCGGCGGCCGCTCCACCCGCACATCATAGACCTGAATCTTTTCGTGAGTCTTCAGGTCATCGTAGACAATCATCCGGCGGGTACCGACGATCGTCATCTCGCGGACCTTGCGCGGTTCCAGCCAACTGCTTTGGATCGTGGCGAAACGCTTGCGCCCGAAAGTAAGAGACATATTCGTGACATCCTCGATCTTTGGAGTGACATGCGCGTTTCCCTGGCAATTTACGGACGAGGGCAGTTCGCCGAGGATATGGAGAATGATCGAGATATCGTGCGGGGCCAGATCCCAGGCGACGTTGATGTCTTTCTGAAATAGACCCAGATTCAGGCGCCGTGAGTTAATGTAACGAATGTCGCCGATGTCTCCGGCCTGCACGATCTCGACAATCTTTTCCACCGCCGACGAGTAAAGGAAGGTGTGGTCCACCATTAAGACGAGTCCTTTGCTCTCGGCGATGTCGATTAGTTCCTGGCATTCCTCCGAGGAAGCTGCCAGCGGCTTTTCGATGAAGGTGTGTTTGCCAGCGAGCAGGCTGGCCTTGGCCAGAGGGTGATGAGATTTAACGGGCGTGGCGATGACGATGGCATCCAGCTCATCATCCGCCAGAAGCTGTTCGTATTCACGGACGCCCGTAACTTCGGGGTAGAGACAGTGCAGGTGTTCCAGACGCGCACTACTGGCATCACAGATCGTGCGCAGGTTGCAGCGCGGGATGGATCGAAAATTGCGGATGAGAAGTGGTCCCCAATAGCCGCACCCAACGAGCCCGATCCGCGCAGGCTTCTCCTCCCTTTGTCCGTTAGCTTTCAAATGTCTTCGGCATTCCCGGCGCCCTGGAATAACTTGCGGTTATTTCTGTTGGCGGGCCGTGATTGCCATGACTCGCGGCACTGTGAAACCATGGCCGGCAATGTCTTCGCGATGATGACGAGATCTCCGCAAAGAGACATCCTTCTGACATAAGAGATGTCCATCGCAATCATCTCATTGAAAGTGGTTTTGTTTTTCCCGCTAACCTGCCAGTAGCCGGTCATCCCGGGAAGGACTTCGGTGCGTTCCCGCTGCCAGGATTGGTAACGTTGGAATTCATGCGGCGTGCAGGGGCGAGGCCCGACCAGACTCATCTCGCCACGAAGGACGTTGAAGAGCTGGGGGAGTTCATCCAGTCCTGATGCCCGAAGGAGACGACCCAACGGGATGAGGCGGGGATCCCCAGCGGCATCGAGCTTCGTCATGGGACACTCTTCGTTCATGAGTCGCTCGAGATGCGCCTCGTGCAAACGCGTCTCCGCGTTCGCCTTCATGCTCCTAAACTTGTAGATCATGAAGATTTTTCGCCGTAAACCGATGCGCGCCTGGCGATAGAATACAGGGCCGGGCGAGACGATTTTGATCGCCAGCATAAGCAAGAGCATCAGCGGAAACCAGATGAACCAAGTGAGAGAGATAACGGCAAGATCAAGAAACCGTTTCCAGCGCGGAAGCTCCAGGCCGGGCAGCGCGCCATCTATTGGAGCGTCGCCCGATTTTGGGCTTGCCGGCGGTCGTGGATAACGAAATCCATGCGCGACCGCCTGAGCCGAGAATGGCAATCCCTCTGGAGAAGTCGCACCAGATGGCTGGGAGTGGGCGGACGAGTGGTGCATGGAGGTGAAATCCTGGGAGCGCAGCTCAACGGAAGATGCTTTGAGCGCGACTTTGCCGGACATGGAATATCATTGCTTCGCGGACGACTCCCTCGGCGGATGTTGCTTATTCTCGGCGCGGCAGTTCATGCGCAATTTGGATGCTTCGATTCACCGGTTATTCCGAAAGGGTGGAAGGGCAAAGCCGTGGCCAGCGTTCAGCCTCCGTGCCAGCGGCGCAAAGCTGGAGACCAGCAACCTGCAATATCCTGCTGGGAGGAAAATGAGCGGCGCAGCATCCGGGCAAGCTGCCGCCCTTGGTCGCCCTTTGTTTTTTTGCCGGGAAACGATATCGACTCATTGGGATATAAGGCGGAGCCCCTGGGCTATCGGAGGCTCAAAGGACAAGATCGCGCTGCCCAGACTCCGCTTGCTGGCTCTTCGCCAATTTCAAAAGAGAATAGATGAATGGTTCCTCTGAGACAGTCGAGGAGCCGGCGATGTTTGATAAAATATAGGTGACGTTTTGAAGACGAAGAATCCGAGGGGAGACACTCAAAAGGCAAGCCACGCTGCGATGATTTACAATCTGGCAAAAATTGGCAAGAGATTTTTTTTGGGACTGCGGAATTAGACCACTCAAATTTGAGACTTGCGTCCAAGAGCGTCGGGTTTCTTTGCGGAATTTTTCCCGCAAATCCAGCAACTGCCGAGCGATTTTGCTACGCCGCCAGATAAAACATGCTCCCATCTTCATAGCCAACCGGCGACTCAGCGAGCAGCCTGGCGAGGTATTTTATCGACAGGATGACAAGGCAGGAAAATCCTAGTGCCGGCAACATCACCTTTCAGAGGCAGCAGGAGTCATGCCTCCCAGCGTGCGGAACAAGGTGTTTGGGTGGCGGCGCAATTCGATGATTAAGGAAACGTCCGTCTTTTCGGTTCGTTTTCCGAAAGCGTTTTCGCTTTTCTGCGACCTCCTTCGATCATCCATTTGGAAGTTGCTAACAAGCTCTTCGCGGATTGATAGGAAGTACCCGTGCTGTCTCGATCTCGACTTCGCGTTCGCCGCCCAGCAACTCCAGCAAAACAGCAACGCGCTGCCGCGCTGGCAGAACGCGCGTAACGAGCACTCGAAGACCACTCATGGGGCCGGCGGTGATCACCACCTCGGAGCCCGGTTGAGGATCGGCCGCGACCTCAAGAGTTTCGCCATCAGCGACCATCGCCCGCAGTTCGACGATGAGCGCCGCATCGACTTCCGCGGCGCGATCGCCAAAGCGGACGATGTTCGTCACACCCGGGAGCGCCTGGATTTGGCGGCGTTGCGCCAAGTAATAGAAGCGCGCAAACAGGTAGCCGGGAAACAGCGCCTCCGTCGCCCACATTGGCCCGCCATTGCGCATGCGGCGAAAACGGATGCGCGGCGCAAAAACCTCGACCTGCACCTCGCGTTGGAGAAAAGCGGCAACTTTGCCTTCCTGTCGAGGGGCGACGTGGAGGCAGTACCAATTCATTTCCGAAATCTTGTCCCGTTCAGACCCGGCGGCGGAGAGAGGAGGGCAAACCGCTGGCGGTTCCTCTCGACGCTCTTGGTCTGCGTTGTTTAACGATTCTACCATAATGGGTTGAAGACTGGGAACCTCCATTGCGAAGCAAGGTGTCTCGTAATCAGGAGGAAGCAATCTCTGAACCTGGCCTCATCCTCGGAACGAAATTTTCTCGAGCGGAGGCAACTTGTTCGCGGTCTTTCCAATAAGCAACGGCAGGCGCCGCGCGCTCCAGAAAACGCCGGAATGAAAACCCGTGGCTGAGCGAGCGAGCGAAGGAGCCACCCGAGATAGACCTTGTCGGCCCAATTTGGGATGTGCACCTGGGCGCCGGTGAGAAACCGAGAGCCGCACCGATGCAATGAATGGCGGTGGTGATCCAGCCAATCGAGGAGGAAGAGGCCAAGTTTATCCCGCAAGCCACGACCCGCGCTAATGACGATGTGCTGCGGCCGCTTCCGCATAATGATGGCCAGAAGTGCTTCGTCTTTTTGACCGGAGGGTCATATATGGCGCGACACAAAAATTCGCCTCGATCATCCGGAATCTTTCGATTCTGCAGGAATTCGCGATCGCGAGATCGGCGGCGAGCAAGGCCCGTCGATAGGCTTCGTCTCGACAAAGATTGAT
>DASXPA010000048.1:0-33945 GCA_036493915.1 Chthoniobacterales bacterium | reverse complement strand
CAACGCTCCTTTTCGAGGCCAGCGGCCACGGCGGGAAGTGCCGCGTCTTGCGTTTGTGAACGAAATTGGAAACGTGCTAGTGCTAAGTCGTCCATGAAATCCCTCTCGCCTCACGCGCCCGCCGCTTTGGCCCCGGAAGATCTGCAAAGGTTTCTCACGCACGGCTCGATCTACGCTTCCGGCACCAACTCCTTTTTTCTCGCTTGGGATGCGAGTCGAGATCCGTCGGGTTCTCCTGGCCTTTCCAACCTTCGCTTTTTTTGCCCCGAGTTCTTTGCTGCTGCAGCCCCAGATAATGAATCCGTTCCAAAAGGCCAGGCAATCGTCGACCGTCTGACTCTACAGGAAGCGCTGCAGAGTTATCTGACTGCGTCGCCAAAAATTCCGGTTGTATCTTGGGAAGCGGCAACACGCGATGTGTTTTCCCAACAGTTCTCGGCCCTGAAGGGTCTTATTGACCGTGGAGAGATTTTGAAAGGCGTCCCTTATAGTCAGATTCGGGCGTCAGCCACAGTTTCTCCTTCATGGATCGCGGCGCGGCTGCATGCCGCTTTACGCAAAGAATCGGCGACTTACCTATATGGCACATGGAGCGAAGCTGAAGGGATTATCGGTTGTACTCCGGAACGGCTTTGCTATTACGAGCAAGATACTCAGGTGGTGACGACTGAAGTGGTCGCCGGCACAAAAACTTTAGAAAGCTACCACTACGGAGCCTTACTCAATGATCCCAAAGCGATCCGAGAACATACCTTGGTCATCGAGGATCTTTCGGAACGATTATCTGAATTCGGTTCCGTCGAGATTGGCACGACTGACGAGTGCCAGGTTCCTGGGTTGGTGCACCTGAAAACTCCCCTGCGAGTGTTGGTCCGGCGGGCCTCCATTTCCCTGCGGGACGTCGTGCAACGTCTGCACCCGACGGCCGCCCTCGGTGTCTACCCTCGCAACTCGGCTGGCCGGGCGTGGCTGCAGGAGGCTGATCGGCAATTGCCGCGCTGGCGCTTTGGCGCGCCATTCGGAGTGAGTTTTTCGCGCGATCCGGAAAACTCACGTGTAAACGCAGGTTTCTCTTGTTTGGTGGCGATCCGAAACGTTCAGTGGCGAGGGAAACTCCTTTGTATCAATGCCGGGTGCGGCGTGATCGAAAGCAGTCAGCTCGAATGGGAATGGCAAGAGTGTCTCGCCAAGATTCAATCCATTCGAAATTTGTTAGACCTATGAACGTGGATTTGGCCTCGCACATTGTTGAGAAGCTCCTTAGCATTGGTGTGACCGAGGTCTGCCTCTGTGCCGGCGGCCGCAACAGCCCCCTCGTCGTGGCTCTGCAGGCATGTCCGCAAGCTCACGTCTGGCATTTCTTCGAAGAACGTTCAGCCGCTTTCTTTGCTCTGGGGCGGAGCTGGTCCCTGGGGCGCGAGCCCGTCGCGATCGTTACCACCTCGGGAACCGCGGCTGGCGAACTTCTACCGGCTCTCATGGAAGCTCATTATGCCGCCGTCCCCTTGATTGCGGTGACCGCGGATCGGCCCCGGACGTTTCGCGGCAGCGGCGCTCCGCAAAGCGCGGAACAGGTCGGCTTGTTTTCCCATTATGTGAATCGAACTTTCGATGTCGCAACGGTTGAGGAGGCCGAAGCCATCGAGTTCGGCGCTGGTCCCCCTCTCCACATTAATGTCTGCTTTGCAGAGCCACTCCTGGATAAACCCGCGAAACTGAGTGAATCGGTAAGTCCTGGCAAATCGCAAGTCAGCGAGTTCCCCCGCCCCGCCGAACTGGCAACAGCTCTCAGTAAGATCGAACGGCCACTTCTCATCCTCGGTCAATTACCGGCAGACCCCTTTGTCGCTGAATTGGTCGAAAGAGGCAATTGCCTCGTGTACGCTGAAGCAGCTTCTCAACAGCGACGGCCGTCGAGTCATATCTTGCGCGCTGGTGCAGAGAGGGTTCCCACGCTAGCTGCAGAAGGCGCCATCGACGGAGTCATTCGGGTGGGCGGAGTCCCTACGCTCCGCTTTTGGCGCGACTTAGAAGATCGGTTCCTGACCCTGCCCGTGATTTCGCTAGCTACCTCAAACTTCTCGGGCCTGGCGCGTCCGAGCGCTGTCTTCGATTATAATCTTGGTCACTTGGAAGTCTTGGCAGAACACCTCGAGAATTGTGATTCCAGCGAAGTGGCGAAGTTCATGGAAGAAGACGCGCGATGTTTCGAACGATTAAATGCTCTGCTCGAGTTGCACCCGCGATCGGAGCTGGGTTGGATGCGTTGGCTCAGTCAAAACATTGCGGCGCAATCCAGAGTCTTTCTGGGCAACAGTCTTCCGATTCGCGAGTGGGACTTGGCGGCGGACTACACCGAGAGGCAGTTCGCAATTCACTGCACCCGGGGACTCAGCGGCATAGATGGCCAAGTCTCCACTTTTCTGGGCTGGGCCGCTGAGGGCAGTGCGAATGTTGGAATCTTTGGAGATCTGACCGCTTTGTACGACCTTTCGGCGCCTTGGGTCTTACGGCAGAGACCGGACCTGGATTTAAAGATCATCATTATCAATAACGGAGGCGGCCAGATCTTTGAACGCATATTTGGAAACCCGTGGTTCCTTAACAGCCACGCTCTAAATTTTGAACACTGGGCCAAATTGTGGGACTTGGATTACCTCAAAAACGAGGCCCTGGCAAAATCGACCGCCCGGCGCACGATCGTCGAAATCACACCCGATGCGGAATCAACGCGGGCCTTTTGGCGAGAGCACGCTCAATGAAGGACGAGCGCCGCGGGTCCATTCTCTTTTTGCATGGCTTCCTGGGTTCTCCGAAGGACTGGGCGCCAGTTTTGAAGGAACTCAAAGACCCGCAGGATTGGAATGTTGTCTGCGTCAACTTATGGGACGACCTGCCGCCCCTGAGATTCGACTCAATGACGGAATGGTTGGATGCCTTTGCCGAAAAATACGGCGCGTTATCCTCGCTAATTTTGTGTGGCTACTCCCTGGGGGGGCGCCTGGCAATGGCTTTTGCTTGTCGCCGCCCGGACCTTCTCAAAGCCCTCATTGTCGTCTCCGGCCATCCGGGCTTGTTGTCTCAAGCGGAAAAGAAGGCCCGGCTTGCCGAGGATCGTCGCTGGGCAAGGATCTTCTCGAATGAGCCTTGGGATCGGGCGCTTTCCCGTTGGAACAGGCGGACGGTATTCGTGGGACATCAGATACGGCCAAAACGCGAGTCATTTACGCCCGAGAAGCTTGCGGCGGCTCTGGAAATCTTCAGCTTGGGAACACAACAAGATTTGCGACAATGTTTGCAACGGCTTCGCATCCCGATCCTATGGGTAGTAGGCGAGAAAGATGCGAAATTTGTGGAGATAGCGAACGAGACCTGGAGAAGCGAATCCTCGATCTCCGTCAAGACAATTCCCAATTGTGGTCATCGGGTTCCGCACGAGAAGCCGCGAGCCTTAGCCGTTCTTCTCAATTCCTTTTTCGCTCAAATCAACATATGACCTTGCGGACAATGAATCTAATAACTAATAAAGGAACGGTATGAATTCAGACTTAGATGTTTCGGAAGGGTGGCAAAAGATAGAAACTTTTTCGGACATTACCCTTGAAAAGACGAACGATGGAATCGCGAAAATCACAATCAATCGCCCTGAAGTTCGCAACGCCTTTCGGCCGCTGACGGTCGCCGAAATGCAGCAGGCCTTCACCATTTGTCGCGACGATTCCTCGATTGGCGTCGTCATCTTGACCGGAGAGGGAACAGCCGCGTTCTGTTCCGGTGGCGACCAAAAGGTGCGCGGGCATGCTGGCTACGTAGGCGAGGATGGCGTGCCGCGGTTGAATGTGTTGGATCTGCACAAGCAAATTCGTTACCTCCCGAAACCGGTCATCGCGATGGTCGCTGGCTACGCCATCGGGGGCGGCCACGTTTTGCATGTGGTTTGCGATCTGACGATCGCGGCAGACAATGCCCGGTTTGGGCAAACAGGTCCGAAGGTTGGCTCCTTTGACGGCGGCCTCGGGAGTAGCTATCTGGCGCGCATCGTCGGGCAAAAGAAAGCTCGCGAGATTTGGTATCTATGTCGCCAATATGACGCGCAACAGGCCCTGGAGATGGGATTGGTCAATGCGGTTGTCCCGCTCGCCCAGCTCGAGGCGGAGACGCTGAAGTGGTGTCGAGAAATTCTTCAGCATTCGCCCCTGGCCTTGCGTTGTTTAAAGTCTGCTTTGAACGCTGACTGCGATGGCCAGATGGGACTCCTCGATCTGGCAGGTAACGCGACGCTCCTCTATTATATGAGCGAGGAAGCGAAAGAAGGGAAAAATGCTTTTATCGAAAAACGGCGTCCCAACTTCGACAAGTTTCCTCGCTTCCCTTAAGAGCTTTTTCCTGGCCTGCCGTCCGAAGACGCTTTCAGCGGCCGTGGTGCCGGTCGTTGTCGGCGTAGCAGTGGCCCACTTCCTGGGATTTGAGGTGGACTTCTTGGTCGCGTTCTATGCCCTCTTTTCGGCGTTGCTCATTCAGATTGGCACGAATCTGTTCAACGATGCATTGGATTTTGAAAAGGGAGCAGATACTCATCTGCGGCTGGGACCGCGACGCGCCACGCACATGGGTTGGTTTAGTCCTAGCCAAATCAAGACCGCGGCTTCGTGGTGCTTTATCCTCGCTGCCATCGTGGCCCTGCCACTGATCTTACGCGGAGGCTGGCCCATTGTGGCTATAGGCTCGGTTTCGCTCCTTTTGGGTTATCTTTATACGGGCGGTCCTCATCCGCTGGCTTATAGTGGCCTCGGAGACTTCTTCGTCATCGTCTTCTTTGGCGTCGTCGCGGTGATGGGAACTGCCTACCTGCAAACCCACAAGTGGCTCGTCGAGGCTTTCGTCGCCGGAATACAGGTGGGAGCGCTGGCCACGGTGCTGATTGCGATCAACAATTTCCGCGACATGGATACCGATCGCACGGTTGGGAAAATGACACTGCCGGCTCGCTTCGGTGCGTGGTTCGCTCGATGTGAGATCGCACTAATGTTCGCACTCGCTTTTGGTTTGGTGTTTTACTGGACGAATCGGCCCACAATATTTCTACTCCTGTTCCTACCCTCTCTCGTTTTGGCCGTCGGCGTTGTTCGCCGTGCCTGTCTTCTTCAACCGAGTGAGCACATGAATAAGTTGCTTCATCTGGCCGCCATCACCCAAATGACCTTTGGTCTGGCCTTCACAGGTTTGTTGGTGTGGGGCGGAAGAACGCTCTAATGGCCCCGGACATCGCCTGCGGTTTCTATTATTTGCACTTTAGCGATCCGACGAAGGCCGCGGCTGAAGGGGCTTTGCTAAGATACCGATTCGCCGATCTGTCCTTCGGGTATGCCAGTATGTCGGCATGGCCTCAAGCGGGCGACGAGACCCTCGCCGAAAAGTTAAAGCATCTTAAGAGGAATCCTTCGATGGAGCCACAATGGAGCTGGGCTTTCCTGGACGCGGAATTGCGTCGGGAAGGGCGCGCTGCTCTTCCAAGTGGAACTCAGGTGCCGGATAGTCATTGGCATTTGCGCAGCGACGATCTGGCTAATCCAGACCGTTGGCCGGAATTGGTCGCGCAGGGTCATCGGTATTGGAAGCTCAAAATCTCGCCCTCACTCGTTGAAAGTCTTCCGCTCCGCGAATTGGCTGAATTTGCGAGGAGTAATGACGTCAAACTGCGATTGGACGCCAATGGCAGTTATATGTCACGCAGCGAGTTAGAATTACTTTTTGCGGCGCTCGGTGAGGTGGATGTGATCGATTTTTTCGAGGACCCTTCGACCAAGGAAGAGCTTTGGGTCGAGATAAGACAAACTTGGGGAGTTCCCGTCGCCTCCGATTGGATTCGTCCTGCGCATGACGAATTCGATCTCTCAGTTTATAAGCCAAGCCGGGACGCAAACTTTGACGAGCGAAAGGAGTTTGTGATCACCACAGCCTTTGATCATCCGCTCGGCTTGAACTACACGGCTTACCGAAGTATCCAACTTAAGAGCCATCCGCTCTTACGTATGCCGCTGGGGATTTCTCACCCGGGCCTTTACGACTGTGGGGGAATTGAGAGTCGAGTGACATTGGGCGGCATAGGATTCGGGTGGGATGAAATGCTGAAAAAGATTTCATGGGAACCATTGTAGACTGGCAATCGGAGAGATCGCACATCCTGCTGAATCCCGCTCTCAAGCAGGCGGATTCCTTGCGGCCGGAGCAGCTTCCGAAATTGCCAGGGCATCTCTGGCTCGCGACGAGTGGCAGTTCCGCCGATCACGATGAAATAAAGCTGGTCGCATTGTCCAAGCAGGCGTTTTTGGTATCAGCTGCCGCCGTCAATACGCACTTGGAAGTGCGAAATCAGGATCACTGGTTCCTGGCGTTACCTGATTTCCATGTCGGAGGCCTGAGCATCTACGCTCGCGCTTCGTTGTCTTCGAGCAAGATCACTCTTTGGCCTGGCATTGGCCAAAAGTGGAGCCCTCACCGTTTCTACGATGATCTTTGCGCCTCAGGCTGCACGTTGGTTTCAGTCGTCCCCACACAGATCTGGGACTTGGTGAATCTGCAATTGCGAGCGCCCGACTCCTTGAGGGCAGCGATCGTAGGTGGAGCAACTCTGAGTTCAGCCATTTACCCTCGGGCGCGGCGGCTTGGGTGGCCTCTGCTGCCGTCTTATGGGATGACGGAATGCTGCTCCCAGATTGCCACGGCAAAGTTAGCCTCGCTTTTAGCAAACGGCCTGCCCCGACTGCAAATATTATCCCACATCACCGCCAAGACGGGAGACGACAGTAAGTTGGCGGTAAAAAGCCCCAGCCTACTGACCGGAGTGGCGACATTCAACGAAGGGAAAGTGCAGTTCTTTGATCCCAAGATTGATGGCTGGTATCAAACGCAGGACATCGTCGAAATAGCGGACGGTTTCCTGCTGTTTCGCGGCCGCAACGACGACTTCGTAAAGATAAATGGTGAAAGGGTTTCGCAGCTGGCGTTACAAAACATTCTCGAGAAAGTCCTGACCGAACTCAAGCGGCGGGAAGAAGCTTGCGTTGTTACCGTCGCAGATCCCCGCAAGGGCAACCGGGTGGTCATGGCCTTCGCGACTCAAGACGAATCTCTCATTGCAGCAGTCACGAAAAAATTCAATCAGGAGGTCCTGCCGCACGAAAGGATCAAGGCGACTTATCCGGTCCCTTATCTCCCGCGAACATCATTGGGGAAAGTGAAGCTCAACGAGCTTATCCGCATGTTGACTTAGGTTGCTGCTGTCTCCGCGAGCGGGTATTCTTCCAGAGCTTTTCGGACCGGGCCTGGTATCGGGATTTTGCGAAAGCTCTTCTTATCTACAAAGACCGAAGTCAAACTGACCACGGCAACATCTTTCCCGTCCGAGACAAAGGTGTATGTGTGGGTAAAGGAAGATCCGCCTGATTTTTTTACGCGGACTTGAATTTGGCATTCGCTACCACCACGAAGCGGAGAAAGATATTCAACATTGAGTGCGCGGATGGGAGCGATCCAGTTGGGGTTATCAAACCAGTTCTGCCACTCGATTCCGAAACCGTGACAGACAAGATCTTCGTAGGCTCTGTGAGCCAGTTCCAGATATCTGCCAAAGAACATGACCCCGCCCATATCAGTATGGGCAAACTCCACTCGAAAGTGCATCACTCTTGCCCCAAGTTTTGATTCGTTCCGATCATTCAGAGAGTGCTTCCACTCCATTTCAGCTTCTGTCTTACCACACTGAAGAAGGAGACGCCGGGCAGCACCGCCAAAGGCAGCGTCGCGACCGCTTTTCGCAGGCGAACGACCTTCCCAAATTGCAAGCTCACCGGGCTTCTTCCATCCAACGTAAGGTAGATCGGGTAATCCGGCTCGCTCGCTTCAACCTCGATGACCGAGCTATCCTCGACGATGATTGAACGATTTGTGAGCACATGCGGACAGATCGGCGTGATCACGAGGACGCCGGAGCGGGGGGTAAGAATCGGCCCGCCGGCTGAGAGCGAATAAGCGGTCGAACCGGTCGGGGTCGCAATGACCAATCCGTCGGCGTTAAACTCGGTTAGCGACTCGCCATCTATTCGGGTGCGGAGGCGAATCAAACGCGAGATCTCACCGCGGCTGATGACAGCGTCGTTCAACGCGAGCGCTTCCTCCACCCACTCCCCTTCCCGCCCGATTTCCACTGCCAGAAGAGCCCTTTCGCTAAAGGTTATTTTCCCCGTGACGATGGAGTTCACCGCCTCCGGGAGAGCGGATGAGTTGAGACAAGTAAGAAAGCCAAGGGAACCAATGTTGATTCCAAAGATCGGCTTGATCTGATCCTCCAGGCCGCTCAGAACATTGAGGATCGTTCCATCGCCTCCGAGCACGACGAGCAAGTCGGACTTCGCGCCAAGCTGCGCCACGTCTTGGGCGGAATTGACGCCGATGAGCGCGCCCGTAGCGGCTTCCAATTGCACGCTCAAGCCTGCCTCCTCGAACGCGGTCTGCAGCTGTCGCACCAGGCTGGCAGCCCCCGCCTTTCCGGTGTGGGCGATTATTCCGATGGTTTTCGGAGACATATGAAGAACTCTTGATTACCATCCGTGCCGGTAATCGGTGAAGGGAACAGGCCAACCCTCTGCGCTCGGAGCGTGCGAGCAAAAGTAGCGATCTTCTCCTGAGCTTTGGCGTGCAGCTTGGAAGAGCGAACGATGCCCCCCCGCCCCACGTCTTCCCGGGCGAGTTCGAACTGCGGTTTGATCAGGGCGAGGATCACTCCGTCAGGAGTTAGCAACTCGAACGCCGGGGGCAAGATCAAAGTCAGAGAAATAAACGAAACGTCGATCACACAAAGCTCAATCCGCTCAGGGATTTGCTCGCGCGACAACCACCTTGCGTTCACTTTCTCGAGAGCGATCACGCGCGGGTCGTCGCGGATTTTCCAGGCAAGTTGTCCGTGCCCAACGTCAATCGCGAATACCTTTCGAACGCCCTTCTGCAGTAAGCAATCGCTAAAGCCGCCGGTCGAGGCACCGATATCGAGCGCAGTCTTGCCCCCGCAATCGATCTCGAAATGCGCGATGGCGCCTTCCAGCTTCATTCCGCCGCGGCCGACGTAGCGCGGCCGCGGCGTGACGTCGATTTTCTCGCACTCCCTCACAGAATCCGAAGGTTTCGCCGCTGTCCGGCCATTGATTCGCACCTCCCCGGCCATGATCGCCGCCTGTGCCTGCCCACGGCTCAAGAAATAGCCGCGCTCAACGAGTGCCGTATCAAGTCGAAGGCCGCGGGCCATTACGATCAAACGGTCTCAAACGGCCGTAAATTGTTTTCTCCAAAACCCGCAAGAACCATTTCAACAGCTTCTTCCAAAATGGCTAACGCCGATTTCAGCTGCCTCATTTTAATGCAGAGAGGCGGCATGAAGACCACCGTCTCGCGAATCGGTCTGGTGAGCAATCCTTTGCTTCGAGCTGTCTGGCAAACAGCAACGGCTAACTCGCTACTCGGCAAATCGAGCGCCCCAATCATTCCCACGCAACGGCTCGAGGGACTCGCAAATCCCTGATGAAGGAGGCCGATTTTGGGCCTAATCGCTTCTAGTACGCGTTCTTCCTCGAATACCTTCAGGCTGGCAAGAGCCGCTGCACACCCGAGCGGGTTGCCAGTAAAACTGTGCCCATAGAAGAGGACCGCCTCGCGGGAAGCCGTCAGAAATGGCTCAAATACTTCATCTGAGACAAGCGTAAGAGCCAATGGTAAATATCCTCCGCTCAGTCCCTTGGCAAACACATAAAGATCAGGATGAATGTTCTCGTGCTCGCATGCAAACATTTTTCCGGTTCTGCCGAATCCCGTCATCACTTCATCGGCAATGAGGAGCGGGCCTACCGAATCGCACCAGGCGCGGAGTTTACGCAAGATCCCCGTCGGCCAGATTTTCATCCCGGCGGCGCCCTGAATCGTCGGCTCGATGATAACTGCCGCTATTTTTGTCGGCTCAGGGAGTTCCATAAGTTCTTCCATGCTTCCGATGCACCGGACGGGCGCCGACCAGTCGTTCAGCCCGCTGCCAAAAAGAGCGGCCGCACCGAGAACGGCTGCGCCGGCGGTATCGCCATGGTAGCCATGGCGGAAGGAAACAAAAGTCCGGCGCTTGGAGCCAGTTAGTTGCCAGTATTGGCTGACAATACGAAGCGCGGCTTCGACGCCGGTCGAGCCATCGTCGGAGTAAAAGACGCGGCCGAACTTCTCCCGTGGAAAAAGCTGCACGATTTCCTCGGCGAGCTGGATCGCGGGCGGATTCGTCGTCCCGAGAAAGGAAGTGTGGGCGACGCGGTCAAGCTGCGCCCTGATGGCGGCATTGATCTTCGGATGATTGTGGCCATGGACGTTTGTCCAGATCGAGGAGTTGCCGTCGATGTATTTGCGACCACGGCTATCGCGGACGATCGCCCCCTGCCCTTCCACGAGCACGATCGGTTCGTGATCCGGCGCACACCATTCGCCCATGTTCGTGAACGGATGCCAGACGTAGCGCTTGTCGGCGGCGACGAGGTGTTCGGTATTCCAGCTATCTTTCATCGCGGGTGCGGTCGCGGAGCATTTTCTCGATGGCGGCGAAATCTTCGGCTGATGCGCGGCGCCGCTGATATTTGCGAAAGATGATGTCCTTCAGCTCACGCAGGTCGTCGAGAAGCGGCAGATCGTAATAAGTCCAGTCGTCCTCGTCGCGATACTTCGCCTGGAATTTCCACTGCCCGCCGAACTTGGTCACCCGTACTTCGCGTTTCCGTCCCTCCTCGTCGCGCGAGGTCCATATGTGTTGACTGCGCATCGTCTCGGCTCCTTACATTAGCACCCTTGAAAGACGCGGCCAGACTGGTGCTTTATCTCGCGGGCGTGCTGCTGGTCGGGGCGCTCCTCGCGCCGCTGCTTTTCTGGCTCGGACAATGGGTGATCGCGCAAGGCTTTTGGCCGCGGTTGGCACGCTACGATTTTCACAGCTACTTCGACCGCGCGGTCTTGATCGCCGCGCTGGTTTTGCTCTGGCCACTTTTTCGGTCGTTTCGGGTGCGGAGCTGGGGCGATCTCGAGTTGGAGAAAAATCCGTTCGCGGGAGCGGATCTTGGCGTCGGGTTCGCGGCCGCGGCGCTTCCCTTGCTCTGCGGCGGCGCCGTCCTCGCTGCGCTTCCGATCTATTCGCTGCGGCATCCGTTTCTCTGGCAGAAGATGCCGGCTGTTCTGATCGCGGCGTTGGTCGTGCCGGTCTTGGAAGAGTTGCTATTTCGCGGCTTCATCCTCGGTGTTCTTCTGCGCAGTTGTTCACGAGTCGGTGCCGTCGTTCTTACTTCCGCGCTCTTTGCGATCGTCCATTTCGTAAAACCTCCAGCGTTCCTGCCTAACGAGTCAGTTCATTGGTGGACGGGCTTTATCGCGCTCGGCCGATCGTTTGCACAATTTGGCGAGCCGCTACTCTTCGTCGGCGGATTTTGCACGCTCTTTGTCGTCGCCTGCATTTTGGCCGACGCTCGCTTGCTCACGCGCTCGCTCTGGCTCCCGATCGGCCTGCACGCCGGCTGGATTTTCGCCAACGGCGTTTTCAGCAGGGCTGCGCATCGCGACCTGCTCGCGCTCCCTTGGCTCGGGAAAGACTTCCTCGTCGGAATCGTGCCTCTTTGCATCGCGCTCCTCAGTTGGGCGCTCATGCGTGGCTGGGTGAATTATCCGCGCAGGCGCCCTCTCCCCTCTCCTCCCCGTACTCATTAGTTTCGCCCACGCGCCGCTTGCCGCGCACGCTTGACAATTCCTGGCGCGCTCACAAACATCGCCGCGCGATGCCGCCCCTAACGAACTCAGCGAAACGGACCGTCGCGATCCTCGGCGGCGGCGTCGGCGGGCTGAGCGCGGCGCACGAGCTGGCGGAACGCGGCTTCGCGGTCACGGTTTACGAGCGACAGGCGGCGTTTGGCGGCAAGGCGCGGAGCATGTCGTTCCCCGGCACCGGCACCGACGGGCGGCGGGATCTTCCGGGCGAGCACGGCTTCCGTTTCTTCCCCGGTTTCTACAAACACATCACCGACACGATGAGCCGGATCCCGTTCGGCGATCGCGGCGCGAGCTGTGCCGATAACCTCGTCCAGGCGAGCCGGATTTTGCTCGCCCGTGCCGGCAAGGTCGATCCGGTCTGGGTCGCACGATTCCCGGAAACGCTGGATGATTTTCGAACCGCCTTTTTCGCCCTCTTCGACGATCTCGACATCGCGCACGATGAGATCGCTTATTTCGTCACGCGACTGCTCGGGCTCGCGACGAGCTGTGAGGAGCGATTCCTGGCCGAGTTCGAGCCGCTGCCGTTCTGGGATTTCATTGGCGCGCGCACCCGGTCGGAGAATTACCAGAAATATCTCGGGCAAGGAATGACCCGGTCGCTCGTCGCGATGCGGGCGGAGGAAGGCAGCACGCGCACGGTCGGGCGCATTTTGCTGCAGCTCTTCTACGGAATCCTCGTGCCCGGCGGCGTCTTCGATCGTCTCCTCAACGGACCAACGAACGACGTCTGGATCGATCCCTGGCGACAGCATCTCACCGAGCGTCTCGGCGTCGCGCTCGAACCGAATTCGCCGCTCCGCTCCTTCAATCTCGAGGGCGACCGGCTGCGCAGCGTAACGATCGAACGTAACGGCCAGCCTAACGAAGTGACCGCGGATTTCTACATCGCGGCATTGCCGGTCGAAATCATGCGTGGGTTCATCACGCCCGAAATGGCGCGCGCGGCGCCATCGCTTTCGCGCGTCGCGGAACTGCGCACCGCATGGATGAACGGCATCCAGTTCTATCTCGCCGCTGACGAACCCTTGGCGGACGGCCATGCCATCTATCTCGACTCAAACTGGGCGCTGACTTCGATCTCGCAGCGTCGTTTCTGGCACAGCTACGATCTGTCGCAATACGGCAACGGGCGGGTCGGCGGTGTGCTCTCCGTCGACATCTCGAACTGGACCGCGCCGGGCAACTTCAACGGCAAACCGGCGGTCGAAGCCGCTACGCGCGACGAGATCAGGGACGAGGTCTGGGCGCAGTTGAAGGCGGCGCTAAACGGCCCCGGTGAGGTGCGGATTTCAGACGACAACCTGGTCGATTGGTTTCTCGATCCCGACATCCAGTTGCCCAATCCGAGCGCAGTGACGAATGCGGAACCGCTCCTTATCAATCACGCCGGGTCGCTCGCTTTGCGCCCCGAAGCTTTCACGGAAATCGGTAACCTCTTTCTCGCCGCAGATTACGTCCGCACTTACACCGATCTCGCGACGATGGAAGCGGCGAACGAAGCGGCGCGGCGGGCGACCAACGCCATCCTCGCAGCGGCCGGAGTCGTCGCGCAGCCGTGCGCTTTCTGGAAGTTCGATATCCCAAAACCGATGCGCGACGCCCAATTCCTCGATCGCCTTCGTTTTCGCATGGGATTGCCCAATGCCTTCCTCGCCGTCACGTCTGGGTAGCACAGGCTCCGGCGCTCTCGCCGGTAACATCCCAGTGCGGCTCAGGAGGAGGAGCATGGGCAACCTCAATCAACTGTTGCGCCGCGGTCTCGGAAAGCGCGCGGCGGTGAGAGCCAGGCTGCGAGCCTGTGGGGAACGAGTCGCGGCGAAGCGGGTGAATGAAGATTTGCACACTGGCGCCAATTTTACGTGCGATCGCGTTCGAGGTGCCGGGGCTGACGAGGGACGTTCTGACCAGCGTATCTCTGTTGCAGCATCCTTTGCCGAAGACCGACGTTTCACCGATAGTGAGCACTGCATGATCAGAAGGCTTCTGAGGAAACTGCGCCGACCAGTTCCTCCTGTCGTTGTAAAGTGCAAGCACGTGCTCAGAGACGGCCTGTTTACTGTTAATAATGACCATTGTCTGAAGGATCCCGCGTTCCTCGCGGCATACGCGCGCGGTGTGGAGGCGGGTCATGGAGTGGATAGCGGCATCCATTGGCGCGTGCATGTCGCGTTATGGGCGGCAGCGACCGCCATTCGAGTTCCCGGCGATTTCGTGGAATGCGGCGTGAATGCCGGATTTGTAAGCTCCGCTATCATGCGCCGACTCGAATGGAAAAATGTGCCGAAGCGTTTCTATCTCATCGACACATTTCGGGGACCAATCATGGCACAGTATTCGAGCGAAGAAATCAAAGCAGGTCGGCTCAAACTGGCAGAAAAGGCGATCGCGAGTGGGGGGTATGTGACGGATCTGGGACGCATCCGCGAAAACTACGCCGAGTGGCCAAACGCCGTCATCATCCAAGGCGTAGTTCCTGAAATACTGCCGCAGGTTCCTGCCGATGGTGTGGCGTTTCTGCATCTCGACATGAATTGCGCTTGTCCAGAAAGGGCGGCGCTGGAGTTTTTCTGGCCCCGTTTAACCCCAGGCGCGCTCGTGCTGTTCGACGACTACTCCTATTTCGGCTGTCAGCAGCAGGCTGAAGCCATCGACGCAGCCGCAGCTATCCTTGGAGTGAATGTCCTATCCCTACCTACCGGGCAAGGACTCGTCATCAAGCCTCAGTCGTCACGCCCAACCTAGTATAGAACAGGGGCAGCTGGGGCTTACCCCCTTTTCGGGGACATTGAGATAGGGTAACCGGGATTCAAAATTAGTTGGGCTTTGGCAGTCAACACTGGAGTGAGTCTGTGTGGTTGTAGACGGTCCGATGTAGTCGCTCACCCACCACATGCCCTTGGCGCTTACCCGGAGCGAAAGGACTTGCTCGTCGGGATTGCGCCTCTTAGGATCGCGGCCTCAGTTCGGCGCTTGTGCGTGGCTGGGTGAACTATGTCGGCGCTCGCCAAACGGAACCCGCTGCGCGGACTCGTTAGTCTCTTCTATCCGGAATTTTGCGCGGTCTGTGCCGGCGGCGTGGAGCCGGGTGAACAGCTTTGCGGCCGCTGCGAGGATGAAGCGCCGCGGCTCTGCGCTCCTTTCTGCGCCCGCTGTTCACAGCCGTTCGATGGCGCGATCAGCGGAACTTTTATCTGCGCGAATTGCTCCGATCGCGCGCTCCATTTCGAAGCGGCGATCTCTGCCTATCGCAGCCGCGGCGTCGTGCGCGAAGTCATGCATAGTTTCAAATATGGCGGCCAACTTCATCTGCGTCGCCAGCTCGGCGCGTGGCTCTGCGAAGCGCTCGACGATCCGCGGCTCGCCGGCCGTCGCTTCGCCTGCATCGTGCCGGTGCCGTTGCATCCGGCGCGCGAGCGCGAACGCGGCTTCAATCAGGCCGACCTACTCGCCGCTGAGTTGCATCACCGCTGCAAACTTCCGGTGCGCCCGTTACTCCAGCGCATTCGTTACACCACCACGCAAACTCAGTTCGATCGCAGCGAGCGGATCGAAAATCTGCGCGGCGCCTTTCGTTTACGGCGTGGCGTCGACGTGCAAGGTTTGCGGGTGCTTCTGGTGGACGACGTGCTCACGACCGGCTCGACGCTGAGCGAGTGCGCGCAGGTTTTAAAAAAATCCGGCGCCCTCTCCGTGCATGCAGCGACCGCCGCGCGCGGCTGATTTATGGCGATCTTCAAAAAACCATCGCTCAAGACCCAGAGCAAAAAGAAGCGCGAGATGCCGCAAGGCCTCTGGCAGAAATGTCCCGGCTGCGGCGAAGTCGTGCACGAGATCGAGCTCGCGGAAAATCTGCGTGTCTGCCCCCGCTGCGATTATCATTTTTCGCTGACCGCGAAGGAGCGAATCGCGAATCTTTGCGACGAAGAGAGCTTCGTCGAGCTCGACGCCGGCCTCAGTTCGATCGATACGCTCAAGTTCCAAGGCATGGCGAGCTACAAGGATCGCCTTCGCAAATACCAGGACAACACCGGCCTCATCGACGCCGTCCTCAGCGGCCACGCGCTTATCGAAGGCTATAAAGTTGCCATCGCCGTGATGGATTTCAGCTTTCTCGCGGCAACCATGGGCTCGGTCGTGGGCGAACGCATCACCCGCGCGATCGAGTGGGCGACCACGCAACGGGCCGGCGTCATCATCATCTCGGCGTCGGGGGGCGCGCGCATGTATGAAGGCATGCTCAGCCTCATGCAAATGGCGAAAACGAGCGGCGCCCTCGCCCTCCACGCCGAGCAAAATTTGCCCTTCATCTCCGTCCTTACGAATCCCACGACCGCGGGAGTGATGGCGAGCTTCGCCTCCTTAGGGGACGTCATCATCGCCGAGCCGAAAGCGATGGTCGGCTTCGCCGGACCGCGCGTGATTAAGGAAACCACGCACCAGGATTTGCCCGAGCGTTTTCAGACCGCGGAATTTCTCGAGGAGCACGGCCTGATCGATCTCATCGTCCATCGCAAAGCCATGCGACGACAGCTCGCGCAATTCCTCGCCTACTTCTCGGGCCGGTAGTCATCCGCAGATTGCGCAGATGAGCGCAGACTTTGCTGAGCCCTCCTCTTCCTCATCCGCGAAAATCTGCGAGATCTGCGGATCGAACCCTTCCTGAGAAAAGCTTGATGCCATCCGCAGCCAATCCTCACTCGCAGTACCGCGAGGCGCTCGCCTGGCTCTTCCGCACCCAGCGTTTCGGGATCAAGCTCGGACTCGAATCGAGCCGGCGGCTCTTTGACTCGTTAGGTTTGCCCGCGCCTAACGAGCGCATTCTCCACGTCGCCGGGACCAACGGGAAAGGCTCCGTCTGCGCGATGCTCGACTCGATTTGCCGCGCCGCCGGTTATCGCACCGCGCTCTTCACCTCCCCTCACCTCATCACTTTTCGCGAACGGATTCAGGTGAACGGGGAAATGATTTCGGAAGAAGAAGTCGCGCGTGGCCTAACGACCATCCGCGACCTCGTCGCCGATTGGGACCCGCATCCGACCTTCTTCGAGATCACAACGGCACTCGCCCTCGCGCATTTTCGCGACGCGAATGCCGACATCGTTGTCCTCGAGACCGGCATGGGCGGTCGCCTCGACGCGACCAACGCCACTCAGCCGATCGTCAGCGTCATCACCCCGATCGATTACGATCATCAGAAATGGCTCGGGAACAGCCTCACGCAAATTGCCGGCGAGAAAGCCGGCATCGTTAAAGCCCGGATTCCTGTCGTCTCGGCCGTGCAACCGGAGGATGCCGCCGCCGTCATCCGCGCCCACGCGAGCGAATGCGAAACGCCGCTTGAGTTCGTTAGGGAAAGTTTCACCCGTTTTCCCGTCGCGCTGGCGGGCTCCTATCAAAAAGAAAACGCCGCGCTCGCAGTCGCTGCCTTGCGCGCCGCCGGCATCGCCATCGACGACACCGCGATCGAGCGCGGACTGGCCAACGTCCACTGGCCGGCACGTTTCCAGCGTTGGGACAAGCGCACCATCATCGACGGCGCCCACAATCCCGCCGGCGCGCGCAGCCTAACGAAAAGCTGGCAGGAGACTTTTGGCGCGCAGCGCGCCACCGTCATCCTCGCCACACTCAACGACAAAGACCTCGAATCCCTCTGCCGCGCCCTTCTTCCCATCATGCAAAGAGCGATCCTCCCCCGCATCCAGAGCGAACGCGCCGCCGACCCCGAAGCCCTGGCCCAGACACTTCACGAGCAGGCTCCAAGTCTCGCCGTCACACTCTCGCCCTCATTCGCGGATGCCTGGCGAGAAGCGCAGCGCCAGCCGGAACCGATCCTCATCACCGGCTCACTCCATTTCGCCGGCGAAGCCCTCGCCAGCCTGCGCGGCGAACCCGCCGCCTTCGAGGAGTGCCTGCAGTAATCGGCAATGAATGCGCTCCCAAAGCCACCGGACACGCGGTGAAGCGACCGGTTTTGTGAGTAAAGTCAATGACCTGTCGCTTTCGTCCCAAGTCTTCCTCCGCGTCGTCGGCGTTACGCCGACTGAATTTCGAAGTGGTTTGTAGGGAGATCAGTCGTGGTCTTTGAGCGTCAGGTTGAGACCAACGCGATCTTTCGTCGCACAATCGGCCATGGTAGAGGCAGTAATGACAACACCAGATTGCCTGCTATTTTCCCCGAGTTTCGAGAGAGAATCCCTTTATGCGCTGCCTTAATTGCAATGCTGAAATGGTCAACTACGACGTCACGACCAAGAAAGCTGAGTTGTCCTACGATGTCTGTGAACGCTGCGGCAGCCTTTGGCTGGACGCCGGCGAACTCGATAAGATGGCGTTTCAAGTCCAAGGGAGCATCGAGGTTTGCTCCGAGACCGAAGATCAGTCCGCGCGGTCGACCAGGAATTGCCCGCGTTGTGATGATTGCCAGTTGGTGCCGGTCCGTTTCTTGGGGGCCAGCGATATCGTGCTGGATCATTGCCGGAATTGCGGCGGCTTTTGGCTGGATGGCGGCGAGCTAAACTTGGTCGACCAGGAACTGACCAGGATCATGCCAGTCGAGGGCCACGGCTTCTCCGATTTCGTGAACAACGTGCACGTGCCGCTTTGGTCGAAGCGCCTTAGGCGACCGAGCAGCGAAATCGATTTTAAGGTGGCCGTCGCTCCGGTGTCCGGTGCGGAACACAAAGGACAAACCAGTAAGGCTTGCCCTGTGGATGGGACCGCGCTCGACCTCTACTCGCTGGCGCACGTCGAGTTCGAGGGATGTCCGAAGTGTCATGGAATGTGGCTGGATAAGGACGAGCTAAGCAAACTCAAGAACACGGTGAACGATGGTCAGCTCCACTGGCTCAATCGCGAGGTGGACAACGTCGAGAAAGTGAGCGCCGTTGTTTCCTCTCGGACCTGCCCGAAATGTTTTTCCATCAAGCTGCGCTCTATTGTCTTCGGTCACTCGGGCGTGGTGATCGATTCTTGTCCGGACTGTCACGGCGTTTGGTTGGATCGTGGGGAGTTCGACTCGATCGTGCATTTCCTGCACGATGACGCTACCAACGCCACCGCGAAAGAGATTGGCCGGGAGCTGCGCGAAGATCTCAGGAAAGCGGCTAGCGGCGAAGGCCCGGAAACGCGAATGGCGGAACTCGGGGACGCTGCGGCAGCGGTCGAGGCGCTGGCGAACACGGTCATTTTCGATCATCCATCTCTCTTCAACTTTGTAACCGGCGCTTCGCAATCCGGCCGCATTCTTGGCATGGGTTAACGAGCGAAGGGCCTGTTCGAGATCGCGCTCGAAGTCGGCTACACCAGGCCGAGCGCTTTCGCACAGGTCTTCCGCCTTGTCGTCGGCGTCACGCCTACGGAGTTCCGGAGTAGTCGCATTGATTCTACGAAAAAAGCTACTTAGCAGCAAGTTTCTCCAACTGCTCCATCGTTCTGATAGCTACGATGCGAAGCTCACGTTCGGTCTGATACCGGGAGATCGCTTCCTTGGCAGCTGTGGGAGCGCGCACTATTTTCTCCAGGCCGTCCATAGAGTTACCCAATGCAAAGTGCTGGAGAATGATCAGTGGATCGCGGTCCTCACAAAAACGCGCAAAATACTTCTGAACTTCTGAATAGTCGTTGTTAGAGAACTGGCCCCAGCGATGAAGAATTGATCCGAGATGCACTTGCTTGTGTAAGGCGTCCCTCGCGACTGCCGCGCGCACGTTTTTTAACCACAGGGCTTCCGCCTCTACGATGTGTTCGGGCTCGACTTGGTCTGGCTTATCCGTGATTTGTCGCGAAGCAATGGAGAACGATCGGCCTTCTTTCCAAAGACCTGCTCTCAAAGCGAGCGTCACCAGAAAGTGTTCCGCAATGAAGAGGCTTGTTCGTTGCGCACTGACGGCCCGAAATAGACGGAGCTTGTCGCTTTGCTTGGGAATCGCATCGAAGAGTTGCGCTAAGTAGTCCGCGATTACGCGGTGAACACTTTCCCAAGTATTATCCCGCTCGCGTTTCGCGGCTTCGATTAATGCCATAGCTATGCCGTCGGCATTTTTGATCTTCGCGCTGTCGGTTACGCTCGAGAGAAAGTAGATCCATTGCATTAAGACCCCGCTCGACTGAATCGGCGGCAAGATCTCATTTCTACGCCTCCCTTGCAGGAATGAAGCGGCGTCCTTAGCGGAGAAGGATAACGAGCTGGTGCCGCCATACAGCAGCTTGATGAGACCGTGCGCTGTTCGGGCGTTCCGAACGTCATAGCCGTCCCGACTATATTCGCTCTGTTCGAATAGGTGCTCGATCAGCTTCGCCGCAAGCAGCCGGTCCTCCTTTGGCAGGTCATTAAACAACCCCTCTCGGACTTGCGCCTTGTCTTTTTCCTCCGACATGAGTCGGGAGATTGCACTTTCGGCTTGTAGAATTTCGAATTCGGGATGCCGAGCCATTGGCAGCAGGAAAAGTTCCGGATTGTAACGAACAAGGTCTACAGCCTCCGTGGAAATCAAATCGAGGAGCACAAACAGCAGAAGTTGATCGAGATTAACTTCGCCTCTGCAGTCCGGGAGTCGCAGGCGAAACGAATTCAGCAGGCGCACGGCGTCTCGAGGAGTCTTTAGGCACTGTAGAAACACGGCCAGCTGCGCACAACCATCCAAAGCGGATCGCTCCGATGCGCTTAGCTGTGGATCGATCGTGTCGCCCATCTCGGCCACTAAATTGCGAAAGAATCGCTGGAGCAGAAGGTTGCTGACACGTGGCAGGCGAACCGGAAGCTGGATGAACTTCTTGAGATACTCCCGTCCACTCAGTTCGCCGCTGAAAGACAGCGCGTTCTCGACCGCCTTCGGATAGTACGCGAGCAGGTAAGCAACTCCTCGAAAGTCTGCGACCGCCTTTAAGAACTGAAATAGCAGCCGGATTTCTTCTGGTCGTAGGCGGTCTACATCGTCGATCACAATGACGATGGATCGGGCGGCCTCGTCGATCGCTGCTTGAACCTTCTCCCGCGCATTCGACAAATCCATTTCATGCAGGCTCCCTAGGGCATCCGCGGCACTAGCGAGAATCTGTGTTCCGGCCGTGGCTGCTCCTGCGACGGTCCCGTAGCCGTCTAGCAGCTCCTTAAGCCTTCCGAAAACTTTAGAAAGACCGACAAACGCTTTGCTGGCGATTGCGTACTTTCGCCCGGGCTTGCCTTGAAGTTGAGCTGCGATCTGAACGCAAAAGCCCAGCAACAACGCGTCGACGGTGGAATACAGCCACGGCCGGTACTCGAGGACCAGAACATCTCGATGGCTTCGCTCAAAAACTTCGCGCGTGAGGTTCAGGAACGAAGTCTTCCCCGAACCCCATGGTGACTCTATCCCAGCAACCAAGCTCGGGGAGCCACTCGGCAGAATCAAGATCGGTGCGAGTTGTTCCGCAATCGGATTGTATCCGAACTGATCTTGTGACGGTTCCGTTACCGGCGCGTCAGCGTTCATTGTGCAAGGCTAACCGACGGACCGACGCGCTCAAGGGAGCACTTCGGAGCGGCTGAGGAATTCTGAGCGTGCCTAGCAGCCGCTTGCGCCTTAATTTCCTGCAAAATCACAATCCCGGCCGCAAGTTTGCGCGAACCGAGTAAAACGCTTTGCCTCACGCGGTCGATTTAATTAGTTAGTCGAGGCTTGCCGGGCCACTTAGTGAGGGAAACGGCGGTCAAAGTCTTTGTGCGTTCCAACCCAGATCCAGAGCCATTGGTCTTTGTGCCGGAGGGTGGCCGCGCGGATGTCTCGGGAGACGCGAACCGACCAGGCGCGAGGATCGAAACGGAGCCGCTCCAGTCTCAAGCCCGGATGTGCGGGATTCTCGCTGAATAACTGATACGCTCGCCGAGCGGCTGACCGATGTTGCGGCGATAGCTGGTGGTAAAGCTCCCAAAATTCCGGTGCGGCGCGGGAGATCACGCGCCCTTAATCGAAATCGCTCTCGGCGACCTTTGGGTAACAATCTGGCTCCGCGGAAAGATCGGCTTCGTAGCGATCGGCGAGTGCGCTGAAAGCCCGGCGTGGACGTTCATCGCGCAGAATGCTTTCCCATCCAGGATCCACGGCTAGTTCCGGGAAGAGTTGCGGGAGATGCTGGAGAAGCTTATCGCGCTCTGTCTTCTCAAGCGTACGAATGGCATCTTCGATTTGCTGCGCGGTGCTCACGAATAGAGCTTACGGGATACTACGGAACGTGGCAATCCAGAGGTGCAGCAGGCGGAAGGCGCCACGCCTCCCCGCAAGAATGCAACAGCCGGCGCAGGATCGCGGTGCGAGGATGAATGACTACGAGAAGATGGCTGCAGCCATCCGTAGTCCTTTGCCCTACGTCACAATCTCTTCCCCAAGCTTCGGCGCGACGTCGCTCGCTAACTGCGTTGAGCGAGACGATGAATGACTCGCGGTTAGCACTTCGCTGTACCAGTTAACGAACGGAAACTCTGTCGCAGCGGGTTGCATCAGGCGGTCATAGACTCCGCGGCAAAGCTCGAGAAACTTCGGATAGGACCTCTCTTTCCATCCTTGAAATTGCTCCGGCAGCGCGTCGGCGTTGATGTCGCCGATCTGATAGGTGCGCGAAAAGTTGTATTGCAACGGAACGATGGTGCCGTCCGCTTCGACCACGATCGGTGCGATAAGATCCGCCAGTTGCGCGGCGCTGGTCTCGTTCGCGGCGGCCGGCTCGACGGCGTATCCGCGTTCGGGCGCGGTGCGCAATCGCACCAGATCGGCGACATCGTATTGGATCGTTAGGCTACCGACGTATTGTTTTTGCAAACGAGCAACTTCGACGAAGGCACGGGCCAGCTCCAGGTTATCCGGCGCCGAACCGATCAGCTCGCTGGCGGCTCGGCCGACTTCTTCGAGCGGATGGACTTGTAACAACCCCGCGCCTTGAGCGACGGCGAAATCGGCGACCCAGGCGAGCTCATGCAGGTTGTGCAGAGTGAGAGTAAAAATAAATCCAAAGGGCACACCGGCCGCCTTCAGCCGGGCGACGCCTTTGACCATGCGCTCAAAAGCGAGCGGATGACTGCGAACGCGGTTATGCGACTCCGGTTGCCCGTCGAGACTGACCGCGACCAGATTTGTTTCGCGCTGCAACATGGCGGCGCGCTTGTCGTCGAGAAGCATCGCGTTGGTCGTGACGGTGGCGATCATGTCCAACTCGCGGATGTGCTGCAGAAGCTCGGGCAGCTCCGGATAAAGCAGCGGCTCGCCGCCGGAAATGCTGGCGGCGTTGAATCCTTCCGCGCGCAGAACGTCCAGGGTCGCGGAGAGTTTTTCCAGGGAGAGGCTGCGATGCTGCGCGGGGCTCGAGGTCGAGTAGCAATGCCGGCAGCGCAGATTGCAGCGTAAGAGTGGATGCAATTGCACCACCCGATAGCCACACGTCGGACCGGCGACTTGAGCCATGCGAGGAGCCGCCCCAGCCGCTCGATTTAGCGGCTGGGGTTCGTGTTGGCCGACTACCTGACCTTTTGGTCGATGTTTATTTCCACGCGCGCGCCGTCGAAGACGGGCACACCGTGGGTTAGCACACCGATATTAACCTGAAGGTTCTCGCCGTGCAGCCTGGAAAGGCCCTCAACAATCGCCCCCAAATGTCCGGTGTTACTGACATTGATCACGGCACTGATGCGATCGATCGCCGGCTGGCCATATTTCCACCAACGCTCAATTTCGTAGGATTCGCGTGCGACGTTGATGTTTTGGTGAAGAACATCGCGCGACATCGGGCCCATCTGTGTTGAACCTCTCGAGGTTTGTTCGCTCATTAGACTCATAATTACCTACCTCCCCATCGGTTGAGTTTCCCTTCCCAGTGCGAACAGCCGGGTGAGATGAACAGCCCTGCTAAACGCAAACTGGATTCAAGAGCGAGAGCACTCCTCGGCGGGAGGCAAGTCAAGCCTAATTTTCGCGCAACATCGAGGGCCGCGGGGAGAAGCAGCGGTCCGCCAGAAGATATTCGCTATCGGCGATTTATTCAGTTTTCACCGGCGAACGTTTGCCGCCCTCGGCGCTCAAATTTCTTGCCCGCCCTTCGCCGAGGATGACGACGCGCAGATTCCGCGTTTCATCATCGGGAGCGGCGAGCTCTCATTACTACTGACTCTTCCGATTTTGCCGGAGAAGGCCCCGGATTTCCTCAGGGGCGAGCCGTAAGCGCTGGAGGAAAGCTCGCCGTGGTAGATGGAAGTCGATAGATTTCAATCAGGCCCACACCTGTGGTGTTGTTCTTCCCGCGCTCGATAATTGTGTAGGAGCCGGGCGCAAGGGTCGCGGCAAGGGCAGATTCCCGAGGGTCAGTGGGGGCGAGATGACTTCCTTCAATCTCTTTCTTCTGTGAATCCTGCCAGTCGTCGTCGGAGGCGACGATGTCGCCATCCTCGTTATGAAGTTCGAGAACCGGATCCTGCAAGGGATTGTCGACGTTGAAATCGGCCAGCGATGGCCCGAGCGCTCGCAAAATTACTGAAGAATCTTCATCTGCAGCGCCACCGACAATGAATCCGCCGATCATGACGTCATCGCCGGTTTGCACGAATCCGCGTGTGCTGATGTTTGCCAGCTGCGAATCCACCGGCTGATCAAGATCGAAGACCTCGACTAATCCAATGCCGGTGCCGTTGTCTTTGCCACGAACGATGGCGGTATAGGCGCCGGGGGCGAGGGTGGCGACGATGGCCGATTCCAAGTCATTGGTCGGCGCCACGCCCGAATCCATGATCGCCTGCTCTTGTCTATCCTTCCAATTGTCGTTCGTGAGGACAGTGCCATCTGGTTTGTGCAATTCGAGAACAGGATCAGCCAACAAACCCGCCGTCGAGTTGCGGAGATCAACGGATGGACCGAGCGCGCGCACGATGACTTTCTGCGAACTGCTTCCGGTGACGATGAAACCGGCGATGAGGACCTGATCTCCGGTCTCAACATCGAGACGAGTCGAGATGTTGAGGAGTTTGGGCGCCGTGCTCGTGGGGACGCCATCGCTCAGGGCCGTGAGTTGGATGTGCTTGTGATGATCGGTTTCCACTTTGTATTGAAACCCATCGGCAAGGCCGACGACCTGGATCGTCCCGAAACTCCCTGTGAGAGAGCCGAAGCTCAGCAGGTCAAAAGTGTCACCTGTATGCGGAGCAAATCCGTTGATAAAATTGAGTTTCAAGACCGCACCATCCGCTAGTGTTGCGTGGCCGGTTACGTGCAGTTGGTCGTAAGAACCCGTCGTCGTTCCGCCGATGGCGACGGTCAGAGTGGCGCCGCTATTTTGTTCGTAATCACCATTTACCGTAAGTGTCTTCGGGTCGCCCGGAGAAATCGTTCCACCGTTATTGACCGTCACGCTTCCCACTGCGCCCGCTCCTCCCAGAATGCCACCTGTGTTCACGATGACATCGCTCGTCGTCGAGCCGCCGACGATGAGCTTACCGGCATTGATGTTAGCTGTACCGGTGAAGGTGCTGTCGCCGGAGAGGGTCCATGTGCCGGTGCCAATTTTCGTCAAAGAACCTCCGGCCCCTCCATCGTCAATGACTCCGGCGAAGATTGTCGACAAGCCATTGGCGCCCACCGTCAGAGTATTTGCGCCGAGATGGACGAGGCCATTTCCTTCGACCGATCCAATCGTCATTCCAGGGAGGTCGTGGCCGGAGACGTCAAGGCCAGCGTTGTCGGATAGCGCCACCCTGGCCTTACCTCCGCTGGATGCGCCTAAAAAGTTGATCGTGCCCGGTAGCCCGATTCCGCCCGTGGCAATCAACATCGCTTTTTCGGCCGTGCTGGAGTCACTGAATTGTGCCTGACCTCCGGAAGCGGTCCCCGTGACATCGGAGCTGGTCATGGTAAGCGTGGCGCTACCTGCCGAGGCGTGACCAGCGAAAGATATGGCGGCCCCGTTTCCGTTCAGGACGTGACTTCCGGTCGTCATGAAGCTGGCGCTCCCAGCCGTCGAGTTATCGGAGAAAACCAGAACCCCGGGCTGACTGTTGCTGGCCTGGCTGCCGGTTGTGAGAAAGCTGCCACTCCCCGCGCTGGAGGTATCGGAAAACGTGGTGGTACCGCCCATAGCGGAAGGCGAATCGCCGCCAGGGGTATTCACCGTTGCATTGCCGGCGGTGGAACTGCCCGTGAAGTTCAGGGCGCTACCGAGAAGGCCGCCCGGCCCCGAGGTTGTGGCAATGGACTGCGTCACGTCGGAGGCATTCATGATCCCGACGCCGCTGATTGTCAGGCTGGTCTGGGCTGCAACGGCAATCGAAAAGGAATCTGCCGCGGTCGTGTAGGCAATGGTTCCGACCTCCGTGTCAGCCGAGATCGTGAGTGACGTCTGGTTGCTCATTGCAAAAGTCGCCGTCTGGCCGGCGCCGTTCGGCACAGTCTTGGGCATCCAGTTGCCCGCTGTATTCCAGTCGCCGTTAGTGGGATCAGCTAGCCAGGTCGCATCGCCGGCGAGGGCGGAAGCGGAGATGAGGAACAAAGCGCAGGTAACAGCCAGGAGTTGGAAGGAAGCTGAAATTTTCATTGAGTCTTTTTATCAAACGAACTGAATTAGTAAAGCCAATTATCTGAGGCAGTGACGCCGGCGCTAGATTCGACTTTTGCTTGAGAAAACGCAACGATTTCCTCCGCGGGTTGCCACTAATAGCTCTCGACCGGAGAACGTTTACCGTCTTCGACACTGAGCTCTTTCGCGCGTTCTTCGCCGAGCGTGGCCACGCGCAGGTTCCAGATTTCCCCGTTCAGCGCGGCGAAAGCGGATTCGGAGAATTCGTTAGGCAAAGCGAGCTTTGACTTGAATTGTCGGACGTTGTCGAGCGCGCAATCGAGTTGGTCAAATGGAAGCTGATCGAGGTAGCGGAGCGCTTCTTCGATCAGGGGAACGCGGTGGCAGATCATCGCGAGATCATTCCCGGCGCCAATCGCCCGGCGGATCGTTTCTTCGAGGCTGTAATCATTCAGAATTGCTCCCATATCGAGGTCGTCGGTCATGATGAGGCCGGTGAAGCTGAGCTCGCCGCGGAGGAGACCGGTGATGATGCGGTGGGAAAGCGAGGCAGCGGTTTTTTCCGGTTCAAAGCAAGGGTACCAACCGTGGCAGATCATCATGCTGTCGACGCGATCGGCAAAGTGGCGGAAGACGGCGATCTCGTTGCCATCGAGTTCCACGCGCGAACGATTGATGACCGGGAGATCGTGGTGCGCATCGACCGTCGCGGCGGAATAACCGGGGAAATGTTTGCCGCAGCTCGCGACGCCTTGCGCGCGCATGGCGTCGTTGAAAACGCCAGCCAGCCTAACGACTTCTTCGACATTCGTGCCGTAGCAGCGGCCGCGGAGCGAGTTGTCTGCTTCGTCGTCGAAGGAGATATCGAGGACGGGGCAGAGATCGAGGTTGAAACCGAAAAGCCTGAGCAAGCGGCCGGTGATATCGCCATGTTGCCTAACGAGTTCGATGTCGTCCTTTTCGCGCAGCTGTTGCGCATTCGGCGGTTCCTGCCCGATCAGTCGCAGGCGCGAAACGCGGCCGCCTTCCTGATCGATCGTTATGATCGGCTCGATCGCGCTCAGATCGCGCAAATCGTCGATTAGCTTCCGCAGTTGCCGCGCGCTCTCGATGTTACGCCCGAAAAGAATGAAACCACCGGGCTGCACCTTGCGGAAAAGAGCCGCCGTCTCGCGGTCGAGTTCTTTGCCTGGAACCCCGGTAAGGATCAGTTGACCTGGGGAAGCGCTCTTCATACCGTCGCAAGCTAAGTTCGATGCGCGGCGCCGAAAATAAAAAAGCACTCGTTAGGCGGGAGGCGATGTGAAGCGGGTCGGCATCTTCGGTGGCAGTTTCGATCCGATTCACCACGGCCACTTGATTCTGGCGCGTGACGCACTCGAGATGCTCGCGTTGGATCAGATCCTCTTTGTGCCGGCTGCGCAGTCGCCGCACAAGCCGGACTGCCAGCCGGCCAGCGCAACGGCGCGCTGGGAAATGCTCACAGCGGCCATCGCCGGCGACGCGACTTTCGCGGCCTCGCGGCTCGAGATCGATCGGCCGCCGCCTTCTTACACCGTCGAGACGGTCGAACGATTGCACGCAGAAACCAGCGACACGCAATTTTTCTTCCTCATCGGCGAAGACAATTTGCCGAAGCTGCCGAGCTGGTATCGCTTCGATGATTTGGAAAAGCTCGTCCAGTTCGTCGTGCTCGATCGAACCAGCGTGGGTGGCGATTACGATTATCCGGCGGTGCGACGGAAGCTCGATATTTCGGCGACGACGATCAGAAAACGTGTTGCCAGTGGGCAGACGATTCGGTATCTCGTGCCGGACGCAGTCGAGCGAATCATTCGCCGCGAAAAACTTTACCAAGGACTCCAGGAATCGAACCCGAAGAACTAGCGATAACGTGCGCCAAACTCGCTTTCGACAAAAAAGCGGAAGCGATCGTGGTGCTCGATCTGCGGGAAATTTCCACCTTTACCGATTTCTTCGTCCTTTGTTCCGGGACGTCGGAGCCGCATCTGAAAGCGATTGCGGGCGAGATCGAAACGCGCTTGCGCGAAGACGACCAGGTTCGGCCGACGGCAGTCGATGGTTTTCCCGCCAGCCAATGGATCGTGATCGATTACCTGCAGGTGATCGTACACGTCTTTCACCGCGACAAACGCGAATTTTACAGCCTCGAAGATCTCTGGAGTGACGCGCCCCGCCTAACCATCGCGGGTGTTAACTGACGGCGCAGGCGTCGTCGCCGGGGCGGTGATCCCGGGCGAATGAAACGTTGTCCTTCGTCCCGGCCGGGGCCATGCCCCAGACTACAACGATGTTACGGTTTCGTCGGCGAAGTCGAAGGCATCGCCGACGGTTGCGGCGAAGCGCTCTCGGGCGGTTCGATGCCGAGCAACTCCACCTCGAAGAGCAAGGTTGAATTCGGTCCGATATCCGAACCCGCGCCGTGTTCCCCATAGGCGAGGTCGGCCGGGATGGCGAGCTGGTATTTGGCGCCGACCTTCATCAACTGAAGCGCTTCCGTCCAGCCTTTGATGACGCGATTGACCGGGAAAGTTGCGGGCGTGCCGCGTTTGTAAGAGCTATCGAACTCCGTCCCATCGATCGTCGTTCCGCGGTAGTTTACTTTCACCGTGTCGGTGATTTTCGGCGTCGGACCGGTTCCCGCTTTCAAAACCTTGTACTGCAGACCATCGGCGGTCACTTTCACCCCCGCCTTCGTCTTGTTTTCCTCGAGATATTTCTTTCCGGCGGCCGCATTTTTTTCACCCGCTTCTTTCTGGGACGCTTCTTGTTTTGCCATCATATCCTTTTGAAAAGTCTGCATCGCGTCTTTCATCTGCTCCTCGGTCATGAGCGGCTTCGCGCCTGTCATCCCGTCCTGGATACCGCGGCTGAGAACCTCCCCGTTGACGTCGATCTTCTGGTGTTTCAAGGTAGACCCGATGTCGAGCCCGATGCTGTAGCTGACTCTGTTTTTTTGATCTTTTAGATCCGGCTCAGCGCCCCGGACGAGGGGCGCGGCGGCGAGAGCGAGAAGAAGGATGAGGAGCGATTTTTTCATAAGTGATAACTGATCGCGGAGAGCGCTTTTTCCGGCCTGCCGCGCCAGATTCATCCACGGGTATGCCGCCCGCGTCAAGGGCTGTTGGCCGTGGAAGGAAAATGCGCTGGCTGACGGCTGTGAGCGCCGCTTTTGTCGCGCTCTTTTCGGCGATCGATGCGCCGGCTGTGGAGCTCACGCTTTCCCATGGCGAAGCAGTGCAGATCGGGCATCGGATCTGGCAAAACGAGTGCGGCGGCACGCGCAGTGGACTCACTTCCTGGAACGCAGGCGAGGATTTTGCGTCGCTCGGGATCGGCCACTTCATCTGGTATCCGGCGGGGAAGCGTGGGCCGTTCGAGGAAAGTTTCCCGCCGCTTCTGCATTATATACATCAGCGGGGAGAGAAGCTGCCTCAGTTTCTTTTGCCTAACGACGTCGATTGTCCCTGGGATTCTCGCGCGCAATTTCTCGCCGCGTCGTCGAGTTCGGAGATGAAGCAGCTGCGCAATTTTCTCGCGGATACGGTCGAGCTGCAGGCGGATTTTCTCGTCATTCGCCTGGTCCAATCGATGCCCAAAATTCTCAAGGCCGTCCCGACTGCGGAACGGCTCAAGGTCGAACACCGCTTCGAACGCCTCTCGCGTAGCGCGCAAGGTTGTTACGCCCTCATCGATTACGTGAACTTCAAAGGCGAAGGCCTGCTCACGACGGAGCGATATTCCGGCCGCGGCTGGGGACTGCTCGAGGTGCTTGAAGGAATGTCGGATGAAAGCCCGGCGGCAAACGCCTTCGCCGATTCTGCTGCGCGTGTCCTTCGCGAGCGGGTCGCGAACTCTCCGCCGGACCGGCACGAGGCGCGCTGGCTTCCCGGCTGGCTGAATCGGGTCGCGACTTATCGCCGACCGTAACCTAACGAACAAGCACAGGGCGGTCTGCTCTTGTTGGTCCCCACATCGCCCGTCAGCGAAGGAGGAGAAATCCAGGGAGCGCGGCGCTCAGAAGAACGAGGAGATTGCTGGAACCGGGCAAATCAATCCGCAATGGGCCACCAAACCGCCCCGGTCGCGAAACAACTTCCTCATTGCCATCGGCTTTGTTCGCGGTATCCATTTTTTTCTCGTAAACAGCGGCGACCGATTCGCCGCCGCGAGAGTCGATCGATGGTCCGGTTTCTAAAGCTTCCTGCGCTCTTTCTGCTCATCCTGCTCCTCGCAGGGCGGGCGGCGGGCCAGATTCCGATCAGCCGCTATCGCCGTGACATGGCGCGACCGACGCCGCCGCTGCGGCGCGCGACTGATCTGATCCATCGGCAGGAACCAATCAACGTCTCCCCTCGACTTCTTGCGCAGGTCACGCCGGAGAACTCGCACGTTCGCGTTTCCCTTTCGAAGCAGCGCGCCTATCTCATGCTCGGCGACGAAGTGGTGGTCGATTCGCCGATCTCCTCGGGCAAACGCGCGCGCCCAACACCGGCCGGTAACTTTCACGTCCTCGAGAAGGACAAAGGGCATCACTCGAGCATCTACGGCGATTTTCGCGACAGCGCCGGACGCATCGTTAGGCGCGGCGTCAGCATGCGGATCGATTCGGCGCCGAGCGGCACGCACTTCGTGGGTGCGGAGATGAAATGGTTCATGCGTTTGACGGATGAGGGCGTCGGGATGCACGTCGGCTTCTTGCCGGGCTATGCGGCATCGCACGGTTGCATCCGCATGCCCTCAGCCGCGGCGGAGATGTTTTTCAACCACGTCAAAGTCGGCACGCCCGTGGTGGTGGCGGACTAGCGGCAACTTCTGCTGAAGCGTTCGCGGGCTCAGCGGACGGGCGACGCGGGGCTGCCCTGAGACAGCGCAGATTACATTGCTTCTCGTTAGGCCAGGCGCCCGCGCAACAGGTTGAGCGCGGTCTGTGTGACAAGTTGCTTAAAGGTCGCGCGGTCGGAGGGAAAAAAGAAATGGGTGACCAGCGTCTCGCCGTCCCCAGCGAGCGCGACGAATGCGGTCCCAACCGGCTTCGCCTCCGTCCCGCCGCCCGGACCGGCGATGCCGGTGGTAGCGAGAGCAAAGGTGGAATTAGCCTTTGCCCGCACACCTTCCGCCATCGCCCGCGCGACGACTTCGCTGACCGCGCCATTTTCCGCAATCGCCTTCGGTGGAACGCCAAGGGCGGCCATTTTCGCGTCGTTCGAATAGGTCACATAGCCGGCCAGAAAAACTTCCGAGGCGCCTGGGACGTTCGTTAGGCGATGTGCGAGCAAGCCGCCGGTGCACGATTCGGCGACGGCGAGAGTCGCCTTCTTTTCCGCAAGCCGCCGCAAGATCACCGCCTCGAGATCTTCAGCGGTGGTGGAGAAAATGAAAGCGGCTAATTTCGAACGCACAATCCGATCGGCTTCTTGCAACATCGCGACCGGCCCGATCACTCGGAGATCGACTTCGCCCATCCGCGCACAGTAGCCAATCTCAAGACCGGAGAGCGCGAGCAATTGCGCGCCGACCGCTTCCTCGACGTAGGACTCTCCCATCCCGACGATGTGATAATTGCGCGAATCGAGGTCAATGTCTTGCCTAACGATTGCACGTAGGATGGGCAGGACCGAAGCGCGGAACATCGGTTGCAACTCCCGCGGCGGACCGGGCAAAACGAAGAGGTGCGGCCGATCGGATGCCGCCGCGAGATAAAAACCGGGTGCGGTCCCGTTGTCGTTAGGCAAGACCACCGCACCGGTCGGCACGTGCGCCTGACGCAGGATGCGATCGGTCATGCGAATCCCGCGCGAGCGCAGCCGTTCGCTAATCAATTCCTCGAGCGCCGCGTCGGGAGCCAGTTCCAAACCGAGCAGTTCCGCCGTGACCTCTCGCGTCAGGTCGTCGGTCGTTGGTCCGAGACCGCCGGTGAGAAAAATGATGTCTGCTCGCGGGAGATTCTCTGCCAGCGCATCGCGGATCGGTTCGCCGTCCGGCACCGCCAATTGACGCTCGACCCGCAGGCGCATCGGAAAGAGCTCGCGGGCGATGAAGGTGAGATGGGTATTGAGAACGTCCCCGAGCAACAACTCCGTCCCGGTATTGATGACGACGACCCGCATCGGAGACTACTCGCGCAGTCGAAGCGGGCGCGCCAATCCGTCAGCCGATCAATCCTTCAACAGGAAAAGCGCCGCGAGTGAACGTCAGGCCGCGTCTTTGTCCTGCTTCTTGCGAATGAGCGGGACTTTTTTCCCATCGACGACGGCGCGATTGATCGTGACCTCGGCGATGTCTTCGCGGCTCGGCACTTCATACATGATGTCGAGCATGATGCGTTCGAGCATCGAACGCAGAGCGCGCGCGCCGGTGCCTTTCGTGACGGCTTGCGCGGCGAGCGCGCGAAGGGCGTCTTTCGTCACCGTCAGCCGCACACCTTCCATCGCGAAGAGCTTGGTGTACTGCTTGATCATCGCGTTCTTCGTATCGGTCAAAATCTGCACCATCTCGTCTTCGGTGAGAGCATCGAGCGCGCTGAGCACGGGAAGGCGACCGATGAATTCGGGGATCATGCCGAAGCCTAACAAGTCTTCCGGCTCGACCTGGCGGACCGCTTCCTTCCTCAGCGCTTCCTCAGCCTCAAGCGTCGGACTGCTGAAACCCAGCGCGCGATGGCCGATGCGTTTTTGCACGATTTTGTCGAGACCCACAAAGGCGCCGCCGCAGATGAAGAGAATCTTCTCCGTGTTCACCTGGATGTATTCCTGATGCGGATGTTTGCGGCCGCCCTGTGGCGGAACGTTGCAGGTGCTGCCTTCGAGAATTTTAAGAAGCGCTTGTTGGACGCCTTCGCCGGAAACGTCACGCGTGATCGAAACGTTGTCGGTCTTGCGCCCGATCTTGTCGATTTCGTCGATGTAAACGATCCCGATCTCGGCGCGCTTCACATCGTAATCGGCATTCTGTAACAATCTCAGGATAATATTCTCAACATCTTCACCGACGTAGCCGGCTTCCGTCAAAGTCGTCGCGTCGGCGATGCAAAACGGCACGTCGAGAATTTTCGCGAGCGTTTTCGCAAGAAGCGTTTTCCCGGAACCGGTTGGCCCGATGAGGAGGATGTTACTTTTCTCAATCTCGACATCGGCAAACGGATCAGGCTGAAACGCCGACGAGGTATCGGTCGGCGCGGTCGTTTGCAGGACGCGTTTGAAATGATTATGAACCGCGACGGAAAGCGTCTTCTTCGCGACCTCCTGGCCGATCACATATTGATCGAGCGAACGCCGGATGTCCGCCGGCTTCGGCACGTTGATGTTTGATGACTGCCGCCGCGCATCTTCGTTCAGCTCCTTATCGAGGATGCTTTTGCAGACGTTGATGCAGCTGTCGCAAATGTAGACGCCTGGCCCCGCGATGAGCTTGCGCACTTCCGCGTGGCTCTTGCCGCAGAAGGAGCACATGGTGAGGTTCGAGGCGCGCGCCATAAGGTTGCCTGCCTTTGAGCAGTTCCTATTCCTCGACCTTTTGCGGAAGGGCCGCTTCGGCCACCGCCGTGGTGCGATCGCTGAG
>DASXPA010000047.1:0-18075 GCA_036493915.1 Chthoniobacterales bacterium | reverse complement strand
CGTTACGCCACGACCGAGGTGCAGCAGCGGATCAACATTCTTCCGGGCGTCTCCGAAGTGAACATCTACGGGGTGAAAAGCGCCATCCGAATCAAGGTCGATCCCGGGAAGCTTGCCGCGCGCGACATGACCTTCGACGATCTCAGTGCGGCGATTCGCGCAAGCACTTCCTATGCGGGCGCGGGCCAATTCGACGGCGCAAACAAATCGATCACGCTGCGGCCACAGGGCCAGGTCGCGACCGCCGAAGGCTATCGCAACATTATCGTGAAAGAGGGCGCGGACGGCTCGCCAGTTTATCTGCGCGATGTCGCGCGCGTTATCGACGGCATTTCCGACGAACGGTCTTCGCGGCATTTTTTCGCGCGCGGCTTTAATCCGCCGGCTTCCGTCATCGTCTTCGCCGTCTCGCGGCAGGCGGGCGCCAATGCCGTCGCGGTGGCGCGCTCCGTGCGCGAGCTGCTCCCGGGATTGCAACGCGAATTGCCCGGCTCGATTCACCTCATTACGGTGCACGATCGCTCGCAATCGATTGTCGATTCCCTCCATGATGTGCAGGGGACACTGACGATCGCCTTCATTCTCGTCATCGCCGTCATCTTCGTTTTCCTCGGTCGCGCCAGCGACACGCTCATCCCGATGGTGGCGCTGCCGATGTCGTTTCTCATCACCTTCGTCGCGATGTGGGCCTTCGGTTATTCGGTAAATAACCTCACGCTCCTTGCGCTTACCCTTGCCATCGGATTCCTCGTCGACGATGCGATCGTCTTTCTCGAGAACGTCGTGAGGCGCGCCGAAGCGGGCGAGTCGATTTATCGGGCCACTCTCAACAGCGCGGGCGAAATTTCCTTCACCATTCTCTCAATGACGCTGTCGCTCGCGGCCGTTTTCATTCCTCTCGCTTTTATGCCGGGATTGTTAGGCCGGATTTTTCGCGAGTTCGCCATCACCATTATCGTCGCGATTTTTGCTTCCGGTCTGGTTTCCTTAACACTCACGCCGTTGATGTGTTCGCGCATTCTGGCGGAACGCGGCGCGGGCCATCGCGAAAGCTGGATGCAGCGTTTCGTCAACAGCTTCTTCATTCCCGTCCGCGATTTCTACGGGCGCACGCTCGACAACTTTCTCGATCACGGCTGGATTGCGCTGCCCATCGTCCTCGCCTGCGCGGTTGGCGTTTGGTTTTTCTTTAGCCACCTGTCCTTCACCTTACTGCCGACTGGCGACAGCGGGTTGATCCACGGATTTTTCATCGTCCAGGAAGGCGCGTCGCCGGATAAGCAGAAGGAGCTGCAGAACAAGATCGACCCGATTCTGCAAGCCAATCCCGCGGTCGATAAATATTTCACGGTCGCCGGGCGCACCGGTCTTTCCGCAGGCATTTTCACCGTCCTCTTTTTGAAAGACGCGGGCGACAGGGCCGACATCGAGACGGTCGCCGCGCAACTGCGTAAAGCCTGCAGCGATATCCCGGGGATTTTCCCGACGCTCAATCCGGAGCCGGTTTTGCAGATCAACGTCGGCGGCACCGGCAGCTCTTTCGGCCGTTACACTTATGTGCTCAGCGGGATCAATCCCGAGGAAGTTTACGACGCGGCCGATAAATTGGAGAAGAAACTGGCAACCTATCCCGGCTTCGCAAGCCCACCGCGGGCCGATCTTTTCCGCAACAACCCCAACCTCGACATCCACATCGATCGCGCGCGGGCCAGCGTTTACGGCGTCTCCACGGCGTCGATCGAGAGCCTGCTGCGCGCGGCTTATTCGCAGAACTACGTTTACCTGATCAAGCAGGCCGACGACCAATACCAGGTGATCGTCGAGGCGGAGGATTCGGCACGTCAGAACGCAAGCGACCTCCGTTGGATTTATGTGAAGCCCGATAATGGAAATAAGCTCATCCCGCTGCGCGCGGTCACCCAATCGAGTGAGACTCTGGGCCTGCAGGCGGTCAATCACATTGACCAATTCACGAGCGTGACTTTTGGATTCGATGTGAAACCGGGCGTAGCGCTCGGCGACGTGACCAATTACATCAACAAAACGGCCGCGCGGATTTTGCCCGGGACGGTGAAAGGGGAGCTGCAAGGCGAAGGATTGGTGCTGCAGCAGTTATTCTCCGCGCTGCCGTTGCTCGTGATCGCGGCGGTCTTTGTCATGTATGTCATTCTCGGGATTCTCTACGAGAGCTATGTGCATCCGGTTACGGTGCTCTCGACGCTTTTCCCCGCCGTCGTCGGCGGCTTGATGACGCTCTGGCTCTTTGGCTCGAGTCTCTCGCTCTACTCCGTCATCGGACTTTTCCTTCTCATGGGCATCGTGAAAAAGAACGGCATCATGATTGTCGATTTCGCGCTCCATCGGCTCGACGAAGGCTACGATCGACGCGCGGCGATCCACGAGGCGAGCATCGAACGTTTTCGACCGATCATCATGACAACATTGGCGGCGCTCATGGGCGCGCTCCCGATCGCGCTCGGTTTTGGCGCGGACGGTTCTTCGCGGCGGCCGCTCGGGCTGGTCATCGTCGGCGGATTGGTGGTGTCGCAGTTGATTACGCTCTACATCACACCGGTGATTTATCTCGCGCTCGAATGGTTCCAGGAGCGGGTGCTCGATCGGGTGCCGTTCCTGCGCAGCGCGCACAGCCACCACGAAGCCGATCTCGCGAAACATGGCCCTGTCGACCTGCCGCAGCCCGAGCCGGTCGGCGCACGCTGAGGCGATCCCTTTGGGTAGCACACGCGTCTCGCGTGTCTCGCGAATGGGTCGCGCGTTTGCGAATTTCGCCTGGTCTTCTGGCGAGAAGAATCGGATTTCCCCGCGAGCGGAAGTCGGTCGCGGCGGGACGCCGACGACCAGCACGCGAGACGTGCGCGCTAACCAAAGTCGCTGCCTAGCGACTCCCTGATCCACGCCATCGTCTTCGCCGCCATCCGATCGAAGACGCGCGCGGCCAGCTCGAGATGCTCCTCTTGCGTGTCCTCGATCTTGTTGTGACTGATCCCGTGCAAACTCTGAGTGAACATCATGGCCATCTTCGGCACGCCCGCGCGAGCCACTTCCGCGGCATCGTGCAGCGGACCGGATGGCAACCGGTGCGATTTCCCGCACCCCTCTCGAATCGCTTCATCGCAGAATTCGATGAGCGTTTCGTCGAATGGCATCGGGGCGATTTGCCAGAGCCGTTCCCAATCAACCGTGACCTTCCCGTCTTGCGCGAAACGCTCGCTTGCCTCGCGCACCGGCCTGATCGCGTTCCACTTCCGCGCCGAGGGCACGCGCCTTCTCTTCCAGCCAGCTGTGCGCCTTCGCCCAAGTCGTCGTAAAAGCAACGCGTTGCGCACCGTTTTCGTCGCTCGTTAGGCGGCGCAGTTCCTTTAGTTCGTCGATCGTGCGGCGCGGGTTCAACTCACTCATTTGACCGACGCGATGAAATCTTCCCCGCCTCCACAATTGTCATTGTCAGCGAAGCGGACCCCTAACGAAGTGCGAGCCTGAGGCCGGTCCATCTCACGAGCGTTCGCCTCGGCGTGATTTGGGAGGTCCTTCACTGCGCTCAGAATGACAAAACACAGAGCGCCCTCTCATAGATCGGTAAACGGATCGAGTCTCACGATCGTCCCGCGGCTGCCTTGCTGCTGAATCAACTTAGCGATCAAGCCCGTCCAACCAGTTTGATGATTTGCGCCCAGGCCCGCCCCGGTGTCGCCATGAAAGTACTCGTGAAAAAGGTAACGACCTTCGTCACACTTCCCGCCTAACGAATTCCCGAGCCGGCGCGTGAAAGGCCGCTCCCCTTTCTGATTGCGCAGCCAGATCTTAATCAGCCGATTGGACAGCTCGTTCGCCACTTGGTCGAGGGTAGCGAATTTTCCCGATCCGGTCGGGCATTCCACCTTGAACTCGTCGCCGTAGTAATGGTGAAACTTCTGCAAGGACTCGATGAGCAGGTAGTTGATCGGAAACCAGATTGGACCGCGCCAGTTGCTGTTCCCGCCGAAGAGATTCGTCTCCGACTCGGCCGGCTCGTAATTCACCACCTTCTGTTCGCCATGAACATCGAGCGCGTAGGGATGCTCCTGGTGAAACTTGCTTACCGAGCGAATCCCGTAGTCGCTCAGGAACTCGTTCGGATCGAGCATCCGGCGGAGGAGGCATTTCATTCGGTGCCCGCGGGTGAGGGCGATCAGCCGTCGCGCACCCGCGCCCGGCTCCTGCCAGCGTGAGATGAGGCTGGCGAGATCGGGTCGATTCGTCAGATACCATTCCAGGCGCTCCTTGAACCCGGGCATGGCGTCGAGCAGCTCCGGCTCGATCGTCTCGACCGCGAGCAGTGGCATCAAGCCGACGAGCGAGCGCACGCGCAGCGGCAGGAAGCGATCACCCGGGGTATGGAGGACGTCGTAGAAAAATTCATCCGTTTCATCCCAGAGGCCGATCCCCTTTCCGCCAGCGTTGTTCATCGCTCCGGCGATCCCGAGGAAATGCTCGAAGAACTTGGTCGCGATGTTTTCGTAAACCGAGTTCTCCCGCGCCAGCTCGAGCGCGGTTCGCATCATCGTTAGGCAAAACATTCCCATCCAGCTCGTGCCGTCACTCTGCTCGAGGCGGCTGCCATCCGAGAACGAGGCGCTCCGATCGAAGACGCCGATGTTATCGAGCCCGAGAAAGCCGCCTTCGAAAATGTTGCGGCCGCCAGAGTCCTTCCGGTTCACCCACCAGGTGAAATTGATGAGCAGCTTATGGAAAACGGTTTCGAGAAAAGCGCGGTCGCCCTTCCCGGTTTTACGTTGCTCAATCTTGTAAACCCGCCAGGCCGCCCAGCCGATCACCGGCGGATTGACGTCGCTAAAATTCCACTCGTAGGCCGGGATCTGTCCGTTTGGATGCTGATACCATTCGCGCAGAATGATATCGAGCTGGCCCTTCGCAAAATGCGGATCGACCAGCGCCAGCGGGATGCAATGGAATGCGAGGTCCCAGGCCGCATACCAAGGGTATTCCCAACTGTCCGGCATCGACATGACGCGCTCGTTGAAGAGATGACGCCACTCCGAATTGCGGCCCTCTTTGCGTTCGTTAGGCGGAGCGGGCTGCGCCGGATCGCCCTCCAGCCAATTCTCCACCACATAGTAGTAAAACTGCTTCGTCCAAAGCATTCCGGCGAGCGCCTGGCGTTGGATGGCAGCGTGCTCAGCGCTCAGGCCACGCGGCGTGAGTGCGGCGTGGAATTCGTCGGCTTCGGCGAGGCGTTTCGCGAAAATTTCGTCGAAATCCCGGAAGGCGTTGGCCGCAGATCCGCCGGTGGGCTGAATCCGTAGCTGTATGCTGCGACTTTCGCCCGCTCCCACTTCGATCTGATAACGCGCGGCCACCTTTGTCCCGATCCGCTCGGGATTGATCGCGGCGCCGTTTCCCTTCACGACAAACTCATGGAACGCGTCCTTCACGAACGGGGCTGGATTCGGGACGCCGTAGAGCAACTGCAGATTGCTCTCGTTTTCGGTGAAAAGCAGCTCACTCGCGCCTTCGCAGAGCAACTGATATTCGCCAAGCGCGTGATGGCTCGCTTCCACCACTGCAACTGCGGGGCCGTGCGCTTTCCCGACCCGCAAATTCGGCCGCCGATCGTCGTGTCCCCAGCTCCAACTGTTGCGAAACCAGAGCGTCGGGAGCAACTCCAGCTTAGCCTCGTCGGGCCCGTGATTCGTCACCGTCGCGCGGATGAGAATGTCGTCCGTCGTTGCTTTCGCGTACTCGATCGTGACGTCGAAAAAGCGATTCTCCCGCAGCACGTTGGTATCCCAAAGCTCGAACTCCGGCTCCATCTTCCCACGTTGGGCATTTTGCCTAACGAGTTCGTCGTAGGGAAAGGCCGCCTGCGGATAGCGATAGGTCATCCGCATGTAGGAGTGCGTCGGGGTGCTGTCTTCGAAGAAAAAAATCTCCTTCCCATCCTCCCCGTGGTTGCCCTGCGGACCGGTCAGGCCAAAGAGCCGTTCCTTGAGAATTGGATCGTTCCCATTCCAGAAGGCGAAGGCAAAACAGAGCCGCTGCTTGAAATCAGAGATGCCGCCGATGCCGTCTTCACCCCAGCGATAGACGCGGGAGCGCGCCTGGTTGTGGGTGAAATAATTCCAGGCATCGCCGTGCGCGCTGTAATCCTCGCGCACCGTGCCCCATTGCCGCTCGCTCAGGTATGGTCCCCAAAGATGCCAGCGTTGGGCGCGATGTTCGTTTTCGGCGAGGCGTTTTTCTTCAGCGTTCATAAAGTCAGCGCGCCGCGTCGAGGAGTCGTTAGGCGCAAAGTTTGTGAGAGTGATAGGGGAGTCGTTGCACCATGTCGAACAAAATGGCGAACGCTGAAGTTTATCGCTAGCGAACGGGTTGCATAGGCATCTTGCCGTGGTCCGACGGGTGTCTCCCCGGTAAAGCAACGGTTTCGTAAAGCTAGGGAACCAGCGTGCAAGATGGCCGGCCGCCACAGGCGGGACGCTTGTGCTACCTCGCCGTTCTTGGCCGGCAACTAATCAATCAAAGTACATGATACGGTCTGAGCAGCCTAACGAATGTAACGCGCGTACCAAGCGAGATAGCGCTGGAAGCGGTCGAGCAGGTAGCTCGGTTTCTTGAGCCCGTGAAATTGCCCCGGATAAATCACCAGCTCCGTCGGCACGCCTAACGTCTTCAAGGCTTGGTACATTTGTTCACTGTTCAGGAGCGGGACATTGAAGTCGCTCTCGCCGGCGAGGAAAAGCGTCGGCGTCTTGATCCGGTCGGCGTGGAGAAAAGGATAGGAAATGTGCGCCCACACCCCCGGATGCGTCCAAGGTGAACCGAGCTCGTATTCGTAATCGCGGATGTATTGGTCGGTTCCGTACCCAGCCAGGATGTCACTGATAGAAGCGCCGCTCGTCGCCGCCTTAAAGCGCGTCGTCGATGCGATGAGGTAATTGGTCGAGATCCCGCCGTAACTCCAGCCGCCGACACCGAGGCGGTCGGGATCGGCGAGACCTCGCCGGACGACATCGTCAACCGCGGCAAGATCATCCTCGACGTCGACGCTGCCCCAATTTGCGTAAATGCCCATCGCGTAATCGGTCCCGCGGCCAGTCGAGCCGCGCGGATTCGGGAGGACGACAACGTAACCATCGGCGGCGAGAAGTTGTTTCTCGAAATCGAACTCGCAGGCGTACTGCGATTGCGGGCCGCCGTGTGGACGAAGCAACGCTTTTATTTTCGGGCCTGACTTTTCGTCAGGCGGATGGATCACAAAGCCGTGGACTTCCGTTTCGTCTTTGCTCTTGAACTTCGTCTCCTCGCAGCGGCCGAGCTGAATGCCGGCGATAAAGTTGTTATTCTGATTCGTTAGGCAACGGAGTGGGTTGCTTCCCGCGACGAAGATTTCGTAAGGGCGGTCGGGCGTGCTCGTGCGCACAACGACTTTGCCGTCACGGCTCACATCGTAAGCGGTAACCTTACGGCGGCCGCCGACAACCGGCTCAGGAGTGCCGCCTTCAGCCGGAACGCGAACAAGCGTCTCGGCGCCGTCGTCTTCCAACACCGCAAAGATTGATTTGCCGTCGGAAGACCAGTGAGGCTCGATGAGATTGCGATCGAGGTTGGCGGTGAGGATTTTAGAGGAGCCGCCGCTCGCAGGAATGACGGCGAGCGAATGCGTCGCATATTCGATTTTCTTCGGATCGCCGCCGTGAATATAAGCGATGCATTTTCCATCCGGGCTCCAGGCGGGCGGGCTATGCCAATCGGGATGCGCGTCGGCTTCCGACGAAGTTGTCAGCTGTTTCTCTTTCGCGCCGGCCTTCGGCTCAATCAGGAAAACGTCCCAGTTTTCCGTGCGATCGGGTTCGGGGCCGCGCTTGGTGACGAAGGCGATCTGAGTTCCGTCTGGCGACCAGGCGGGGAGGACTTCGTCGTGCGCACCACTCGTTAGGGCCTCCACCTTTTTGTTTGCGAGATCGAGCAGCTTCAGGTGCGACCAATGACTCGTTAGGTAACCTGTGATGTCCTCTTTAAACTGGTAGCGATCGATCACGATCGGCGGGACGGTTTTCTTTTCCTTCTCCTTCGTTTTTGGATCGCGTGGATCGGGATCGTGCACGACGAGGACGATGCTTTTGGCATCAGGCGACCAGGCAAAATCATCGACGCTCCCCTTCTCCTTCGTCAGTCGCTCCGCTTCGCCGCCGGCGGTGGAGAGAATCCAGAGCTGGTCGTTCTCGTGTTCGTCCTCGCGACTGGAAAGGAAGGCGAGCCACTTGCCATCCGGACTCCAGCGCGGGTGGGTTTGGCTCTTTTCGCCGAATGTGAGCGCGCGATTTTCGGAGCCGTCCCACTTCACCAGCCAGAGGTTTCGCGGCTGCTTGTCTTTCTTCAGATCCATCGTGCCGACGACGTAGGCGATAGTTTTGCCGTCGGGCGACAGCTTAGGCTCATCGACGTCTTTGAGCGCGGCGAAGTCTTCCGGTTTGAGCAGTCGTTTGGCATCAGCGCCTAACGAAATCTGAAGCGTGAGAACAAAGGCGAACAGAGCCAGGTGAGCGCATTTCATGACAGGCAGGAACTACACGAGCACTTCGGCCGAAGCGAGCCTGTAGCAATCACGCTTTCTTCTCGTCGATGTAGGCGTTCACCTCGTCTTCCAGGATCTCCAGCGGCAGGGCGCCGTTCTTGAGAATCTGATCGTGGAATTCTTTGAGGTTAAATTTCGCGCCCAGTTCCCGCTCCGCCCGCGCGCGCAGTTCCTGGATTTTCAACATCCCGACTTTGTAGGCGCAGGCCTGCCCAGGCTCGACGATGTAACGCTCAATCTCCGCCGTGACTTCCTTTTCGCCCATGCCGGTTTTGTCGAGCATGTAGGCGATCGCCTGCTCTCGCGTCCAGTGTTTCGCGTGAATGCCGGTGTCGACGACGAGACGCACCGCGCGGAAAAGCTCGGCCTGCAGCCGCCCGAGGTCGCCGAAGGGATCATGCACGTACCAACCGGCGTCCTTCGCCAGCCACTCGGCGTAGAGCGCCCAGCCTTCCTGATAAGCGGTGAAGGGAATGACTTTGCGAAACATCGGCAGACCTTTGGTCTCCTGCGCAGTCGAGATCTGCCAATGGTGACCAGGGACGCCTTCGTGATACGCCAGCGTCGGCATCGTCCATTGCTGGACTTCGTTCATGTCGCGGAGGTTGGCGTAGAAAACTCCGGGCCGTGAGCCATCGATCGACGCGGCCGAGTAATAGGCGCCGGGCGCGGTGGCTTCTTTGAAAATGGGCACGCGCTCAACCTGACAGCGGCCTTTCGGCGTGTGGAAAAACAGCTGCGCGCAACGCCGGGTGGCTTCATCGATCAAGCTTTGATATCTGGAGAGCGCGGCGGCGCGCCCCTTGTCGTCCTTAGGGTAAAGAAAACGCCCGTCTTTCCCGAGAGCGGTCATGGCGGCGCCGATCGGCTGGCCGGCGTAACCATTGGCATCGAGGAGCGTGCGCATCTCGCCTTCGATCCGCGCGACTTCGCGCAGACCGAGCTCGTGGATTTCGTTAGGCGACATCGTCGTCGTGGTGTTCACCCGCAGGAGGTGGGCGTAGTAGGCGTCGCCGTTCGGGAGCTTCCAAACTCCGGCGTCGGTTGTCGTCTTCGGGAGCAGGTTTTGGAAATAAGCGATCAGCTTTTGATAGGCAGGATAAACTGTTCCCGTGATCGCAGTTTCCACCCGCTTCTGATAATCCGCCCGTTGCTCCGCCGTGAGAGCTTTGATCTTCGCCGCGCGCGTTTTGAAAGAGCTCGCGAGAATGTTCGCCGCCGCCGGTTGCCCGACGAAACCACGCATCTCCGTGAGCACTTCCTCGACGACGAAGCGCGGCGGGATAATCCCCATCTTCTCGCGCAAGCGCAGCCCCTCTAGCGTCTGATCGAACTTCCGGGGAAGCGCATGGAGCCGATCGAGGTAGTAATCGCAATCGCGCTCGCTGAGCAGGCGATGGGTGTTCGCCATGAAAGTCGGAAACCCATTCTGGACCCCGAAGAGCTGGTTCACCGGATAGTTGTAAAACTGGAAACGCTCGCCCTCGACTTCCTGCTCGAGAAACCATTCGAGGACGTGCGTTGAGAGCCGCTGCGACTCCGATTGACGCGAGAGCGGATACTCCCGCAGTTGCGCGAGGTCATTGCGAATGCGCGCGCCCACTTCCCGCTGATGCGCGGGCGATTCGTCGTTCAACTTACCGTTATGGGCAGTGATGCCGAAGCGTTCGACCAAGCCTAACGAGGAAAGCATCTCCGGCTCGGTGAAGAGGAACTGTGCAAAAACCTTGTCATAAAACAGGTTCAAGCTCCAAGGCCGGAACCAGATGAGATTGACGAGAAAAATAGCGAGCGCGACGAAGAGGACAGCCGCGGTGCCGAGCACCCATTTGAGGACGCCTTTGAACATGTGAAGAGAGACGCTGAACGCCGAAACGAGGTCAATTCCAAATTACGGCCGAGGCACCGCTGCTAGCTGCGCGACTTAACTTTCACATTCCGACCGATGACGACGAGCGTGATGCCGCCGAGAACCGCGATCGAGGCGAACAAGTAGCGCAGCGTGAGCGGCTCGCCTAACAACAAGATGCCGCCGCCGGCTGCGAGGACGGGCACACTCAACTGCACGGTGCCGGCGCTGGTTGCTCTTAACTCGGGCAAAACCGCATACCAAATTACGTAGCCAAGGCCGGAAGTGATCGCTCCGGAAAGAATCGCGTAGCAAACTCCCGCGCGATCGCTGTGCAGGGACGCGATCATTAGTGCGCTGATGATCACGGCGCATGGGATCGCGCGAAGAAAGTTCCCGGCAGTGGCCGCGGCTGGATTTTTCTCGGACTTCCCAAGCAACGAGTAAAATCCCCAGGCAATGCCGGCTCCCAACATGAGAATCGAACCCCCAAGTGGCGGAGCGGAAAGGCCGGGCAGGAGCAACGCGACGAGTCCGCCAAGTGCTCCCAGCAAGCCGATCAATTGTCCCGCCCCCAAGTGTTCGCCTTTGCGCAATCCCCAAAGAATCATCGTCGTCTGGACCGCGCCGAACAAAAGGAGCGCGCCGGTGCCGGCGGAAAGTGTGCTGTAGGCAAACGAAAAGGCGGCGGCATAGGCGAAAAGCGCCAGCCCCGACCACCAGTTACCCGACAGCCGTCCGGATTGTTTGTGCGTCCACATGATGAGCCAGAGGACAGCTGCGCCCGAGAAGATGCGCAGGAACGTGAAGCTCGCCGGGTCGATGCGATTCTGTTTGAGCGCCGCGCGGCAGAGCAGCGAATTACTCGCGAACGCGATCATCGCGAGCGAAGTCAGGAGGAAGATGCGGCTCGGTTTCATCGCGTGATTGAATCCGGGCCCAACCGGTCCAGCTAAGGTCGCCCGGACTTGTCGTAGAAGAGAATGTTGATGAGGAGGGCGATGCCGCCGCCGGCCGCGAGGAGAAAGAGAATGATGGCGAGGCCGGGATAACCCCAGATCCGGAAACTTGTGTCCACGCGCATTAACATCGCCGCCCCGACGATGAGCGCGGCCAGGAGCAGACCGACGGTGATACGATTGGCAACTTTCTGAAAGCCTTCGACTAAGGTGCGTTCGTCGATCGCGTCGACGTTGACCTTCAGCTCGTTGTTCGCGATCGCGTCGACGATTTTGTTGATCCGCGCGGGCAAACGCTGGATCAAATCCTTTACTTCGAGCATGCCGCTGAAAAGGTTGCCGGGTGAAAGCCCCCTGACGAGTCGCTGCTGCATGATCTCGGCGGCGTTGCGACGGATGGAAGCGTTCGGATCGAAGTCGGGCGCGATTGTCCGGCCGACCTCATCGAGATTGAGAAGCGTCTTACCGAGCATCGAGAACTCCGGCGGCACGCGAATACCGCTCTCGGCGCATGATTGTGTCACTTGTAGAACGAGACGACCGACCTGCATGTTCTCAACCGTCGCGCTTTTCTGCACCGCGACGATTTCGCCGATGCGCCGGGTGAATTCCTTGGCGTCGAAGTTCTCTTTTTTGTCGCCGATTTTGATCGCGACGTTGGCCGCTTCGTCGCCCCGGCCTTCCGCGATCGCGAGCAAGAGTTGCAACAGATCCTCTTGTAACCGCGGCATGATGCGACCGACCATTCCCAGATCGAGAAGCGCGATTCGGTAATCGGCGGTGATGAAAACATTCCCGGGGTGCGGATCGGCATGGAAGAAACCGCTGACCAGAATTTGTTCGAGATAAGCGCGAAACATTTCTTCGGCGAGCGCGGCGCCGTCGAACTCCATCCGCGCGAGCGGGCTCAGATCCGTCACCTTTTTTCCCGGCACAAGCTCCATCGTGAGGACGCGCGAGGTGCAGTAATCGGAGATCGGCGCGGGGACGATAAGGCGCGGGAAATCGCGCAACTGCTCGCGCAGAGTCGTAAGGTTGCTGGCTTCCTGCCGGTAATCGAGTTCCTGCAATAAGCTATTGCGGAACTGCTCGAGGAGCTGGCAAAACTCGTAGCGTTTTCCTATCTCGGTGTGGTGATCGAGAAACTCGGCGATGTCTTCGAGCGCTTCGAAATCTTCCACCATGCGCTCGCGGATGGCAGGTCGCTGCACCTTCACCGCAACCGGGCGACCGTCGCGAAGGGTGGCGCGATGGACCTGGCCTAACGACGCCGCCGCCATCGGCTGATCTTCGAAGTTCGAGAAAGCTTTCGAAATTCGCGCGCCCAGCTCTTCGCTGACAATTTTTTCGACTTCGGCAAAGCTGAAAGGCTCCACTTTGTCCTGGAGCCGCGAAAGCGCTTCGAGATAAGCCGGGGGCAGTAGCTCGACGCGGGTGGAAAGAAGTTGGCCGATCTTGACGAAGGTCGGGCCAAGTTTCTCGAGATCGTCGGCCAGCTCGTCTGCCTTCGCCACCTCCTCCGGCGCGACGCGCTGCTCAGCTTCGAGCGCTTCGCTCAGGCCGGTCGTCTTCACGAGATCGGAGCGACCATACTTCATGAAGATCCACGCGATCTGCTGATAACGTTTCAAGTGCTGCGGTTTTAAGGAAATCCCCATAGGTTTATCGGCGAAGCGGTGCGTGCCTCTCACTTTCGGAAACGGAACTGGAAAGCAAAACGGCCCCGTTTCCGAGGCCGTTGCTGATTAATCTGGTGACCGGCGATTCGTTAGGCCGCGACCTGCTCGTGGCTCACCTTGTCGTCTTTATCAAGCCATTCGAAAAGCGTGGTGGTCGCGGGATCCATCCCAAGCTTCTTCGTTTCTTCAATGAAGTAATCGCGCTTCTCCGGATTGTTGTAGAGCGAAGATTTCCCCATTTCGTCGACCCACTGCTTCTTTTCTTCGGCAGATTTCTGCTCGCCGTGCGCGTCGACCCACTTCGCCATTTCGTCGTCGCTCTTCCCTTTCGCAACTTCGGCTTTGAAATCGTCGCCTTTGATGCCCTTCCAGCCGAAGAGCATGTTATCAAGCGGGCAATCGAAATGATACTCGCCAATGTTCCCGTCGAGGAGCGCGCGACATTTATCGAGGGTCCGGCCGAGAATGACATAGCCACCGATGACGGTCTTCGGACTGCGCGGTGCTTCGTTGGTTAAATCTTTGCCTTTTATGTTTTGTTCCATTCCCGAACCTACGGCCGGGCGTCGTTTCCAGCAAATTTGCGGGGATTGTGGCGGCTGCGGGGGCGCGAAGCGACGGTCGCATCCGATTCACAGTTTATGGCTCAAGAGAAACAAATTATTTCGACACTAAACGGCCTGATCGAGACATTGAAAGACGGTCAGGAAGGCTTCCGGCAATCGGCCAGCGGCGTCGATGACGCCCAGCTCAAGACCACCTTCGATCAGCTCTCGTTGCAGCGTTCGCGCTTTGCCGGTGAGTTGCAGAAGGAAGTCGTGAATCTCGGCGAACCAGACCCGGAAGACTCCAGTAGCGCGACCGGTGCGATGCATCGGGCCTGGATCAACATCAAGAGTGCGGTGACGAATCGCGATCGGCACGCCATTTTGGCCGAAGCCGAGCGCGGCGAAGATGCTGCAGTCGCGGCATACAAGGACGCGCTGGAAAAGGAGTTGCCGGCGCCGGTCAAGGAGATCGTCACCCGCCAGCAAACCGAAGTAAAAACCGCGCACGACAAGATTCGCGATCTCCGCGACTCCGTCGCGCAGAAGTAGCTCTCCCTTCAACTTCAACGAACAGGCGGAGCGCGAGAGCGCTTCCGCCTGCCTGAGGTTGGAACTGAGATCCTCCACGGCCCCTATTACTGGGCTACTCGCCAGAACAGACGCGATCAAGATCAACGGCACGATGACCAAACGAGCCAGCAACGCGGGGAAAAAGAGTCTCCAAAGCGCGCCGAAACTCCTAAAGCGACTAGACAACCGTCAAGATCAGCATCCCCGGCTGAAGACGGAATGCACAACTCGATCTCCTATCCCCGCCTCCCGCGTTAAACTGATAATCTTGGAATGTTCGGCCTCAGAAGTATGCGGCCCGATTACCACACCGACCAGCAGTTCGTCGAACCTCACTTTGAGCATGCTGCCCGCATGAAAGTTTCACTGGGAACAATCGTAGTAGCTTGCACCGCGAAATCGGACTTCTCTCGTAGGAAATTGCTGATCGATTATTCGGAACTCGCGTTCCACACCACTGTTTCGCTTAAACGGATCCTCTATCCGGTTGCGATGATCGTCTCTTCCCATCAAGGCGTTCCAGGGGTGAGTTCTTCATTGAGATCTTTCGCACGCGCACGGTCAGTGACCTGAACTCGCGACCTTTCCGCCGAAATCTGTCGAAAGGTGGATACTTTCGAAGCTCTGCTTCGGTCGTCGCCAGGTCATGCATCGCAAAGGCACGTCCGATTTGTTGACGTTCCCGGCTTCTTCAGCTCGCAGAGGACCGGAGGTCGATCAGCGGAGAGGGGTTTGATTGGCCCAGGTGAACCTAGTCGAGGGACGGAAATAGTTGTAAGCAGCACCTTTCGTGAGCCCGTCGTGACGCCGTTCAGCTTCAATTCGCTGCAGTATTTCCTCGCTTCTTTGCGATTCAGCCTTTCGATCGCGGCACCGTCCACCAACACAAACTGCGGGACCGGGACGGAACGAGGGCCGACTGGCCGGTTGAAGCGAGCGCGTGCTGTGTTATCATTTTGGCTGGTTCTGGCGCCAATTTTCAGCCTCACAACAAGCTTCTCGCCTATCGTTTATGCCCACTTCCAACTTGATCACTTGTGCCCTCGCGAGTCCGGCGATCACGGAAGAGACCAAGAACAAAGAAGGGCTCGATCTGCCCTGGCAGGTGGTCGTGCATAACGACCCGGTTAACTTGATGAGCTACGTGACGATGACTTTTCAAAAAGTCTTCGGCTATCCGCGCGAAAAAGCGGAGATGCACATGCTCGAAGTGCATCGGCAGGGACGTTCGATTTTGTGGTGCGGAATGCGGGAGCGGGCGGAGTTGTTCGTCCAGCAACTGCATGGCTACCTTCTCCTGGCGACGATCGAACGGGCGAGCTGACAATGGAAGTATTTCGGAAGAACGGCAGCCTCGAGATCAGCGAAATCGATCCTTTTCTGGCGGAGTTGTTGCGACAAATTCCGGCAAGCACACAGAGTGAAGCCGTCCCAGCGGTCGAGGAGCGGCTCTTCAGCGCGCCGGCTGCGCCTAACGAAAAAGAGCTTTGCGCGGAATGGAAGATTTACGTCGAACCGGAGTTGCGTCGGCTTTTCCAGACGACGACGGAGACGGTCACGGCTGATCTGCAACAGCTGGGCGAGAACGAAAAACCGTTTGCGAACAGCGCCATGCGCATCCCGATCGCGCACGCCGACGCGTGGCTGAATACCTTGAACCAAGCCCGCCTCGCGCTCGCGGCTAAATATGATTTCACGGAAGCGGAGCTGTCCGATCATTACCGCTCACCGATCGGTTCGCGGCGAGACTTGAGTTTGTTCCAGGTAAATTTCTACGGCTTCCTGCAGGAGTTTATCCTGCGTGAGCTGGAATGCGACGGCGCGAAAACTTCGACTGACGAGTAGGCGCCAGGGGCGAGTTAGAATCGCACTGTCATCGCGAGGCAGGCGAAGGGCGCCGAGGGAGTTCCCGCCACGCTCAGCGTGAAATCAGACTCCGGGGAGGACGGGCTGTCAGGCCGTCCTTGGGCACAGGTTGCACCGAACTGCGCGCGTAGAAACGGGGCAAGGAAATTTATCCTCCGGCTTCAATCGGAGAGCGTGCGGACCCAATGAGAGAGCAATTTTCTCCGACCGGTCGACGAGGGTTTTCGCAAGCGATCACCGCCCGCGGTTGGAGGCAGACCGCCTCCAACGACCTCGAAAGCGTTTGGGTTCCCCCGGGACGCCTAACGACTGTCGCCTGACTTCCGTTCGCGGACCATTTTCATGAGCCGCTCTTTCAATGCTTCAGATGATTTCGCCGGCCGTAAGCTGAGCGCGAAAGCCTCGTGCAGCCGATAGCACTCGGTGATGAACTCCTCCCCTTTTTCCCCGAACTCGGCGCGCGCTTCTTCAAATTCTTGCCATTCCCCATTCTCCAGCGCACCGATGACATAAAGTCGGGCGCAGTTTTGGAATTCCTCAAAGCTCATCTTTCAGTTCTTTCAGGCCGTCATAAATTTTTTTCAGCCCCAGCTCGAGGCGCGTCTTGACCGTCCCTAAAGGTGTATTCGTATTTGCGGCGATTTCGCGCTGACTCATCCCGCGAAAAAATGCGAGGTCGATCGCCTGCTGTTGTGCCGGCGGCAAACTGTTGATCACTTTACGTACGAGCACGCGTGTGTCGGCGAAATCAATTTCCTCCGCGGTGGCGTTGTGCACCCAGGCGTCAGGCTGTTGTTCGGTTTCGTTTTTCAGACGCTCGCCGGCCCGCATATAGGCCTGCTTTTTCCGCAGGCCATCGATCGCCCGCCGCCGCGCCAAAGTCACCATCCAGCCTAACGGTTTGCCTTTTTGGGCGGAGAAATTTTTTGCGTGATTCCACAGCTCCATGAAAATCTCCTGAAGCAAATCGTCTGCCTCGGCCTCGTTGTGGACGACGCGCAGGATGAGCGCCTTGATGATGCCATTGTAGCGATCGTAAAGCTGGGAAAGGGCGTCCGGATCTTCGCGCTGAATGCCAGCCATCAGCTCCAGATCGGTTGGTTCGCCTGGCTCGAGCTGCGGGGTCATTGCGGGAAGACGCGGACCGGAATCCTCGGCGTCGGGGTCGTTAGGCAATGTGGGGCGGCGCGGCATCGGGTGTGAAAAGAGATGAGACGGTAAGCGGGCGGGCCATTGCGTCCACCGGCATTTCACGTCGCGACCGCAAAATACGCGGAAGCCGGTAGTTGGGGGCTCTCGACGGATTGTCAGAAGCCTTTCATCGGGCGAATTTCCGCCAAAGACCTTTGGCCCTCATTTTTTGTCATCCCCAGCGCAGCGAAGGAACCTTATGAGTCGTGGTGGCTTAGCGCTACATGAACGCCGCGTAGAGTTTTTCGCAAAGTCCTTTGCCCCACTCAGAATCACGGGGCGGCCGGGCTCAGGCCAATCACGAGTGCGTCTGCGGCGGATGGAGACTCTTCTCGTTGAGCGCCTCGCGATCCCATTTCGCCAGAAGCGACGCGGCGTCATAAGTGCTCTGCGCAAAATCGAGTAGCACATCATCCGGCGACGCTGCCGTTCGCACATCGTCGTACGGGAGCACGAACTCATGAAGTTGCGTGGAGTAGGAAGCGCTCGCGGGACGCCCTTCCGCCTCCGCAAAACCCGCCGGTTCGGGATAAGCATAGGAGTAATAAACCGGCGTCGGATTGGCGGCGTTACCCGGCCAGAAACCGAGGCTGCTCACCTCCTGCGCATAAGCTTCCCGCGCGACGGCGTCCGGCAGATGCGGCACTCCGCCGGGATGCGGCGGCGCGGCGCGACCGGAGAACCGCGTCACCGCGAGATCGAAGCTTCCCCAAAAGAAATGTACCGGGCTGCACTTCCCACAGAAACGCGCCCGAAATTTCTTGAAAACGCGATCGGACTGCACGAGCGCGCGCCAGAAACGATTCGCATATGCGGG
>DASXPA010000046.1:0-5748 GCA_036493915.1 Chthoniobacterales bacterium | reverse complement strand
TTGTTGGTTTTTCAATCGGTCCGAACGCCAAAAAACTTACGTCCCTGAATGGGCAGACGGAGCGCCCGCTCTACGGTCGCAGCCCTTCCCGCTCCATCAGTCGCCGAAGTTGCTCTTCGTTTTCTGGCGCATCTTTCAATTCCAGGAGCGGGCGCAGTTCGTCGAAGATCAGCCGAAAGTTGAGGCGCTCTCCCTGCCGTTGAAGGATCCGCTCGATATCGAGCCAATCAAGACCGCGCCCCGCGAAGACTTTATGGATCAGCAAATCCTCTGCACCACAGGTCGTTACGCGAACTTCCGGACTAACCGCCCACTGGGAAGCACGCTCGATGGTGCGTTCTTCAAAGGGAATTGCAGCGAGCGCGATGTCCAGTGGCACATCGTTCGCCGCCTTTAGGAGCAGGATTCGGCGCTTAAGCGCAAACTCGCGGGCGTCCTTGCGCCGGCCGCGGAAACTTCGCAAGAACGTGTCGATGAACTTCTCTTCCGTTCCCCAGCCGGTCAGAAGTGTCAGGTCGGCGTCGTTCGTCACGCGCGGTTCGCCCCAGCGCTGGACGGCGAGTCCGCCGATGAAGCAGAATCGATAACCCTGCGACTCGCAGAAAAGTTGCAGCTCAGCCGCGGCTTCGAAGATTCGATTAATGGTTGCGGACCTTCCCGAAAATGCGCTGCTGCTCGGCCAAACCGAGACTTTGTTCCCGCTCGGGAGAGCGGTAAATCATCTCTGCCGGCATGTCGAGAGCGTTAAAAGATCCGATCGCATCCGCATCGGACAAGGCGCGCAGCTCTTCGCGTTTCACTTCAAGGAGGGCGGCTTCAGCGAGACGCCATTGCGCCATCCAGCGTTTTTGTTCTTCCGGCGTTTCCGCGAGTCGCAGCTTTTTCGGGGATTGGTTTTGCTTCGTCATGGGCTTGACTAACAATGTAGCTTTTTCGCCGGCTCACTCAACCGGAGGCGGGCTCAGACTTTTACATTGTCGAATCCTTCCCCGCTGCGTAATCTTTGTAGCAAGCGCGCACCCCAGCGCCGTTCAAACTGGAGAAAACATGTTATGATTACTGCCGTTGCCGACGAGAAAAAAACCGGAAACCAATTGAGCCAGCTCGATCAGCTGAAGAACTTTACCAGAGTTGTCGCGGACACCGGCGACTTTGAGTCGATCAAGGATTACAAACCAGAGGACGCGACGACTAATCCGAGCTTGATCTACGCGGCCACGCAAAAGGAACAATACGCTCACCTGCTCGACGAGGTGATCGCCGACCGCAAAAGCAGCGGCCTGAGCGGCGCCGCACAAATCGAGGATTTGATCGATCACCTGCTCGTGCAATTCGGCTGCGACATTCTTGAGATCGTCCCGGGCCGCGTCTCCACCGAGACGGACGCGCGACTCTCTTTCGACACGGAGGGTTCGATCAACAAGGGACGGCAACTGATCGGAATGTATGAAAAACGCGGGATCGATCGGAAACGCGTCCTCATCAAAATCGCCTCCACCTGGGAGGGAATCAACGCGGCGGAACAGCTGCAGAAGGAAGGGATCAACTGCAATCTCACCCTTCTTTTTTCGCTTCCGCAAGCGGTGCGTTGCGCGGAGGCGAAGGTGCAGCTGATCTCGCCCTTCGTGGGCCGAATTTACGACTGGTATAAGGCCGCGAACAAGCGCGACTACACCGGCGCGGAGGATCCCGGTGTGAAGTCGGTGCAGGAGATTTACACTTATTACAAGAAGTTCGGCTACGAGACCGAAGTGATGGGCGCGAGCTTCCGCAACACCAGCCAGATTCTCGAGCTGGCTGGTTGCGATCTGCTCACGATCAGCCCCGATCTCCTCGACAAGCTTTCGAAGTCACATGAGCCGGTGGAACGCAAGATCGGCCCCAATCGCTCGAAAAACGCGCCCGTGGAGCGGCTGGAAATGGATGAGAAGAAATTCCGTTACCTCCTCAACGACGACGCGATGGCGACAGAGAAAACGGCGGAAGGCATCCGCAAATTCTCCGCCGATATCGTGAAATTGGAGAAGTTCGTCGCGAGCAAACTCGGCTAAGAATCTTCCTCTACCGCTACCTCTTCGACTGGCTTTCTTCCCCTGCCGAAGAGAGAGGAAAAGGAAAAGGGAGAGCAAGATCTCAGAGCGTTGTTCAACGTCGTCCTGGTCGAGCCGGAGATTCCGCCGAATACCGGAAACATCGGGCGGCTTTGCCTCGCCACCTGCTCGATCTTGCACCTCATTCGGCCGTTGGGCTTCGCGATAGACGATCGCACTTTGCGCCGGGCCGGACTGGATTACTGGAAAGAGGTCCAGCTGCGACTTTGGGATTCGTTAGGCGAATTGGAAGCGGTCCAAGATCCGACCGCGCGCTTCTTTTACCTCACGACGAAGACGCGACGCGTTTATCACACGGTGGCGTTTCGGCCGGGGGATTTTCTCGTTTTCGGGCGGGAGACGAAAGGTCTGCCTGAACCGCTCCTGCAGGCACATCCCGATCGCTTGCTGACCATTCCGATGCACGGCACGCGAAGCCTCAACCTGGCCACCGCTGTCGCAATTGTTCTCTTCGAAGCGGTGCGGCAGCAGGCCTGAACACGGGGGCCAAAACGCCTCGCCGCTGCGTATTCTTTTTGAATAGATCGCTTCTCTCAGCGGTCGAAATTCAAGAAGGCGAACCATTATGAACAAATTACTCCTCATAGCTTTGGCTCTCTCGCTGCCGTTCGTGCAGGCGATGCGAGCCGATGATCACAAGAAGAAAGACAGCGACAGCCAGAATCAGTTCGACCAGGCGATGCATAAAGTGGAGGCGGCCCGCGCGGAGCGCTCGGGGCGCGCCGTCCCGCGCCATGCGGCGCCCGTGCAACAGAACCAGCACGCCGCGGTGGTTCATCGGAACGTGCAAAATCGCTCGGTGCAAAGCACGACGCAGGCGAACGACGCTCGCTTTCGCAACCGCGCCGTCGAACGGGACCATTCGCAGCAGGTGGTGGCGCACCCGAACTACCATCACGGGCATCACCGGAACTACAATCGGAACAGCTTCTCAGTCGCGCGAGGGCACGTCATCCACGAACACCACAATCGCGACTGGTGGAGACATCATTACCACAACACCAGGTTCGTCCTCTTTGGTGGCGGGTATTATTACCTCAATGACGGCTACTGGTATCCGGCCTACGGCTACAGCCCGATTTACAACGATTATTCTTACAGCGAGCCGATCTACAGCTACAACGATCTCGCTCCCGGCCAGGTGCTCGAAAACGTCCAGTTGGCTTTGCGAGACATGGGCTACTACCACGGAGCGATCGACGGGTTGATTGGACCCGAGACGCGCGGAGCCCTCGCGGCGTTTCAGCGCGATCATGGTTTAGTCGAGACCGCCGCGGTTGACGAACCGACGTTGGTCGAGCTTGGTTTGGGCTAACATCTACGACTTCGAAATGCCGCGCGCGGATTTCCTTCCCGCGCGGCATTTTGTTGGGAAACGGGTGCCGCGCCCCGGGAGGGAGAAAAAACGGGTGATGCGATCATGGATCTGCTTCTCGGTCTCGCCCGCGAACGCCAAAAGGCCCCTCCTGGTTGTGACGCAGGACAACCACTCGCCGAGCGCGGCGACCGCACTCTGCGCATCGTCGATGGCCTTCTGGCCTAACGAATCTCGTCGCTGAAGTCTTCGCTCAGCGCACGCCTGGCGCGACCGTTACGCGGAGGATCGCCGAGTAGTCGCTATGACCGGTGCGGTCCCGGCCGCGCAGGCGGATCTCGTGGGTGGTGACAGTTCCATCGGGTGCGAGTTTGAGGCAGACGGTGGTGTTTTGATCGAACGACAAAACCTTCCATTGCAGATCGCTGCGGTTGGTTTCCCACCACTCGATGGTGGCAAAGTCCTGATCCTCTTCGTCGTACCCGAAGCCGGCCACACGCAAGCACGCCTGGCCCGAGGTGTCGGCGTAAATGAGCTGGTTGTTGGTGGAAGGGGTGGTGATGATCATGGTCGGGGGAGCGTCGGCCACCCGCGCGGTGACCTGGATCAGGCGGAAGTCATCGGCCGTGCCACCGCAGACGCCGGTGTAGTAGACGTAGATGTAATGCGCGCCCATGCTCAGGGTGCGGAAGATGCGCTGCCCGGTGCCGAGGTCGCCGTCTCTGGAGGAGACCCAGCGCACGTTCGAGGCGACGAGAGCGCCAAGTGCATTGTTCGGCTCCAGACCGCTGGCTTCGAAGGTGACGGTTTGGTTGGAAGTGAAGGTCTGATGATTGGTGAGCGAGATGATGGCAATCGTCGGCTTTGCCGCCTTGACGCTGTTCGCCACGGAGAGAACGATCTCATTGGAGCGCGTGGCGAGACCGATGCCGTCGACCGCGGTCGCTGTGATGCGATGGATCCCGTCCGGCAGCGGGCGGCTAAAGGAATCGCCCGTCCCAACAACGCCGGCGATGTCGCTTGTCCAGGTAACAGTGGGTGGCCCGTTATCCGGATCGGTGACCGTCGCGGCAAAATGATACTGCGTCTCGCAGCCCGTGAACTGCTCCACCGCATCGACTCGGATGGCGATCTCCGGTGGAGTGCCACCCAGCGCCTTGACGACCGCGGCGTAAACGTTGGGCCAACGTTCCACCTCGCTGGAATTCCTTTTCTGGTGGGCCGTTTCATAGAGGATGCGCTCGACATCTCTGTTATCGAGGCGCGGGTTGGCCGCCCAGATGAGCGCGGCGACGCCGGCGACGAAAGGAGAGGCGGCGCTCGTCGCGGTGAAGACGTGGGGCAAATTGTCGTCATAGTCCCCGGCGACCCACAAGGCTCCCGGTCCCCAAATATCCAGCTCGTCGTCGCCGTAGTTGCTCCCTTTGCGCGGCACCGGTTTCCCGCCATCCATCGAGCCAACGCAGACGACGCCGCCATTTTCGCAGGGAGTCCACCAGGCGGATTCCCAACAAATGGGCCCGATGCAGTCTTCTTCGTTGATGTCTTCGCCGGCGTTTCCGGCGGAAGCGAAAAGGAGCTTGCCCGCGCTCTGCGCCCGGAGGGTGGCGAGATCGAAGGCATAGACGGACCAGGAGAGGAGCGCCGGCACCCGGGCGCTGAAGCTCATGTTGATAATGTTGGCGCCACTAAAGAGAGCCTGCGTGATCGACTGGATATTGTTAAAGACATCGGCGCTGCGCCGGATCGCGAGCAGCTTCCCCACGGGGCCGGCCGGGCCCGCGGCGCCGATGCCGTTATTGACCTGGCCCATCGCGGCATTGACGACGTTCCAACCGTGCCATCGGCAGACGGCGCCGTTCGTGCAGCTATTCTCGTTAGGCCCGGTGGGGTCGAGCGCAGCGAAGGAAGCTTTTTGAAACTCATAAGGCGAGGGAAAGTCGGTCCCGCCGCCGAACCCGCCATCGATGACCGCGATCTTGATCTTGCGCTGGAAGGCGCCGACGCGTTCCAGAGCCTTCCAGGCGGGTGCGACACCGATGTCGAAGTTACCGCCTCCCTTCATGTAGACCCAGTTGAACGGATTGGGGCTCCAATTCTCGACGAAGTTTCCGCCGTCGTCGATGATCTGGTGTTTGGGATCGTTCTTCGGCGTGGGCATGATCGGCGGTGCTTCCGTGAGCTGTCCGTCCTGGAATCCGTCCGAAGTGGTGAGGTAGTTAATGCCCACATGGCGTCCCGTCGTGGCGGTCGCCGCGCCGATGGCGATGAGGCGCCGGGCGGCATCGCTGCTGACCCGAATGGGAGAGGCTCCGTTAGGAT
>DASXPA010000045.1:0-5423 GCA_036493915.1 Chthoniobacterales bacterium | reverse complement strand
TGAATAACGTCTACACCGGAGGAGAATTCGGCGTCTTCTACGGAGCCTCCGGCGGCAAATACGGGCGCGAAGATTTCGAGACCTACATCCACGGCAGCGTCGGCACCGACAATTTCCAAATCTCAGGGGGCGCCGCCTACGAGCGATCAAGCGGCCGGGGCTATCCCTATTAAATCCAGAGGCTCGCAGGGTCTCGGCGGCGGAGTATTACATTATGATTAAGTTTTTCGTTGGCGTCGTGATCGGTATCTGCCTGGCGCTCTTCGCCGGCTATCTCTTTGTAAGTCTCGGCGGAATCCCGATGTCGACCCAGGCCGGGCCTCTGCCGATGGAGCGATTACTCGCGAATAAGGCGATCTCGGCCTCGATCGGCAAGAGTGCGAAGGACCAATCTCCCCTTCCGGCCGACGAGACAAACCTGATGGCCGGCGCGAAAATCTATCAGGACACCTGTGCCGGCTGCCACGGTCATCCAGACAAGCCGTCGCGGATGGCGAAGAGAGTCTACCCTCACATCCCACAGCTCCTTCCGCCGCACAAAGGTGTGACCGACGATCCGGTGGGGATGACTCACTGGGTGGTGAAGAACGGCATCCGCTTCAGCGCAATGCCTTCCTTCGACGGCCGGCTCACCGACCCGGAAACCTGGCAGGTAAGTCTTTTCCTGCACAGTGCCGACAAGTTGCCCACGCCGGTTCAGGAGGCGCTGAAGCAACCGCCGCCGAACAGGTAATCTTCTGCTGATTTTCGCTCCGTGCACTTCGGAGCCCATCGAGCAGCCAAATGGCATCGCGCGCATCCCTCTGCCCTTGCGTTTGATTTCCGCAAGGCGTAAATCGCCCCTGTGAAAATTTCATCGCGGTGGTTGTGGGCGGCGACGCTCGTCTTTGCAATGGGTTCTTTTTCCGCCGTTCCGGCGCAGGCCGAGAAGAAGCTTGATAAGTCCGGCAACCTCACGAAGGACTCTCAGAAAGACCTGGAAGAAGAACAACCCAAACTCACCGTCACCGAACACACCGCGACGATCGGCGGCAAGCCGATCAAATATAAGGCCACCGCTGGTTATATGGTGTTGAAGGATTACTCACCGAAGCCGGAAAAGAAAAAGAGCGACGACGACGAGATGGCAAATGATCCCAGCGGCGACGACCACGACAAGGATGACGCAAAGAAGGAGAAGAAATCGGACAAGGACAAAGATAAGCCCAAGCCTTTGGCCAAAGTGTTCTTCATCGCCTATACACGCGAGGATGCCGGTGATCTGGCAAAACGGCCGGTCACCTATTGCTTTAATGGCGGGCCCGGATCTGCTTCCGTCTGGCTGCACATGGGCGCACTCGGGCCACGTCGCGCCGTCCTTACCGACCGCGGTGAAGCACTCCCGCCGCCCTATCGCATTGAAGATAACAATTTCTCCTGGCTCGATAAAACGGACCTCGTCTTTATCGACCCCGTCTCCACCGGCTACAGCCGTCCCGAGAACGACGTCGACGCGAAGAAATTCCACGGCTTTAAGGAAGATATCGAAAGCGTGGGCGAATTCATTCGTCTTTACACGACGAAGTTTGAGCGCTGGACGTCGCCGAAGTTCGTCGCCGGCGAAAGCTATGGCACGACCCGGGCAGCGGGCCTGAGTGACTATCTGCAAGAACGCTACGGCATTTATCTCAACGGTATCGTGCTTGTTTCCAGCGTGCTCAATTTCGAGACTCTCGATTTCGCGCCGGGCAATGACCTGCCCTACACCTTCTTTATGCCGACTTACGCGGCTGCTGCCTGGTATCACAAGAAGATCGCACCGGACTTGCAAAAGGAGCCGCTCGACGATGTCTTGAAACAGGCGGAACAATTCGCCTCCCACGATTACCTCCTCGCCCTCTTCCAGGGTGATAAGATCAGCGCCGAAAGCAAGGAGGAGATCGCGACCAAGCTTTCCAATTTCATCGGCCTGCCGGCTGACTACATTCGCCAGCTCAATCTGCGCGTCCCGGCGCGCATCTTTTTCACCCATCTCCTCATGGATCAAAACCGGCAGATCGGTCGCTACGACAGCCGTTTCACCGGCATCCGTTACGAGCCGGGAACGGATCGGCCGGATTTCGATCCGAGTTACGAAGCCGTCAATGGACCCTTCACCGCTGCTTTTAATGACTACATCCGGCGCGAACTGCACTTCGAAAGCGAACTGCCCTATGAGACTCTGACTAACGTTCGCCCGTGGACGAACGCCGAGAATCACTACCTCGACGTCGCCGAAGACTTGCGCAAGGCGATGAGCCGTAATCCTTATCTTAAGGTATGGGTCTGCTGCGGCCGCTATGATCTCGCCACCCCTTATTTTGCCGCCGAGTACAACGTCAACGCGATGGAACTCGATCCCACAATTCGCAACAACATTCGCCTCACCTATTACGAGGCGGGGCACATGGTTTACGTCTACAAGCCTGCCTTGGAAAAACTCAAATCCGACTTCGAGAATTTCCTCAAAGACTCCATCCTTCCTGATAGCGCTGCGGTCCCTTCAGCGGCGCGGCCATAGTTATCGGGAGCCTTCTGCGAATCTCACGGTTCGTCCTGCGACATGAGTCGGACGATTCCGGAAAGCTCTTCCACCAAAGCTTCGCCGGCCGGGTCAATAGTCTTCGCGAGCGAAGCCGGGACGGTTCCGTATCCGCGCAGACCGCTGGAATTTAACTCCGCCAACATTTCCCAGAGGATCGTCGCCTGACCCACAATCATCCGCGCCAGGCTCGGCCTCGCCGGCTCAAGTCCCAGCTTCTTCCGCAACGAGTCGAGGCGCTCCCGAGTCTCTGCGATGCGGCGGCGCAGCTCCTTTCTTTGCGCGGGAGCTATGTCGTCTTGTAACTGATACATCACTCCCTTTTCGAGGTGACCTTCGAGACGCTGTTCCCATTCACAGAGCCGCTGATCGACGAGGTGCAGAGAAATCGAGATCGTGCGCTTGTGGTTGGCGCCAATGACTGGCATCTCAGCTGGATCCTTCACCGTTGATTCCTCTGCTTTAACTTCCAACGCTCGATCCCGACCTAATGCGTGTCATGGACGATCAGGGACTGGAGAGATAACCGCCGTCGTCGGTATTTGATTCCTGGGCCAAAACAGGACGAGACCGCACCCATCCCTCCAATTGCCAGTTCCCGTAAGGTACATGACCTGGCCTAAATCTTCCACTGCAAGCGCCGGACGCTCGGGAGATTGGCAATCTCGCGCAGCACCGCTGGTGGCTCGATCTCCGTGCGCCGGGCCCGCCACGAGAGCGCGAAACGAAGTTCCGTCTCCTTTCCATAGAAAACGCTTTCCAGCGCCACCCTCAGCCCGGCCGCACGCAGTTGCCGGACAATTTCCTCGTTAGACGCGCCCTGCGAATCGCATCCCACCACCAGCACCGCCCGGCGTTGTTGCTTCCAGCGGTCTTCGATCAATTTCAGCCCCCAGAGAACCGCCATGCCAAGGATCAGCGCCGCCAGTCCGAGCACGATCTGGCCGCCGCCAAAACAGAGCCCCATCACCGTCGCGAACCACAGCGTCGCCGCCGTCGTTACGCCCACGACCAGATTTCGACGCTGCAAAATCGCGCCGCCGCCAATGAACCCCACGCCCGACAAAATCCCGAGGGGCAATCGCATCGGATCCGCCATCATAAAAGAATCCCAAGTGCGGCCGCGGGTGCCGAGCAGGAGGTTTACCTGGATCATCGCGATCGAGGCCGCGAGACAAACGAGCAGATTCGTGCGCAGCCCTGCCGACTTGCCATGTTCGCCGCGGTTAAACCCGATCAACGCCCCGGCCACCACCGTGAGGGCGAGGCGCAACGCGAGGTCGGGCCAGGAAGGATGTAAAGGCATCGCTACTTCGGTTCGAATCCGGCCGCCTCGTCGGTCGTCGCCAGTCGGCCAACCACTTCGCGCTTTTGCCCGGTTCCATTCTTTTCCTCTGCGCGGGGCAACCGCAGGCGGCTGCCTCTACGATTCGTCGGTAGGGTCGATCGAGCAATTTCTCCCGGCCGCTCCGGATCCTGAATAAAAAGTAAACAAACTCGACTAAAGGAATAAGATGAAAAAGTTTATTACGATATGTATTAGCTGTTCACTGGCGCTGGCCGCGAGCGCGATGGCTCAACAGGATCAGACCAAATCTAAGAAGAAACACCAGGAAGCGCAGGCGGAGAGACAAGCGCCCCCTCAAAAGCAGGCAAACCATGCACAGGCCACGCACGCGGCGCGACAGGTTGCCGAGCCACATGCCGCCGCGACCCACGCCCGGGTTGAACAAAGGAACGGCGCCGCCAATCTCAAGGCCAACGCGCACGCAACACAACACCGCAACGAGGCCAACGCGGCTCGAAAGAACGCCAATACCCATACAAAAAACGAGCGCGCGAATGAGCACACTCAGGTCACCAGTGCGCGCAAGGCGAATCAAGGCAATCAGCCGGCCAACCGCGCAAATGCCCGCACCGCAAAAAAACCGGACGTCCAGAAGATCAAGGCGCAGCACGCCAACTTTCATGCTAAAGCGAGGCCGCAGCAGGTCCGATCGGTCAGCTACCACCAAAACTACCGCATCAATGGCAGCCAGCATTGGCAGGGCGAGCACTACGCCGCCTTCCGCTCCTACCATCCGGAATGGCACGATCGGGGCTGGTATCACTCGCATTACAACCGCATCGAGTTGATCGGCGGCGGCTACTATTTCTGGAATGGTGGCTACTGGTATCCGGCCTGGGGTTACAGCCCCACCGAAGCGTATTACACCTACGACGGCCCGATCTATACCGGCACCGTCGCCGAGCCGCCCGACCGCGTTATTGCCAATGTGCAGGCCGCCCTGCAGGACGAAGGCTATTACAAGGGGGAAGTGGATGGTTTGCTCGGTCCATTAACCCAGCAAGCGCTTACCGCCTACCAGTCTGAGCACGGGCTTTACACCACCGCCGCGATCGACGAACCAACGCTCGATTCGCTCGGGATGGGTAGCTAAACAAGGTCACTCTCTCAACGAAAAGCCGCCGCTGCATGACGCCGGCGGCTTTTTCCTTTGCGGAAGGAACTAACGGAGGACCTTCCTTTCGGAACCGTCAGCCAAGACCCAAACATTTCCATTGACGCCTAACGACAAACCTGCTCGAAATCGCCGCCATGAACATCAATCGGACGGTATTCGTGGCTGCGGCGCTGTGGCTCACAGCGGCTGCCGCCACCTTCGCTGCCAGTGCCCAGATGGGCACCTGGAAGCTCAATGAATCGAAATCGAAACTCACCGCCGACGCGACCAAGAATCAGACTGTCACCTACACCGCTGCCAGACACGGTATGACAAAGGTGACGGTGGATGGCGTCGATAAAGATGGCAAGCCAGTCCACTGGACATGGGAAGGGAAGTTCAACGGCAAACCCTACAAG
>DASXPA010000044.1:0-36935 GCA_036493915.1 Chthoniobacterales bacterium | reverse complement strand
CGACGAATAAGCGAGCCCAATAAATCCGACCGTGATCAGAACGCGGTTGCTGATTTTTCCGACCAGCCGCCCCACCACAATGGTGGCGAGGAATGCGCCGATGCCGCGCGGGCTCAAGGCAAGACCGGCATCGAGCGCGGTATACCCGAGGAGGTTCTGCATGAAAAGCGGGAGCACCGCGATCGTGCCGTAAAGAAGCGCGCCGAGAATCGCGATGAGCGCGCAGCCGACCGCGAGGTTGCGATTTTTCAAGACGCGCAAATCGACGAGCGGCTGGCGTGCGGTCAGCTCCCTCACGACAAAAGCGAGGAAGCCAAGAACGGAAATGGCGACGCAGCAGGCAATCAGGTGCGACCCGAACCAGTCGAGCTCCTGACCCTTATCGAGGACGAATTGCAAGGTCGCGAGCCAGACCGCGAGGAAGCCAAAGCCGAGATAGTCGATGTTGCGCGCGCTCACTTTTTTCAAGTAAGGTGGATCCTCGATGAAGGCGTTGGCCATGAGGCCGGCGAGGACGCCAATGGGCAGATTGATGTAAAAGACCCAGCGCCAGCTGTAGTTGTCGGTGATCCATCCGCCTAACGTTGGCCCAAGAATCGGCGCGACAACCACCCCCATGGCGAAGACCGCCATGGCCGCGCCGCGTTTCGCGGGTGGAAAACTTTCGAGCAAGACCGCCTGCGAGATCGGCTGAAGCGCGCCACCCGCCGCGCCTTGAAGGACGCGCGCGATGACGAGAAAACCGAGGCTGGCGGACGCGCCGCAAAGAGCGGAAGCGGCAGTGAAAAGGAGGATGCAGGCGACGAGAAAGCGTTTGCGGCCAAACAGATTTCCGAGCCAGTTGGTCGCAGGAAGAATGATGGCGTTGGCAACGAGGTAACTTGTCAGAACCCAGGTCGCCTCATCCGTTGTCGCGGAAAGATTGCCGGCAATGTGCGGCAGGGAAACGTTCGCGACGGAAGTGTCAAGCACCTCCATGAAGGTCGCGAGCATAACCGACGCGGCGATAAGCCACGGGTTGTAAGTCGGCTTCCAATCGGGAGCGGTAGGCGTCTGCGCTTCAGCCACGATTCCTGCCTAACGAGAAGTGCGAATGCGCGCGACCCACCAAATCGTCGCGCCAACGACGAGCAAAATCGCAAGCGCGGCGACGACGGTTACTGTCACGGCTGGACCAAAGCTGCCTTTCACTTTCACGTCCGGCACGGCTGACATGCCGGGGCCGAGCACCTTTTGCACGCCCGGTTGCTCATTGAGAACGATTTTCACCGGCACGCGCTGGACGACTTTCACGAAGTTGCCAGTCGCGTTTTCCGGCGGGAGGAGACTGAAGCGCGCGCCACTTCCCGCTTGAATGCTATCGACGTGGCCTTTCAAAGCGCGAGAAGGATAAGCGTCCACGTCGATCTCCGCCGGCTGACCCGGACGCATGTCGGTAAGTTGCGTTTCCTTGAAATTCGCCGTCACCCAAATCTGCGTCGGCACGATTGCAAACAACGGCTGGCCGACTTGCACATAGGTGCCGGGCTCGATCACTTTGTTGGTCACGCGACCGGCTTCGGGCGCGGTCACTTTCGTGTACGATTTCTGCAACTCAGCCTGCTTCAATTCCGCCGCGGCCTCGGCGACCTCGGCCTGCGCTGCGCCGACTTGAGCGCGTGCCGAGCCGGCCTGTTTCCTCGCTTCGTCCGCATAAGCGGCGGCCGCGGCGAGCTGCTTTTTCTTCGAGTCGAGCGTCGCTTCGGATGCCTTGGTGTCGGCTTGAGAATGCTGAAAATCCTGTTTCGAAATCGCGCCGGTCGCGATCAGTCCGCGATTGCGTTCGAGGTCGCCGAGGGTTTTCGATGTATCCGCCGCCGCGGCGGCCGTGCTCGCCTTCGCGGAGTCGTAGGCGGCGAGCAACGTCCTGACGTGCGCCGCCGCCTGCTCGGCGCTCATCTGCGCGTTCTCGAGGTGGGCTTTGGCGACATCGAGCGCTGCTTGCCGTTGCGCGACCATCGCATCGACATCGTTCGGATCGATCTCGATCAGGAGTTGGCCTTTTTTCACGAGCTGATTGTCCTGCACGTGCACCGCCGAGATTTTGCCGGCAATCTTTGGCGCGATGCTGACGATGTGCGCATCGATGAAAGCGTCATCCGTGCTCTCATGGGTGAGGCTGTGGAAGAAAATTGTCGCCGTATAAATGATCGCGAGGATCGCGACGACGGCTGCACCGACCACCACCCACGACCGATGGAAAAGCGACGGCTTTTTCTCCGGCGCGATCGGCTGATCATCGAGGTCGACGAGAAGGTCGGAATCGTCCGGCGCGGTTGCCTGGCGGGTGGCGGGTTCTTGTTCGATAACGGGCATAAGATGGATTCGTTAGGCTGAGGTGCGCAGACCGGCCGCGCAGAATTTGATGATGCGTCGAAGGACCGTCTCCACGTTCGTTAGGCGGCAACGGCCGGCGGAGCAGTATTCGAGCACCTGGCTGTGGGCGACGGAATGGAAGAAAGCGCCGTGCGCGAAATGCAGCCGCCAATGCGCCTCGACCTCGGACAACTGCGGGAGGCTGCGCCGAAGGGCGAGATGAAAGCGGCGATTCTTTTCGGCGAATTCCTTTTCGATGAGCGGCTGTAAAAAGTCGCCCGGCTCGGCGAGGCAAAGGGCGAGGAGACGGAGGAAATTGCGGCCTCCCTTCGCGGGACGGGCAATCAATTCCACGACCGGGCGGAAGAGTGCTTCGAGAATTTTCTCCACCGCAACAGGCTTGCCGCCCGCCTCTTCCTCAAAGCGATCGAGCATCGCGATCCGGGTTTCGTTGAGCGGCTTCATCCGGCGATTAAGCATCGCGACGATGAGCGCGTCCTTCGTCGAGAAATGGTAATTGACGGCGGCAAGATTCACTTTCGCCGCGGCGGTAATGGCGCGGAGGGAGGTGGCTTCGAAACCCTTGGCGGCGACGAGCCGTTCGGTCGCGTTGAGAATCGCAAGCTTGGTGGCGTGGATGGATTCCGGCATCAGAAGTAAAAACTTAATTCAAACGTTCGTTTTAATCAAGAAGCAGTATCGAAGCCAGCGACGCGCTTTTTCCCGGACCAGGCGTCAGGGAAACCTGCGCAGTAATTCAGGCCGCTTTTTTGCGGCTTGTCTTGCTCTTGCTCGGCTTCTTCTTTTTTCCTTCGCCTTGGGATTTCGCCAGGCTCTCCTGCAGGACCGCGACCAGATCGATGACCTTGGATGAAGGCTTCTTCTGTTTCGGTTTCTCTTCAATCTCCTTGCCGCCGGATTCCACTTTTTCCTCGATCACTTCGAGCAGCGCGTCGCGGTAGTCATCCTTGTACTTCTGCGGATTCCATTCCGCAGTCATGCTCTCGACCAATGCCTTAGCCATATCGACTTCGCGCTTTGCGGGTTCGGTCTTTTTCGGAACGTTGAGCTTTTCCGCGTCGGAAAGTTCTTCAGCAAAGTGCATTAACTCAAGGACGAGCGCGTGTTTGAGCGCCTTCACGCCGGCGAGATACTGCCGTGTCTTGATCACCACTTTCGCGATCCCCACTTTACTGGTTTTGGTGAGCACGTCCCGGAGGAGCGCGTAAGCCTTGTCGCCACCTTTTTGCGGTTCGAGGTAATACGGCTTGTAAAAGTACATTGGATCGATCTCATCGACGTCGACGAAATCCTGGATGTCGACCGTCTGCGTCGCCTCAAGATCGACGCGCTGGAAATCCTTTTCATCGAGCACGACGAATTTTCCTTTTTCGTACTCGTAGCCTTTCACGATCTGGTCCCATGGCACTTCCTTCCCGTCTTTCTCGGCCACGCGCTTGTAGTTTACGGGACTCAAATCGGAGCCGCGAAGGAGACGAAACTTCAAGTCCTCCCGACGAGTGGCCGGGTAAAGCGCAATCGGGATATTAACGAGGCCGAAGCTGATACTTCCCTTCCAAATCGCACGCATGACAAGAGAAGTTCGCGACTCGGCGGTCGATTGCGCGGCTCATGCAGCGCCGATCGGCGAAATCGCATCCGCGGCACAACGTGTCAGACCCGCACCTACCCTACGCGCGGCCGGCAGGTTTTCGGGCCGTTCCTGCCCCGTCGGCGGCGTCGGCGCCCTCAGCGGTGAGACACGAAGACTGCCGGGTCCTGCTGACTGAGCGCCTCGCCCGCGGTTTGCCGTCCCGTTTTTTTCAATGTCTCCTGGCTATAACTGCGGCTGCCATCTGCATTGTATTGCGGCTGGTCACTGAGTCGCGGGTTGTTGTTTGCGCATCCCGCCAAAATGAGGATGCCGACACAAAGTAAACGTTTCATAATTTTGCCTTCCTCCATCCAATGGGACGATCATCCTCAGGGTTTATTCCCGTCCGATGGACAATCCTCGTGAATGTCGTCTCGCGTTGTCCAAAATCAATGTCGGTGAAGACATGACGTTAAGGGAACGTGCTCGCGCAAGCCACGCGCCATCGTCCGACCAACGGCAGCTCATCTTTCCGCTTGCTCTTCTGCGTTCGGTTCCTACTTTAGAAGTTCCGATGAAAAACTTCCGCCGGTCGCTTCTCTTCACATTGCTCGCGTCTTTCAGCGCTGCGTCGCTGGTCAGTGCCAGTTCACTGCCCGCGATGCAGATCACAATCTCCAACTCTGCGGGCAAGCTGGTTTACAAAGGCCGAACCAACAGCCAGGGGCTGTTCACGACGCCGAGTCTCATGCCTGGCAAATATGTCGTGCAGTTTAATGCGACGAAGTCCCTCAAGGGCCGAGAGCTCGCCCTCGTGTTGGGCACCGGGAAGAAAAAAGTGGTCGCAAATTCGGTTGCCGGATCAAAGTTCAACCAGGGGGGTGTGGCCATGAAGGTGGAAGTAGACAAGGCGATGACTTTGACCGGACAGGTCGCCGACGCGGCGACGGCGGCAACTAACGCCACCGCGAGCAACGGCAGGGTGAAATACATCAACGGCAAGAAATATGTCTGGGAGGAGGGTGAGATGGGCAGCAATCTCGGAGGCAGATGGGTGGATGCGAACAGCCCCGAAGCCCAAAACGTTACCCTGATTGATCGAAAGGGGATCCAAGAATTTCAGGATCGGACGCAGCCGCCTCCGCCGCCGAACGCCAAATGATTGGCCGCGCGGAAATTCGGTTTCTCGAGCTTCTGACGGAACGGGTGGCCGGCGCTCGCTGACGGCGGCGTTGGGTTGCCCCACGCTATGCCGCGAAGTTGGAAGACGGATGCGCGTTGGACAACCGGTGTCGTGCAATTGCAGAGATACGGCCCGCGTCCGCGTTCTAAAAGTCAGATCACTAGCAAATTAATTTTTTGCTCTGTCTGGTTCTCGTCACTGCTTCTTCCGGAAGGGGAAAATTTGCACCTCGTGCACAGTGACCAGCCGGTGTGGATGCCAGCGAGAACGGAAGATCGCTGCCACGATGTGGCCATGGCCTGAGGAGAGTGCTTCAGTTTACCCTTGCCACTCAACGACCCGAATATAACGTCATCGTACAATGAAACACTGCACCCGCTCGCTTTTGCTGCTTCTGTTGGCTATCGCGTCTTTGAGTTCCATGGCTTACGCCGACTCGGCGCCCTCGATGCAGGTCACAATTTCGAGTCGTGCCGGAAAGGTCGTTTACAAGGGGACGACTGACGCTGGCGGCGCCTTTACCACGCCGGTACTCGCACCGGGGAATTACGTCGTGGTCTTTCACTCCAAGAGTACGCCGAACGGTGGACCGTTTGCCCTTGTTGTCGGGGGAGGTCAGAAGGAGGTTGTCGCGAACGCGGTGCCGGGAGCAAAATTCGCCAAAGGTGGGGTGGCCATGCAAGTTAAGGTCGAAAAAGGAATGAGCCTCAAGGGCCAGGTCTCCAGAGCCGGAGCCAAGAGGGCGAACCGATCGACAGCTGCGGCGGCAATCCACCCGAACGGCGAGACGAAGGAAAACGGCATGAGAGTAAAGTATGTGGACGGGAAGAAATTCGTCTGGGTGGAAAGCGATATCGCCGCCGGTGCAAGCGGCCACTGGGCTCCCGCCGATAGCGCGGAAGCTCGCAACGCCGCAAACAGATCTCATGATGTGACAGGGAAGGAACCTCCAGGCGACCGTTGAGCGGGCGCCCGAAATTTTGATCTAGCCTTGCAGCGCCTTTGCGTAGCAGGCAATCGGCTACTGAGCGTACTTGACAGCCAGCCGGAGCTAGACAGCAGCGTTTAGCTGCTCCACTCCAATGCCGCGGAGTTGGAAAAGCCGGATGAGCGTTTCCTCGATCAGGTTATTAGGACAGGACGCTCCTGCTGTGATGCCGACGACGATCGGACCCTCGGGCAGCCAGTCCCTGGCCACCACTTCGCCCCGCTGGTGCAGGTCGTAGTGAAGGATTTCCTTATCCGAGAGCAGGCGACTGGCGTTGAGGACAAAGTAAGTAGGGAGTTTTTCTTCGCCCATCTCCGCGAGGTGCGAGGTGTTCGAACTGTTGTAGCCGCCCACCACCAGCAACAGGTTCATCTTCACCGCGAGCAACTCGCGTAGCGCATCCTGCCGCTCCTGCGTCGCCCCGCAGATGGTATCGAAAAAGCGGAAGTTTTTCGCGGCCAACTCGGCACCGTCACGATCAGCGACAGCCTTTTGGATCCGGCGTTGCACTTCTTCGGTCTCGCCGCGCAGCATCGTGGTTTGGTTCGCCACGCCGATCGTGCGCAGATGCACATCAGGATCAAATCCCGGCGAGTAGGCGCCGCGAAACTTCTCCAGAAACGCCTGCTTATCCCCGCCGTGCCGGATGTAATCGCAAACGTAATCGGTGTCGGCGAGAGTAAGCACAACGAGGTAGTGACCTTTGCCATCGCCAAGGGCACGCGAGCTGGTCGCTTTGGTCTCTTCATGTTCCGCCTTGCCGTGGATGATCGACGTCGCCGATTCGCTTGCATATTTGCGCACCCGTTTCCAGACGCTCATGACGTCCCCGCAAGTGGTATCGACAATCTGGCAGCCGCGATCCTTGATCTGCTGCAAAATCGAAACTTCCGTCCCGAAGGCCGGCAAAATGACCACGTCATCGGCCTGTAGATCCGTGATATCGGCCTGCTTGTTCGGCCCGGTCAGGTTCTTGATGCCTAACGACGATATCTGTTCGTTGACCTCGGGATTGTGAATGATCTCGCCGACAATAAAAAGCCGACGATCCGTGAAAACCTTGCGCGCAGCGTAAGCGAGATCGATCGCACGCTCGACGCCGTAGCAAAAGCCAAATTGCTTCGCCAGGCGCACGATCACGTCGCCCGCGGCGATGATGCCGCCGCTCCGCCGTACCTTGTCGACAATATCGCTGCGATAATGCGATTCGACTTGTTCCTGCACTGCCGTCATCACCTCCGGGGTGCGGAGGTTGACTTTCGTGCGCGCGGTCGTGCCGCTGGAGATCAGGTTGGCGCTCACCCGCTAATGTCACTGCGAGACAGAGTCATCGCAACTTGTTCGTCCCGCGGATGAATACGCCGCGGAAGACATCCACTTGTCATCCCTCGCTCTGCTCAAGAACGCAGCGAGCGTACGGCGCCGACGTTAACGCTCAATTGACGAGCAGCGGACCGGTCGGCTCCTGGAAGGCGCCCGAAGTCACCATGAGCTTGGGATCGGGATCGGGTGTTTTGGAATCATCCACCCGTTCCACCTTCGATCCGATCGTCGCGTCCTCAGGTTGCGTCTCGGCAACACTTACCGGCGTCCCTTCATGAACGAGCGCGAAGAACTTCGGCGCCGCCTCGCCATGCAAACGCAGGCACCCATGCGTCCGCGGGACGGGATGAACGAAGCCCTGATGGAAGCCATAAGCCGGAGCAAACTCACACCAGTAACCCATCGGATAACCGACATAACTTCCGGGAACGTTCGCACCAGCATCTGCCGGCCGCACACTTCCACCCTGAACCCGGAAGCCATAAGAGCCGGAGCGCTTATGTTTAATTTTGTTATAAATGTGGAAATTGCCTCTCGGCGTCGGGTGACTATTTGTGCCGACAGAAGTCGCCACCGCCATCAGGCAGCGGTCGCCTTCCATCACATAGACGTTCTGTTTCGAGAGAGAAACATCGACCCGCACATGCGAAGGATCGTGCGGCTTGTGTGCGACGACGTGGTAAGTCTGGGTCGCGGGCGGAAGCGTCGTGCAGCTCGTGAGAAAAGCGAAGGCAGCGAGCGAGGTGAAAAGGCAAAGACGGGAGAAAATGCGCATACGATTCCCACTGAAAAGCGTATCGCCGGGCATTTGTCAAACGGAGCCCTTCACGCCCGACGACAAGTGGCCTGCACCAGCGCGGCGGAGGTCGTGCGATCGCCGGGAATTCTGCGCGATCAGGTCATCGAAAAGCGGGTTGGGAGACGCGTAGGCAGGATAACGGCGCGCGGAATTCTCCGGCTCATAACGCCAGTACTTATACATCCACATCCAAGGCGACGGATTTCGCCTAACGACCGGCTCGAAACGGTTCCAACAGAGCTGCGCGATCTCCTGATGGGTCGCTCCCGATGGGATTTGCAGCTTTGGCTGCAGAACCACGCGCACCCGACCTCCGGACATCGGTTCGGCATGCGCCGGAACGATCGGCGCGCCGGTGCGAGTCGCGAGCCAGGCGTGCGCGAAAGTCACTGATGTTTTTAATCCAAAACAATCGATCGCCACCGTCGGCTGATGCAGCTGCAAGGCGAGATCGACTAATATCGCCACCGAGCCGCCGCGGCGCAGCGCTTTGTAGAGCCTAACGATTCCTCCATCGCGCGGCACGATCTGATGGCCGGAACGCGTCCGCAGATGATTAAAGATTGGATCGAGCCGCGCGTTTTTGAATTCCTGTGTGATGAGGTGCGGCGTGATCCCCACCCAGCCGCAGGCGAGGCTGAGCAATTCGAAATCGCCGTAATGGTAGCAGGCGAAAATGTGCGGATTCCCCCGCCCCACCGTCCGTTCGAACTCGTCGAATCCTTCGAACTCAACGAACTGCTGGAAATTCTCCGGAGTGACACGCGGGCTCCAAAAGAGGTCTACCATCGTGCTCGCAAATTGCTGATACGACTCGCGCGTGATCCGTTCGCGCGCGCCCGGGGAATAACGGTTTCCGAATGCTGCTTCCAGATTCGTCAGCGCAACTTCGTGGCCATGCCTGTCGAGCGCTGCGGCGGACGCGCCAGCGCCGCGCGCGAACAACAGCGCGAACGACCGCGGCAGGCGCGGGATGAGACCGGCCAGAAATCGCACGCCCCAATATTCGAGACGGTAGCGAAACGCTTTCCAACGCTTCCTCATTTTCGGCACGCCCTCCCCTTAGCAGCGTTGTCGTCTTCAGCGCAGAGAGGGATCTCAAGAACCATCCTCTGCGTCGTTTGTGAGATCTTTCGCTGGGCTCGGGACGACGAATCGCCCGCCAGATCCAGGAAACATTGCTCCCTCGTCGTTAGGCGGGCCGCGTTGACTTGACCCAGTTTAATTTTACCTTCGCCGAGGCAGCGCCGGCGCGGCCTTTCGAGATTGTGAAACACGTCCTTTTCGTCTGCACGGGCAACATCTGCCGCAGTCCGATGGCGCTGGGACTTTTCCGGCAACTCCTCGCCGATCGCCAGGATATCGAAGCCGACGCCGCCGGGGTTCACGCGGTGCGCGGGCAACCACCGAGCGCGCACGCCATCGAAGTATGCCGCAAACGCGGGATCGAAATCAGCGGCTTCCGAAGTCAGCCGCTGACCGCCACGATGGTCGATCGCGCGACCCACATTTTTGCCATGACCGGCTCCCATCTCGAGAGCATTCACCTTTTCTTTCCCGAAGCGGTGGAGAAAACTTTTTTGCTGCGCGAATTCGAAGAGCCCGGGGCTACCCTTTGGCGCGATCTGCCCGATCCGATCGGGATGAGTTACGACGTTTATCACGATTGCGCGGATGCGATTGAAAAGGCTTTACCGAGTGTGCTCACGTTCGTAGAACAAACCGAAATGGCGCTCCCCCGCAACGTCCGCGGAAGTGCCGCAGGAGGATCCATTATGGGAAATATGCCTCATCAGAGCGAGCCAACCTTCGGCAGCGGAAGCGCCTCCGACTTGTTAGGCGGAGGATTACACAAAGTCGATCCGGAGATTTTCGACGCCATCGAGGAGGAGGAAAAGCGCCAGCGCGAAAACATTGAGTTGATCGCTTCGGAAAACTTCACCAGCCGCGCGGTGATGGAAGCGCAGGGCTCCTGCCTAACGAACAAGTACGCGGAAGGTTATCCGGGCAAACGCTGGTACGGCGGTTGTGAGAACGTTGACGTCGTCGAGCAACTTGCCATCGATCGCGCGCACAAAATTTTCGGTGCCGAACACGTCAACGTGCAGCCACACAGTGGCGCGCAGGCGAACATGGCGGTTTATTTCGCTGCGATTAAACCGGGCGATCGTATCCTCACGATGGACCTCGCCCATGGCGGCCATCTTACGCATGGCCATCCGGCGAATTTTTCCGGCAAACTTTACGAGGTCACGCAATACGGCGTGAGCGAAAAGACCGAGCAGATCGATTACGACGCGCTCGCGAAACAAGCCCAGGAAGTGCGGCCGCAGCTAATCACTGCCGGGGCGTCCGCCTATCCGAGATTCATCGATTTTCCCCGACTCCGCCAGATCGCCGATTCGGTCGATGCGCTCCTCTTCATCGACATGGCGCACATCGCGGGTCTGGTCGCGGCCGGCGAGCATCCGAGCCCGGTGCCGCATGCGCATTTCGTCACCACGACGACGCACAAAAGTCTGCGCGGACCGCGCGGCGGGACCGTGCTTTGTCAGGAAAAATTTGCCAAAGCGATCGACTCCTCAGTTTTCCCCGGCGTGCAAGGAGGCCCGCTGATGCACGTCATCGCCGCCAAGGCGGTTTGTTTCCACGAAGCGCTCCAGCCGTCGTTCCGCCAATACCAACGGCAGGTCGTCCTGAACGCAAAAGCGCTCGCGGCGGGTGTCGTGAAACACGGCTTTCGGATCGTCTCCGGCGGGACCGATAACCATCTCATGCTCGTCGATCTGCGGCCGAAAGAGATCAACGGCAAAGATGCGCAGAATGTCCTCGATCGCGCTGGCATCACAGTGAACAAGAACGCGATTCCGTTCGACACCTATCCGATCTTCAAGCCGGGCGGGATCCGTCTCGGCACGCCCGCGGTCACGACGCGCGGGATGAAAGAAGAAGAGATGCTCGAGATCGCCGACCTCATCGCCGAGGCGCTCGACGGCCGGGAGGATGAGCAGGCGATCGGAAAAGTGCGCGAGCAGGTGCAGCAGCTGACGCGGCGTTTCCCGCTGCCGGGCTAACGATTTCTTTCGTCCAATCCTCGTGCTCACCAAGCACTGAAAGCGTTTTCCGCCGCCGTTTAAAGATCGAAGTCCGCCCAAACGGCCGCGTGATCACTCGCAGAGTTCGTGTCGCCAGTTACCGTCGTTAGGGGAGGATATTTTGCGCGTGTTTTTTGCGCATTCGCCCAGACCCCGCGCCGCTCGATCCCCACCTGCTGCAAACGCGGCCAAAGCGCATCCGAGATGAGCAGGTAATCGATCTGATCGTTCTTGCTCGGAATCGCGTCGTCGCGATGAGTCCAGCGATCCGCGCCAGCATCCAGTTTCTCAAAGCTGTTGCGGAGATTTTCCGGCTCCAGAATCGGCGCGAGCGATTCCGACTGCGGCAGTTCGTTGAAGTCGCCCGCCACGATCACGAACTGCCTCCGCAAATCGAATCGCCTGAGAATCGCCGCGACCGTTTCGGCCTGCCGTTTTCGCTTCGCGTCGTTCGCCGCTTTACTCCCGTAACCGCGACTCTTGAAATGGTTCACCAGCACCCAAAGGTGATGCGTTCCCGGAATATCGATCTCAAACTCCGCACAGTCACGGCTGAAAACCGGCCGCCCCGTCGCCGGATCGAGATCGTCGACATGACTGCGCATGTCGGTGACCATCGGCCGACAGAGCAATCCGACATCGATGCCACGTTCGTCGTTGCCATCGATCAACATCGCGTGCGGATAGCGCGCATCTTTTAGAATCGTGTCGTTGAACCGCCGCAAAACCGGCCGGCTTTCCACCTCGACCATGCAGAGGATGTCGGCTTTCAACTCGTTGATGATCCGCCCGGTATTGTCGATCGCCGGCCCTTCAATCAGGTCGCGACACCATTCGATCGAACCGATCCAATCCGCGCGCCCGTCGGCGAGGATCTTGCCGTTGGAGTAAAGTCGGCGCCGCGTTTCCTGGAGAAAAAATGGACCGCCGCTCGAAGTGGCTTTGTTTTTCTTCAGGAGCTGGAGCATACGCGCTTTGTCGGCTTCGCTGTAAAGCGGTTGCTCGATAAGGCGTTGCAACTCCGCGGCGTCGGCGAGCACATCCGTCGTCTTCGCGGGATCGTCGCTGTTCATCGCCTTCACGCGACTGAAGAGATTTTCGACGTTGTAAGTGGCGATCCGCATGGGAGTCAGGCGGTTGCTGTTAATCAGAAGCGATCTGGAGAGCGCAAAGCAAGGCTTCTTTTTGTAAAAAACCTTCAAGACTTCGTCATCCTGAGGATAACGAAGAGCCTGCACTGAGGCGCGGCCGAAATGTCATCTCGCGAAATAATGCCAAGCCTTCGATTGCAAATAATGTCGCCTACCGCCCGTGAGTCCTTCGCTCCGCTCAGGATGAGAAAACACGGAGGCGGCAGCTTTCGGAGATTTGTTTTCCAATTCTCCGAAACCCATGCCGGCGAGGCCTCCATTTTTTCCCTTAACTAATTCCCGCCCTTCTGCGTAAGGTGCGAACGGTCGCCAACAAATGCTATGAACGAAAAGTCCCAGCCGAATCCCTTGCGCGAAGGTCTCTCCAATAAGGCGGTGCCCCAGCCGTGTGCCGTTGTTATTTTCGGCGCGACCGGCGACCTGACTCACCGGAAGCTGGTTCCCGCGCTCTACAACATCGCCGCCGATGGCGAAATGCCGCCAGCGGTCGCCGTCATCGGCTTCGCCCGCCGCCCGAAGACCGATGAGGAATTTCGCCAGGAAATGGAGGAAGCGGTGCGGAAATTTTCCCGCCAAACAGTGCGCGACGAGGTCTGGGATGGGTTCGCGCGCTCGCTCTATTATCACCAGAGCGAGTTCGGCGATCAGGCTGGCTACAAGAAATTGGCCGAGCGCCTCGATAAACTGGACGAGGAAAGCGGGACCCGCGGCAATCGCCTGTTTTATTTCGCCGCCTCGCCGGACGCGTTCGAGACCATCATCACAAATCTGAAAAAAGCCGGGTTGAACAAGGCACGCGAAGGGAGCTGGGCGCGCGTCATTTTGGAGAAACCTTTCGGGACCGATCTGAAATCGGCACGGCACCTGAACCAGATCGTGCAGAGTTCCTTCTCTGAGGATCAAACCTATCGAATCGACCACTTCCTCGGGAAAGAAACGGCACAAAACATTTTGGTCCTGCGTTTCGCGAACGCGATTTTCGAGCCACTCTGGAACTCTCACAACATCGATCACGTCCAGATCACCGCCGCCGAAACGCTCGGCGTGGAGAAGCGCGCCGGGTATTACGAAGGCGCAGGCGCGCTTCGCGATATGGTGCAAAATCACCTGCTCCAGTTGCTTTGCCTCGTCGCGATGGAGCCGCCGACCGATCTCGGCGCCGACAGCATTCGCGATGAAAAAGTGAAAGTCGTGCGTTCGATTCGACGCTACAAGCCGGATGAGATCGCTTGCGACGTCGTGCGCGGCCAATACGCCGAAGGCGCGATCGCGGGCAAACCCGTCGCGGCTTACCGCGCAGAGAACGGCGTCAATCCGCAGTCGCAGACCGAGACCTACGTCGCGCTGAAATTGCGCGTCGACAGTTGGCGTTGGGCGAATGTCCCCTTCTACATCCGCGTCGGCAAACGACTGCCAAAGTCCGGCACGGAGATCTCGGTTCACTTCAAGAAGGCGCCACAGGTTTTGTTCAATCGAGAATCGCAAGCGCTCGATCAAAATGTGCTCGTCATTCGCATTCAGCCCGACGAAGGCATTTCGCTGCGCATGCAGGCGAAAGTCCCGGGGACCAGCTTCCGCATCGAGTCCGTGAAAATGGATTTCCATTACGGAACTTCGTTCGGCAAAGCGAGCCCCGAGGCCTACGAACGCCTGCTCCTCGATGCGATGAGCGGTGACGCCACGCTCTTCGCGCGCTGCGACGAAGTCGAGCGAGCCTGGTCCTTCATCGATACGATCGAGGAAGCGTGGGCCGCAAAAGAAGGCGCCCCGAAACTGACAACTTATCCGGCAGGCTCATGGGGCCCGGAAGAAGCCGACGAGCTGCTCGCTCGCGATGGCCGGACCTGGAGGAGACTGTGAGAAGTCCTCATCGCTTCACCCTTGTCATTTTGAGCGCAGCGAAGGACCTCACAAGCCACTCCGCACGCCGCTTGCCTAACGACGCCCAAACAATCCTCGCGAGATCACATTCGGCTGCGCCTCAGTGCAGGCTCTTCACTTCGCTCAGGATGACAAACTAATCGTTATGCTCACCGCCAACGAAACCTTCTCTCCCGGCACGCCAGTTGAAATCGAGAAGATCGATCGCGAATTAAAAAAACTCTGGGAAGAAGCCGCCGGTGCAAAAACCCGCGCCTCGCTCATCAATCTCGCGGTTTACAGCGAGCAGCCGGACTCGTTAGGCAAGAACACCGCGCTCGTTTCGCAAATCACCGAAAACAGCGCCTGCCGCGCGATCGTCATCGCGGCGAATCCCTCCGCATCGGAGAGCGAAGTGGAAGCGTGGATCAGCGCGCATTGCCATCTGAGCCAGGCCGGGAAAAAAGAGATTTGTTCCGAGCAACTTTCGTTTTCGCTCAGAGGCCGGGCTGCCGGTCTCCTCCCCAACATCGTCTTCGCTCAGCTCGATTCGGACCTGCCGCTTTCCCTTTGGTGGCAGGAGGAATTTTCCTCGCCGATGGATCCGCAGCTCTGGGCGTGGGTCGATCGCGTGATCTACGACAGCCAAAAGTGGAGCAACTTCGGCGAACAGATGAGCCTCGTGCGCACGGCGCAGGAAGAAGCGCGTCAGCGGATCGTCCTTTGCGATCTCAACTGGATTCGTCTCGTCCACCTGCGCATCGCGCTCGCGCAATTTTTCGATCATCCCGCGACTCATCATCATCTCGATGAACTGGTTTCGCTGGAGATCGAGCACGCCCCTGAGTTTCGTTCGACCGCGCTTCTCCTGGCAGGCTGGCTCGCCGCGCAGCTTGGATGGGAGAACGCGAGCGGCTCTCGTGGTTCGCCAGGGTTCGAGAAGAAGGCAGACGACAGCGTCCGCAAAATCGACGTGAAGCTGACCGAGAAAGCAGGAGAGCCGATCGGCAGTGTAGTGGTGCGTAGCGACACGGCGGAGTTTCGCGTCGTGCACAAAGTCGGTGCGGATTTGCTCGAGGTGAACTTCGGCCGAACCCAAGGGCGGCGAATGCAGCAGGTGCTCCCCGCGGGCAAAGGTGACGTCGTGAGCCTGGTGAAAGAAGAACTGATGCGCGGCGGACCGCACAGCGTGTATCTGCGCGCGGTCGAGCGGGTGCGCGATTTGCTGTAGCGCGAGCGTCCAGCCTGCGCTACAACGCCGGCTGCGTTTGCCTAACGAGTTCGGGATCGCGCAATCGCACGTCGTAAACTTCCGACCAGGTCTGCTGGTTCATCGCGCACATCGGGACCGCTTCCCATTTGTTGTTGCGTTTCACCGCGCCTTTGAAGACGCACGAATCGAGCCGCGCCCTAACGACCGGATCGCGATCGGCATTCGCCACCTCCGAAGCATCCATGAAGTTGTGAACCCCCACCCCGACGACATGCACCTGCCCCCGGACCAGCGAGGGCAACACCTCCGGCGGCGCGTTGCGCGAGCTCATGTAACGCACCAGCCGATAGACCGTCTTCAAAGCGAGAAACGGGTGCTGCAGGAAGATCCCCGCGATCCGAAAAGGCGGAGTCCCGGCATCGTCGTTGACTAACGACAAGCCGCCCAACTTACGCAGCACTTGCCCGAGCAACTTGTCGAATTTCTTGTCGTCGGGGAGAAGGGGAAAGATTTGGCCCGACGGCCGCGCGACGAGGAGCGGCGCCCAACTGTTGCAATCCGGATGACCGAAAATGGAAACATCACGCCGTAGCGGCAAACCAACTCCTTCGCAGATCTTTTCCCAGACGTCGCCCGGCGTGATCGGCTTCTCCGAATAAATCGTGCGTCCGGTATCGGCCTCCGGTTGAAAACTGATCATGCGCCATATGTGCGTCCGCTCCGGATCGGCCAGATACCAGCGCAACACTTCCGGGACATCACCGATGTTCTTGCGCGTGACCGTAAAACTGAGCGCGTACTCCAGCGGCGCCCCGGTTTTTGCACGCACGCGTTGCGCCAGCTCGGTGAACGCCTGCCTAACGGGATGCAGATCGGCCTCGGATTTGATTCGCCCGATCGGATAACCGTGCCGGCCTGCCTGGGTCATGTCGATGTGAACGGAGATTTGGCGCAGCCCGCCTTCAACCACGAGCCGCTCTAGAAATTCCGGATGCTCAATCAGCGTCTGCCCATGCGTCATGAGCATCGGAATCAAGCCGACTGAATAAGCGTAACGAATAATCTCGATCAGTTCGTCAGGCCGGCCCGCCCGCCAATAGGCATCCGCGACGTCGCCTCCGGTGATTTGCAATCCCCCGCCCGGTCCCTGGAAGACGCGGTTCGCGTCGATTTGTTCCTTCACCTCTGCGAGCGAGGGAATCGGCACAGAGTTGGCGTTCTTCGGGAGGTAACAGTGCGTGCAATGAAACGAGCAATAGCTCGCGCCTAACGTGAAGCCGCAATGCGTGAGGTGGCGTCCGGCGATCTGGTTATCCGTCTGCAATTCCGCCGGAAGCGAATCCCAGCGTTCTTTGAGAATGCGCGACTTCTCCTCCGTGATCGGCTGCCGAAAAGCCTGCCAGCGCGCCTGCCATTTACCCATTTCTGCGATCACTTATTTCGCCTCGTTGAGCGACCAATCGTAATCCTGATAGGTAATCTTGACGCCGTTAGGCAAAGGCGGAGTGCGCCGCTTGTTGATGAAGGCGAGCGGACCACCGACCACTTTGAAGTCATCCTTGTACCAATTGAAAATCGCGGAGAGCGCGGCCTTTTTCTTTCCCGGGGAGTATTCGACGCCCCTGGTTGAATTCACGAAAGCGGTCGCAAGTTTCTCTAGTTGCGCATCGAGCGTGCTGCCGCGGAACGGCTCGGGGTTGAGTGGCGGACAGCTGCGGCTGGCGCAGTTGAGCGCGAAATGCACGCGCGGCTCGTTGAACTTCGGACGAATGACGTCCTTCTCCAGATGATTAAAGCTCATCGGCGCGCCCGCGACTTTGATCCGTTGGCTGGTGAAGAAAGTGAAAAGCAAATCCTTCACGCTCTTGGTCGGATATTTGCCGAGCGCCTCATGCAGAATCCAGGCATTGTAAGCGTTGATGTAAAAGGCGAGCTGCTCGTCTTTGTTCAGGTGTGAGACTTTTTCCCGCGCAATCCCGTCGACCACTTGCTGGATCGCCTGCATGTCGGCGGCGTTGCTCTTCCAGTCGGCATACTTGACCCCGCTGTCCGTGACGTATTTGCCGAGCAAGTTGCCATAAATCGCGATCCACTTCAGGGAATGTTCCGCTCGAGAGAAGCTGGCGGATGCGAGAAGAAGCGCACTGCAAAAAAAGGCGCGCAAGAGATAACGCGTGTTCATAGCCTGATGTTGAATCTGCTGCCTCCGAGTGGCAAGGCGGAAGCATCCCGGCTATAGGGCGAGGATTTCACGAAGCGAACGCACACTCTGCTCGATTGCGAAAAGCTTGCTCGCCCGCCGATAACCGGATTCGCCTAACGAGCGGGCGAGGCCGCGATTGGTCAGCAGATTCGCCAGTTTCTCCGCGAGGCCGACCGGGTCGTGCTCTGGAACCAGAAAACCAGTCGCTCCGTCGCGGACCATTTCCGGCACGCCCGCAACCGGGGTTGAAACCACGGGCAACGACGACGCCATCGCTTCCATGATCACCGTCGGCAGGTTATCCATGCCGCCCCCTGCTTCGGCGACACAAGGGAGCGCGAAGATGGTCCCCTGCGCGAGGCGTTGCCGCACTTCAGATTGCGGTAACGGTCCCGGGAGGGAGACCATGTTCGTTAGGCCCGCCGCCGAGACACGCTCTTCGAGCAGCGATTGGAGCGGGCCTTCTCCGATAATCTCACAGCGGAAATTCAGTGCTTGCGCGGCAAGAAGACGACACGCCTCGATCAAATCTTCGAAGCCCTTTTTTTCGATCGAGCGACCGATCGAAAGAATCAGCGGCGGGGCCGCGGAGAGATCCGATTTTCGAAATCCCGCAAGATCGATCCCGTTGTAGACGCGATGAATCTTGGCCGCCACTTCCGGATATCTCTCGCGCAGGAAGCGGACGCTGAAGTCAGTCTCCGTGATGATGGCGCAAGCCGCTTCGACCAGTTTGCCTAACGAAATCGTGAAAGGCTTCGGCGCAAAGATGTCGTTCGCGTGGGCGGTAAAGCTGAAGCCAATGCCGAAGAAGCACTCGATCCAGAAGGCGGTCCGCGCCGCCAATCCGGCGAAATGCGCATGCACATGTCGGACCCCGTGCGCCTGCAGCCGTGGCCCGAGCCACGCGGCCTGGTAGAGCCGGAGAAAATCCCTTTGCCGGCCCCACGCTTTGATCTCGCGCGCCGCCTCGATTGGCAGTTCCTTTTTGCGCAAGGCCCGATCGACTTCTTCGACGAGCTGTTTTTCCTCGGGCAGATATTCGACCGTCGCAACGATCGCCGGATCCCAATCCTGCGCCGGCTCATCTTTCGGTCGACGCACAGAGAAAATCGGCAGCGCGAAACTTTGCCGGCGCAGTTCCCCGACCTCCCGGTAGCAAAACGTTTGGGAAAAAGACGGGAACCGCTCGAAGAGATAAGCGCAGCCGGTCACGTGACAGACTCGTTAGTCTCCAAAAGAAATTTCCACCTCGCGCGCCGTCTGCACCATCTGGCTCGACGGCTGGACGAGCCGCAGGCGATTCACCGCGGCTGCGATCGGCACATGCTGCACCTGGTAGTTTTGGTAGCTTACCATCGAGCCAAACTGACCCTCGTTCGCGATCTGCACGGCTTTTACTCCAAAGCGTGTTCCGAGGATGCGATCGAGCGTGGTTGGCGCGCCGCCGCGTTGCAGATGGCCGAGCACGCAGCAGCGTGTCTCCTTCTGCGTGCGCGCGGCCAACTCGTAGGCAACGATGTCGCCGATCCCGCCGAAGCGGTATTCACCGAGCGGCGTTTGATGGAGCACTTGCTGCCCATCTTTCGGCGTCGCGCCTTCCGCTACCACGACCATTGAGCTGAGACTGCCGGCCGCGTCGCGTTTCTTAATGAACTCCGCCAGCCGCTCGTAGCTGTAAGGGATTTCAGGAATCAAAATCGCGTCGGCCCCGCCGGCGATCCCCCCGTGGAGAGCGATCCAGCCAGCGTGCCGGCCCATCACTTCCAGCACCATGATTCGCTTGTGACTCGTCGCGGTGGTGTGCAGCCGATCAAGCGCGTCGGCCACAGCCGCGACCGCGGAATCGAACCCGAAAGTCATCGCCGTCGCCTCAAGGTCGTTGTCGATCGTTTTCGGCACGCCGATGCAGTTAATGCCGGCTTCCTGCAACTGTAGCGCAGTGGTCATGGAGCCGTCGCCGCCAATGATGATGAGGGCCTGGATCTTCAGGCCCTCGAGAACCGCGCGCGCCTGCGCGATCACCTCTGCGGCCACGACCGCGCGATCGCCGGCGCCAACTTTGGCGATGAAATGTCCGCGATTGGTGGTCCCGATAATCGTTCCGCCTAACGACATGATCCCGTCCGTGCGGGAGCGATCGAGGATCTCGTACTCACCCGGCGGCAGGAGACCTTCGAAACCGTCCTTGAAACCGACCACCTCCCAGCCAATCCGCTCCGAAGCGAGCACCACTCCCCGGAGCACGGCGTTGAGTCCCGGGCAATCACCGCCGCTCGTCAGGACGCCGATGCGGGGTCTCGTCATTCGTTAGGCGAAACGATGGAAGTTTTGGGCTCGTTAGGCCGGCCGGCCGCGGCCCATTGGTCGTAAAGTTGCCAGCCTCGCGCAAGAAGCTGTTCTCCTTCTTCGAAACGATTCGGGCTGTCGAGCAGAACGATGATCAACCGTTTCGGCGTGACCAGCGTCGTCGTCCCTTGCTCCACGACATCGGAGGGATGCGCCGCGGAGAGGACAAGGCAATCGCCCGCTCGTGCCGTGCGACCGGTTTTGACGCCATCGATGTTGTCTCGCCCGAGCAGTTCGTTCGTATTCCGCAGGAGGTAGCGAAGCCGTTGCGCTCCGCGACCAAAGGAAATTTCGCGCTCCTTTTGCGAGACGTAGAAGCGAAAGCCGGCGTTGTGCATGGCATAGCGGGTGAGACGCGCAAGGTCGGCCGCGGTCGAGTAGGGCCGCTCTTTGGAATCGAGGCCGCTGGGATTGAGGAAACGGGTGCGTACCATTCCGAGATGGAGGGCAAGCGCATTCATTTGCTGGACGAAAGAATCGACCGCCGTTCCCCGCGCGCCGTTCTCTGGCCTAACGAACGACTCAACGGCGTTGCCAACGTAATCTGCCAGGGTGTAGGCGGCGATGTTGTCCGATTGCACGAGCGCGGCGTAAAGCAGATCACGCAAGGTAATGGTGTCGCCCGGCTGAAAACCGATGTTGTTCTCGGTCGTGCCGGCAAACGCTGCGGCCGGAATCGTCGCGACCTGCGCAAGATCGCCCGATTGCCGGGCTGACCAGTCGAGCACCACCATGGCGGTGGCGATCTTCGTTAGGCTGCCGCACTGCCGCTTCCGCGTCGCGTCGGCCTGGTCGAGAATGTGGCCAGTGGTGGCATCGACGGTGATGTAGGATTGGCCTGCGCCGGCCCGCGCCACCGGCCCACAAACTAGGGCGAGAATGGCGCAGGCGAAGAGAATCTGACGAAGGAAAATGCTCACGCCGGTCAAGTTCGCTGCACCTTAACTGGCCACCCGCCCTGCGCAACCGCAATCCCCGGCGCGGCTCGCCGCCGGAGCAATGAATGACAATTTATCGAAGAGTAACCGACGAACGCACGCCAAAACGGAAAGGATCGGGGCTCAGAACGAGCATGACCCGCTCCGCCGCATTGCGCAGATCGAAGGGCGTCGCTTTGCCGAGACCACTCGCGCGGAGGGTGCCGAACTTCCCCTGACCGCGGCTGCCGCCTGCCATGTCGAATTCGTAAATCACACGGTGCTGTGTCACATCCGTTACTCGAACGTGCAAGGCTAACATCGATTGGCCGACCTCGAACGATCCGAGAAAAAATCGTCCGACGGGATCGCCACCGTCGACCAGAGTAAAATTCCCTTCGACGAGCCAGCCGACCTTCGGCACCTCATCGCCCGCAAGGATCATGGCGGGCGCGAGTTTGCTCAGCTCCTCTTTGAGATCACCGGCAAATTGCAACGGGATGAGCGATTCGCGGATCGGCATTTCACCAACGGTAGTGGCGATGTCCCCGCGAAAAACCGCGCCGTCGATACAGAATGGCCGGATGTAAATGGCGCTCGGATGGGATGCACCCACCCCGCAATTCGTCTCGTAGCGCACGATTTCCTTCGATCCGAGATCCTTCGCATCCACCTCCGTGCGGCTGGCGGTGGAGGTGGAGTAACTCCTCGTGACCACCATATCGGCGCACGAACAAAGCAGGAAACAGGAGGCGATAACGCTGAAGGATTTCATAAGTTTAAAGGTGACGCCGCCATCCATCCGCGAAGACCGACGCGCGCGACGCTTTCCGATGATGCAACTCCCGTGCCGTCGCCGAGGGAATTTTGTCGCCGTCCCGTTGTAGGGGGCGTGACGCTGGGGATGCTCTAACCCAAGCCGAAGTCATCGTCCCCGGCTACACAACTCACCGCCAGGAGTCCACCCGCGTCTCTTTATCCGCGACGCTCCCCGATTGGCCACACAGTTCACACGTGCACGGCCCGCTTCGCCCGGTGCCGGGTGACGAGGCCGCGACAAACAAAATAAACGATCGCGGCCGAAGGCAACCCGACGATGCAGGAGCCGATAAGGAGCGGACGGCCGACCGTGAAAAACATCTCCCAGTGGACGTATTCGCGAAGCGCAAGGGTGCGAAAACTCATCCGCTGCGGGAGTTCACCATGCATCATCCAGTAGCCGAGCTTATATTCCCAAAGGTAAATGGCCGGCATAAATGGCAGGATGAGATCGTGCACCTGTACGCTTACCGCTGCGGCGATCTTATTGCCGCCAAAGAGCCAGGCGACGCCGATCGAGAGCAGCGTCTTTAAACTCCAGAGCGGGGTGAAGCCAAAGAAAATCCCGATCGCGAGGCCCAGGGCGATGGAGTGCGGGGTGTCCTTGATCGTGACGACGCGAAGATGGAGATGCGCGAGCCAGCGGCGCAACCGCATCCAGGCGCCGGGTCGGTCGGAAGTTTCTTCGTTCATCTGACTAACCACCTAACTGAAAAGGTCCGCCTGCCGCGGTGGCGCCTTGGCAATCTGCCCGAGCGCGACACGCAGTCGTGCAGCCGCATGCGGCGCGAAGTCGAGCGCGTTGTTGTTGAAAATCACATGCACCGTTTCCGCCTCACCGGCGAGTCGCTGCGCGCGCTCGGTTACCTCCTCGATCTCCATCTCGCTGTAATCATAGTTGAAACGTTCAGCCACGGTTTTCCCGCGCAGATACGCCTCTGCATTACGTCCATGCAAACGCAGATAGGCAAGCCGCGGGTTGGTAATTTCATTGCAATCGCTCGGCACGATCGTGAAATGCTTTTCGTTAGGCGCATCGACCAGCGAGAGCGTCGTCTTTGCTTTTCGAAAAAACTGCAACGTCTCCGGTAACTGCTCACCTTCCATCCAGTTGCGATTTCGTAGTTCGACCACGACGCCGCAAGGCGCGAGGCGCGTGAGCAGTTCCTGGATCTCCGCAAGCGCATGTTTGCGCGGAGAAAACGCCGGCGAGAGCTGCAACAACAGTGCGCCCAACTTTCCTGCCGCGCGCAGCGGCTCGATCGACCCGATGATCTGATCGAGCAACGCGCGCTCCAGTTTCGCCGTCAGCGCGACCTTTCCCTTGCTGTCGGCCTCCGCAACTTTCTGCAGCGCGGGCGGAAGCGTCTTGAGGGTCGCGGCGTGTCGTGAAAGTAGCCGATGCAGTTTCACGTCGAAAACGAATTCGTCCGGCGTCGCGCGACACCAGCGCTCAACCAACCGCGGCTCAGGGACGGCGTAGAAGCTGGAGTTGACCTCGACGAGATTGAAATGTTGGGCGTACCACGGCAGCCGGTCCCCCACCGGCAACTTCGGCGGATACCATCGCTCCACGAACCCCGGATCCGACCAGCTCGCGGTGCCGACAAGAATACGCGTGAGTTTCGAAGTCACGACTGAGACAACGCGCGCCACTGCCCATGCGCAACCGCGATTGCAATTGGTTGCGGGGGCGGGATTTGAACCCGCGGCCTTCAGGTTATGAGCCTGACGAGCTACCAGACTGCTCCACCCCGCGATCTTGAGAGCTGAAATTATGAACCGCTTCGCGCCGAACGCAAATCGCATTTTCCGCCCCCGCCGGACGCCGATAAAATACTTGCCGCCGCATCCTTCAGAGGCAAGGTATACGCCCGCTCGCGGCGGCAAATTCCAGCGTAGCTCAGTGGTAGAGCGGTCGGCTGTTAACCGATTGGTCGTAGGTTCGAATCCTACCGCTGGAGCCATCTCGCGCGCCCCGTATTCGATGGGCTTCGCCAACAAAATCGCCTGCCTCGCGTGCATCGCCTGCTTCTTGTGCGTCGTCTCCAGAAGTCAGGCTTCACCCCAAAATATCCTGGCACCGCAACTTGCAGCGCGAGTGAAGAGGGAGTTTCTCCACGCCTGGAAAGGCTACGAGAAGTACGCTTGGGGGCACGATGCGCTTCGACCCTTAAGTAAGACTTCGCACGACTGGTATGAGGACTCACTTCTCATGAGTCCGGTGGACGCGCTCGACACCCTCATTCTGATGAAAGAAAACGCGGAAGCGGACAAGGTGCGCGATCTGATCGCGCAGAAGCTTTCGTTCGATCACGATATTTATGTGAAAAACTTCGAGGTCACGATCCGGTTGCTCGGCGGTCTCCTTTCCGGCTATCAACTCACCGGCGACAAACGCCTCCTCGCACTTGCTGACGATCTCGGTCATAGACTTCTGCCAGTCTTCAACTCGCCCACCGGCCTGCCCTATGTCTTCGTCAATCTCCGCACCGGCAAAGTGCGCGGCACCAAAACCAATCCAGCCGAGACAGGCACGCTGCTTCTCGAGTTCGGCACCTTGAGCAAGCTGACGGGCAATCCGATCTTCTATCAAAAGGCAAAACGCGCGCTGGTCGAGACCTACAACTGCCGTTCCCGCCTCGGCCTCGTCGGTTCAGAGATCGATGTCGAAACCGGCCGCTGGCTCGATCTCGACAGCCACATCAGCGGCGGAATCGACTCCTACTACGAGTATCTCTGGAAGTGCTGGCTCTTATTTGGCGACCAAGACTGCCTCAGGATGTGGCACGCCAGCATTCCCGCCGTCAACCGCTATCTCGCTGATGATGTCGACGGGCAACTCTGGTACGGCCACGCCAACATGCAAACCGGTGCGCGCACCGAGACAACCTACGGGGCGTTGGACGCATTTTTTCCCGCGGTGCTTGCGCTCTCCGGCGACCTCGATCGCGCGAAGCGGCTGCAAGCTTCTTCCTTTAAGATGTGGAATCTTCATGGCATCGAGCCTGAGGTCCTCGATTACAAGACAATGAAATTAGTCGCAAAGAGTTACCATCTCCGACCCGAGATCGTTGAATCGACCTATTACCTCGATCATTTTACCCATCACCCCCAGTACCGTCGAATGGGCGCAACGATGTTCCATGATTTCGTCCGCTACTGTCGGACCGAGGTGGGCTACGCTGCGCTCTCCAACGTCGTGACGAAAAAGAAGCGTGACGAGATGGAGAGTTTCGTCTTCGCGGAGACCTTTAAATATTTCTACCTGCTCTTCGCCCCTCCCGACACGCTTGATTTTGACCATGTCGTTTTCAACACTGAGGCGCATCCTCTAAGGCGGACATGGTGAAAGCAACGATTCTCGCGCCGATTCTGCTGCTGGCAACGCAGCTCTCGGGACCTGCCGCCGAGGCGCCGGTAACGCGACTTTCCGCCTATGTGCGACCATTCGTCGGCACAGAAGGCGAAGGCAATACCTATCCCGGCCCTTCCGCTCCCTTCGGCATGATGCAGCTCAGTCCAGACACCGACAAAGAGCTCTGGGAGACCGCTTCCGGCTACGAGTATTCAGACCCGACGATCTTTGGCTTCAGCCTCACTCATCTGAGTGGCACCGGCATTCCAGATCTCGGCGATTTCCTTTTTGTGCCGCAGGTCGGCGACGTGAAATTAACCTCGGGAACAAAAGGCGATGCGACTTCGGGCTATCTTTCGGCCTACTCACATCAGGATGAAAAAGCCTCCGCCGGTTATTACGAGGTAAAGCTGCAAAAGTCGGGAGTGACGGTGGAGCTAACCGCCGGCGACCGCGCCGGCATCATGCGCTTCACCTTTCCCGCGAGCGAGCAGTCCTCCATTCTCATCGATCTGCAGCATATTCTTAGCGGCAAAAAATGGACGGTCGTCTGGTCGCACCTGCGACAGGAAGATGACTCTACCGTGACTGGCTATCATCTCGTCAATGGCTGGGCGAAAGAGCGTCGTCTTTACTTTGCCGCCCATTTTTCGCGACCCTTCGACAAGGCGCAGATATTCAGTGACGGAAAACCCGTTATCTACAACACTTATCGCTTTCGAAGCAGCAAGGAAGCGGCCGGAGCAAATCTGCAGTTTGTTGCCACCTACAAAACGAAGGAACAGGAGCCGATTCTGGTAAAGGTTGCAGTATCGGCAGTGAGCGCGGCAAACGCGCGCAAGAACCTCGAATCGGAAATTGCAGGCTGGGATTTCGAAACCTTGCAGGAAAAGACTCGCGCCAGGTGGGACCAGGAACTCGGTCGCATCGAAGTCGAAGGCTCGCAGGAAGAAAAGGAGACCTTCTACACGTCCCTCTACCATGCCTTTCTCGCGCCCAACCTTTTCGAGGATGTGACCGGAGAGTATCGCGGCCTCGACCAAAACGTGCATGAGGCGAAAGGATTCACCAATTATACCGTCTTCTCACTTTGGGACACCTATCGCGCGACGCACCCGCTCTTCGCTCTCATTCAGGCGCCGCGCGACGCGGACATGATCAAGTCGATGCTTGCACACTACGACCAAAGCGTCGAGCACATGCTCCCGATCTGGTCGCTGCAGGCGAACGAGACCTGGTGCATGATCGGCTATCACGCTGTTCCGGTGATCGCTGACGCCTTTTTCAAGGGAGTGAAAGGATTTGATGCGGAGCGTGCCTACGAGGCGGCGAAGACGACGGCAATGAACCCGCACTACGACAGCGTCGCGACCTATACCAAACTCGGCTGGGTTCCGTTCGATCAGGAGAACGAATCGGTTTCCAAGACCCTTGAGTACGCCTACGATGACTATTGCATCGCACAGATGGCGCGAGCACTCGGCAAGAAGAAAGACGCCGCCTATTTCTCCACACGCGCCGCGAGTTACAAGAACCTCTTCGACCCGTCGGTCGGTCTGATGCGAGGCAAAGACTCCGCCGGTCACTGGCACACGCCTTTCAATCCCCATTCCTACGATGAAAGCGCTGGGGTAAATGATTTTACGGAAGGCACCAGCTGGCAATACTCCTGGTATGTGCCGCAAGATGTGCCGGGCCTGATCAACCTAATGGGCGGGAAGAAAAAGTTCGCAGAGAAGCTTGATGCGCTCTTCACCTTCAAGGAGGCGGACCAAAGCAAAGGCGTCTCCGACATCCAAGGGCGAATCGGCGAATATTGGCACGGGAACGAGCCAAGTCATCACGTCATCTATCTTTATTCTTACGCTGGGCAGCCGTGGAAAGCTGCTGAGCGGCTGCGTCAGGTCGTGAAGTCGTTTTATGGCAACAAGCCAAATTCTTTGAGCGGTAACGACGACTGCGGCCAGATGTCGGCGTGGTATATCTTTACTTGCCTCGGATTTTATCCGGTGTGCCCGGCGAGCAGCTATTACGTCATCGGCGCCCCGCAACTAAAGAAGATCGTGCTCAATCTTTCGAACGGAAAGAAGTTTACGATGAAGGCGAACAACCTATCGGACGCGAACAAATATGTGCAGTCTGTGGCGGTGAACGGCAAGCCGCTCGAACAACCGTTTCTTCCTTTCGATGAGATAAGGAACGGCGGCACCATCATCTTTACAATGGGCCCCAAACCGAGCGAGTGGGGCATCAACCCACAGATTCCAAAGTAGGTTAGCGCGTCAGCCGCACATCCATCCAAACGGCCAGTGACAGGACGGTGCCGCGCGCGATGAACTTATACTCCGGAGAGACGGCCATAAGAGTCATGCCATTGAGCAGGCACGCCATAATGAGCGCACCGAAAATTACTCCCATCACTGTCCCGCGTCCGCCCTTGAGACTGACTCCGCCGATTACGCACGCTGCGATCGCATCCAGTTCCATGAGGTCTCCCACTGTGGTCGTCGAGGCGCCGGAGTAAGAAGTCTGCATGAAGCCGGTGATGGCGACGATCGCGCCCATGATGGTGAAAGCGGCTACCACGACTTTTTCCACCGGAATACCTGAGATAACCGCCGCTTCCTCGTTTCCACCAATCGCGTAGAGGTAGCGGCCAAAAGGAGTGTGGGTCGTCAGAATATGAATGATGAGCGCGACCACTCCTAGAATCACCGCCGGCAGCGGCACTCCGCGAAACTGATTCGTTACGATAACAAAGAGAAAGATCAGCTGCGCCGTGAGGAAGAGCTTAAGAAAAGTGATCTCTTTATCTTCAACGGAGATGTCATGTCGGCGTTGAAGACGGCGTCCCCGGAGTCGAGTCCAGACAAGGATCGCCATTACGGTTGCAGCGAGCAAATAGCCCAGCCACGACGGGAGATAGTAAGTGGTCAAAATCGAGTAAAGATTCGCGCGCCCGCCTTGGACGATCGGGATCGTCGAGTTCTGGATGACCAGCCAGAAAAGGCCTTTGAAGATAAGAAGGCCGCCGAGAGTGATAATAAAGGAGGGCACGTTCTGGCGCACAATGAGATTGCCCATGCAAAACCAGATGACTAACCCGACCACCAGAGCGGCTCCCATGGCGACAGGCGCCGGCCAGTTGTGTTCGAACACCAGCACGCTCGCGATTCCGCCAAGGAGACCGACCCCGCTTCCGACCGAGAGATCGATCTGCGCCGGAAGAATGATAAGCAGCATGCCCAGCGCAAGTGTCGCCGTGATCGAAAGCTCCGTCATGAGCAGGGAGAGATTGCGCGCCCCCAGAAACTGCGGCGAAACCACCGCGAAGAAACCGCAGATCACGAGAAGTGCGATGACTAACGAAAAGTCGCGCAGCCTGCTTCCCTTTTTCATGGCTCAGGTCAGTTGCACTTCTCTCTGGCCCATCGCGGCGGCGAGCAACTTCTCCTGAGTCGCTTCCGCGCGTTCGAACTCCCCCGCCAGCCGGCCCTCGTGCAGGATGACAATCCGATCACTCATCCCAAGCAGCTCCGGCAATTCGCTCGAGACGAGCACGACCGCTTTCCCTGCCGCGGTCAGTTGATTGATAATTTCGTATATCTCCTGCTTCGCGCCGACGTCGATTCCACGGGTCGGCTCGTCGAGAAAAATGACTCGCGGCTCCGTCATCAGCGCCTTCCCCAGGACCACCTTCTGTTGATTGCCGCCGGACAATTTTCCCACGGTCGCTTCGAGAGTCGGCGCCTTCACCCGCAAGGATTGGAAAAGCTGTATGTTTCGTTGTGATTCGAGCTCCCGATCGATAATTCCTTTACTCGTTAGGCTAGCAAGAGAGGAGAGCGAAAGATTGAATCCAATGCTTTTCTCCAAAATGAGTCCATAACGGCGACGATCTTCCGTCACCAGCACCATCCCGTGGTGAATGAGTTGCGGCAGGCTGCCTTCGTCCAGGACCTCGCCCGCCAGCCGCACGGTTCCGGATTCGCGAACTCCCCAGACACCAAACAGGTGCATGAGCAGCTCGGTGCGGCCGGCGCCCATGAGACCGCCGAGGCCGAGCACCTCACCCGCCCGCACCACGAGGTTGATCTCGGAAAGAAAAGTTTCGTCCCTCTGCGGATGACGCACCGTCACGTTTTCGACTTCGAAAATCGGCTCACGCGATTCCGCGCGACGACGCGGGAAGAGATCCGTGATTTCGCGTCCCACCATCTCCGTGATGATTTCGCCCTTCGTCGTCGCCTTGACTTCATGCGTCGCGATCGATTCGCCATCGCGCAAGACGGTGATGCGATCGCAAACCGTAAAGACTTCGTCGAGCTTGTGCGAGATGTAGATGCTGGCAATGTCGCGCGCCCGCAGATCGCGCAGGATCTCCAAAAGGATCAGGACCTCGTGCTCGGCGAGGGCTGCGGTCGGTTCGTCGAGAATCAAAATCTGCGAATTCTTCGAGAGCGCCTTGACGATTTCGACCAACTGCTTCTGGCCGACCCCGAGCTCCGTCACCGGCGTTCTCGGATCGATCGCGACCTTGAATCTTTCGAGCAACTGCTCCGCTTCGCGATAAACCCGCGGCCAGTCGATCAATCCGAGCGTCGTGCGTGGCGCCGAGCCGAGGAAAATATTCTCGCCCACCGTCATCTCCGGCACGAGCGCGAGTTCCTGATAGATCACTGCGATCCCGGCACGTTCCGTCTCCGCGAGCGAGCGAAAATCGGCGGCTACTCCCCTAACGAAAAACTGCCCCTGGTAGCTGCCGCGTGGATGGATCCCGGAAAGAACCTTGATGAGGGTTGACTTCCCCGCGCCGTTTTCGCCGCAGAGTGCGTGAATTTCACCGGCGCGCAGATCGAAGCTCACGTTCTTCAACGCCACCACGCCGGGGAACTTCTTTACAATGTTCTCCGCCTTGAGGACCACCGGATTCATTTTCCGCCCCGGGCCTTTTCGTTAGGGCACCGGACGCCCGCGATAGATGTCCGCCGCTTCGTGAAAGCCGTCCTTCACCACCGTCGCCATCATGTTCTTCTTTGTCACAACGACGACATCAAGAAGGATGGAGGGCACATCGACCTCGCCATTATTGACCTTCGAGGAAGCGACGACCGGTTTGCCCCTGGCGAGTTTGATCGCCGTCTCAGCGGCCTGTTTTGCGAGACGCGAGAGCGGTTTGTAAATCGTCATCGCCTGAGTGCCGTTAACGATCCGCTGACAAGCGCTTAGCTCCGCGTCCTGCCCGGTGACGAGAATTTTTCCGGCCAACCCTTCTTCACTCAAGGCCTGGATAGCGCCACCCGCGGTGCCGTCATTCGACGCGAGGATAGCGTCGAAATTCGGACCGACTTTGGTGATGGCCGCGTTCGTGATTTTCTTCGCATTCTCCGGTTTCCAATCCTCCGTCCAATCTTCATGCACGACTTCGAAGTCCCCTTTCGCGATCAGAGGTTTGAGGACCCTGTCCTGACCTTCCTTATAGAGGAGCGCGTTGTGATCGGTCTTTGCGCCGTAGATGCGGACGATTTTCTTCGTTCCGATTTTCGTTAGGTGATCGACCAGATACTTGGCCTGTAGTTCGCCCACCTTCACGTTGTCGAAGGTCATGTAGAGGTCGAGATCGCAGTTCGTGATCAGGCGATCGTAAGCGAGCACTGGGATACCGGCGTCGTGCGCCATGTGCACGCCTTTGGCCATCGCGCCGCCATTGTGCGGGACAACCACAAGCACATCGACGTGTCGGCTGATCAACGCCTGCACGTCGCTGATCTGGCGGGTGTCGTCGCTGTTCGCCGACTGCACGAGCACGTCGGCGCCCAGCTCGTGCGCGCGCCTAACGAACAGGTCACGATCCCCCTGCCAGCGTTCCTCTTTCAAGGTGTCCATGGAGAGACCGATGAGCGGCTTAGCGTGACCTTTGACGCTTTGCCCCGACCCATCTCCGCGCGCGATTACAAATCCAGTCACGAGACTGACGACGCAAGAGACGACGACGAGAAAAATGCGAAGCTTCATGACGCTACCATTGTCGCGCCCCGCGGATGTAAACCGAATGAATCGGAGGGAAGCCGAACCAATAGGCGACCTCGCGGTAATCGGCGCAATCGCAGACAATAAAGTCGCCCCGTTTTCCCGTCTCGAGCGACCCGATCGCCGCGCCGCGCCCGAGACTGCAGGCGGCGTTGATCGTCACCGCGGTGATGGCTTCCGCCGGCGTCAATTTCATCTGCGTTGTTGCGAGCGAAAGCACCATCGGGATCGACGGCGTCGGAGAGGAGCCGGGATTGAAATCGGTCGCGAGAACAAGGGCGAGACCGGCATCGATCATGGTGCGCGCCTGCGGATAACGGGTCGAGCCGAGCGCGTAAACCGAACCCGGCAGGAGCACCGGCTGGACGCCGCCTGCTTTCATCGCGGCAATGCCGGCGGCATCGGTCTGCTCGAGGTGATCGGCCGTGACTGCGCCGAGTTCGGCGGCAAGGGCCGCGCCGCCGGAGTTCGTAAGTTGATCGGCGTGCATCCGCAATTTGAGGCCGGCATCCCGGGCCGCGCCGAGGACGCGGCGGCTCGCGGCTGCGTCGAAGTAGCCGCGTTCGCAAAAGACGTCGCAAAATTCCGCCAGGTTTTGCCGGACGACCTCGGGAAGCATCTGCTCGACAACACAACCAACGTATTCGTTAGGCCGATTGCGAAACTCTTCCGCAACCGCATGAGCGCCGAGAAATGTCGGGACGAATTCGATCGGCGTGGCCTCATTCAGTTGCCGGATGACGCGGAGCATTTTCAGCTCATCCTCGAGGGAAAGCCCGTATCCGGATTTTGCTTCCATCGTCGTGGTGCCGCAGCGCAGGAACCATTGCGCGCGCTTTTGTGCTCCCGCGAGCAGCTGCGTCTCGCTTGCAGCCCGTGTCTTGAGTACAGTGGAGCGAATTCCCCCACCCTGCGCCGCGATCTCCTCGTAGGTCGCCCCTTCCGCACGCAGTTCGAATTCATCCACCCGATCGCCTCCGAACACCGGATGCGCATGCGCATCGACAAAGCCCGGCAAAACGACGCGACCACCTGCATCGACGACTTCGACGTCGTTAGGCAAATGCTTTTCGATTTCCTCCGATGTCCCGACATGCTGAATGATTCCGTCCCGGATCAACATGCCGCCACCCTCCAAGATGCCGAGCGCACGCAACTCCGGACCGACCCGCGGGCGGTTGGGCCCGGCGAGAGTAACGAGTTGCGCAGCGTGTAAAAGCGCGAACGTTTTCATCGGACGGCAGCATACTCCCAAAGCAGCCTTCGCCACGCAACCTTCGGAAAAGAGAGCTGCCCGCGTACTCCACCCTGCCTTGTGAAGTATTCCGATCAGTGGTAAAAAGGACGCGTGAAGACCACCGTCGATATTCCAGATAAGACTCTGCGGGAAGCCATGAAATTTGCCAGGGCGAAAACGAAACGCGAAGCGATCCTCGCCGCGCTCGATGAATTCAACCGCAAACGCCGCATGGCCGCGCTCATAAAGCACTCGGGCACCTTCACCACCCTGATGTCGAATGATGAGATCGAGGCGATGGAGATGGAGCGGATGAAACTTTGGCCTCCGCCGGACGAGCGCTCGCGGAAGAAATGACCCTCATCGATACCTCCTCCTGGGTCGAGCAACTTCGCGCTAGCGGCGACGCCGCCGTTCGGGCTCGGGTGGAAACTCTTCTGCAAACGGGCCGCGCGGCGTGGTGCGCGGTGGTTCGGCTCGAACTGTGGGCCGGCGTCGGAAACGAGAAAGAACGCACCACTCTTCGCGCTTATGCGCAAGAGTTGCCGGAGCTTCTGATCGACGATGAGGTGTGGGAGGAAGCGTGCAAGCTCGCCAGCCGATGCCGAGCGGCTGGCAAGAGCGCACCCGCTTCCGATTTCCTCATTGCCGCTTGCGCGCGGCATCACCGAGTGCCGGTGGAAGCGGCGGACGCGCACTTCGACTTCCTCATGCAACTCTGAGCCACGACGGCCGGGTTGTCGTCAGCCCAATTTAGTCTCGACCACCTGGCTGATCTTTTTCACTTCGGCTTCGGACTTCGTGCCGAGTTCTCGCACCTTCTTGGCGAGTTCATTTTTGAAGGCTTCGTCTTTTAACCCCGCGAGATTGATGAGCACGTTCAACCCCGCGCCATCGAGGCAGGCCCGTGTCGCGAGCAGGCCGACCCCGACATCGGAGATCGATGCTGGATTGCCGCGATTCGCCATTTCGGAAAGAAGCTCGTAGGAGCGAAAAGCGGTTTCCATGACGCGGAGCGGAATCTCCGCGGCGTATTGATTAGCGCTTTGAATTGCCGCTGCCCGAGCGGCTTTTTCGTCCGCGGAATCCTTCGGCAATGCAAAAGCCGCCATCACTTTGTTAAAGGCGGCGGTGTCTTCATCGACGAGGAAAAGCAACTCGTCCTTCAGCGCCTGCGCCCTCACCGCCCAGCCGCTAAAAAACGCGAGCTGTTCCTCCCAGCCGCGTTTGCCCGCGGAAAGGTTCGCGACCATTCCGCCTAACGATGCGCCGAGAGCGCCCATCAGAGCCGCGACCGAGCCGCCGCCAGGCGCGGGCGAATCACTCAGGGTTTCGTCGCAGAACCGGCGCAGATTCATTTTCACGAGCGACTTTTTCGCCGCGGCCGCGATTTTGAATTCGATTACTTTTTCCTTCGGATCGAACGGCCTCAGCTCGCTCAACCCCATCGAGCGAATCGCGAGATCGATCAGCTCTTCCTCCGCGGCGCCTTCCGACCATTGTTGTTTGCGGAGGAAATAGCGGCCCGCGTCGACTAGGCATTTCTTCGGCAGCATACCGACTACTTCCGAACCGGTGACGCGCATCCCGCGCTTTGCCGCAGACTCGACACAGGCATCGAAGGCTAAGTGCAACGGCGTCTCTTCAATGTTCGTCAGGTTCATCGAAACTTGGGCGATTCCGTATTCCTCCACGAACCAACCGATCGCCTTGGTGTGTTTGAGCATTCCCGGCTCGCGCACCGGTTCGCCCTTTTCATCAAGAATTTTTTTTCCGGTCGGCTTGCCGTTTTCGGTTTTGACGCGACCCGCTTCGCGGACATCAAACGCCACCGAGGTCGCACGCCGGGTGGACCGCGTGTTCAGGTTGGCATTGTAGGCAACGAGGAAATCGCGCGCCCCGATCACAGTCGCTCCCGATCTTTCGTTGAAAACCGCGGGGCCGAAATCCGGCTTCCAGGCCGGCTCTTTAATTTTCTCGAAAAAGCCTTCGTATTCGCCAGCGCGGATGACGGAAAGATTCCAACGTTCTGGACTGCTCGCGGCTCGCTCGTAGAGGTAAACCGGAATCTTCAGCTCCTCCCCGACCCGTTTGCCTAACGACTTCGCGCAGGCGATCGCTTTCTCCCAGCTAACGCCGCTCACCGGAACGAACGGGCAGACATCCGTCGCACCCATCCGCGGATGCGCCCCTGTTTGTTTGCGCATGTCGATCAGCTCGGCCGCCTTTTGAACACCGCGAAAAGCGCCCTCAACAATGGCCTCCGGACTGCCGACGAAAGTGACCACCGTGCGATTGGTGCTGGCGCCGGGATCGACGTCGAGAAGTGTCACGCCGTCGACCGATTCAATCGCCGCGGTAATCTGCCGAATGACGTTGAGGTCACGTCCTTCGGAGAAATTCGGGACGCACTCGATCAGCTTTTGCATCGTTTGGTTATCATTGTGAACGCGGCGACAATCTGGCGAGCGGCCTGGCGGGAACGCTCGTGGGATTTTTCCCTGCGCTCAGGATGACAAATTGGGCAATGATTGTCTAATGGCCACGTGCGTTCGGCTCCATCGGAACCTTGATGTTGTGTTCTTTGGCAAAGTCAATCGCGCGTGAATAACCGGCGTCGGCGTGGCGGATGATTCCCATCCCGGGATCGCTTGTGAGGACGCGTTCGAGACGCTCTCGCGCGCCTTCGCTTCCGTCAGCGACCACGACCATGCCGGCATGCTGCGAATAGCCGATGCCGACGCCGCCGCCGTTGTGGATCGAAACCCAGGACGCGCCCGCCGCAGTGTTGACGAGCGCGTTGAGCAGCGGCCAATCGGCGATCGCGTCGCTCCCGTCGATCATGCCTTCGGTTTCGCGAAAGGGCGACGCGACCGAACCCGTGTCGAGATGATCGCGCCCGATCACGATCGGCGCGCTGATCTCGCAGCGTTTAACGAGTTCGTTGATGGCGACGCCGAACTTGGCACGTTCGCCGTAGCCGAGCCAGCAAATGCGCGCGGGTAGGCCTTGAAACTGGATCTGTTCCTTCGCGAGTTTCATCCAGCGCGCGAGCGTTTCGTTTTCTGGAAAAAGCTCGAGCGCGAGGTCGTCGGTGCGCGCGATGTCAGCGGGATCGCCGCTCAGTGCGACCCAACGGAAGGGACCTTTGCCTTCGCAAAAGAGCGGCCGGATGTACTCGGGAACAAAGCCAGGAATGTCGAAGGCATTTTGACAGCCGGCTTTCTTTGCCTGGGTACGGATGTTGTTGCCGTAGTCGAAAGTGATCGCCCCTTTCTTTCGTAACGCGAGCATCGCGTCGACGTGCTGCGCCATCGCCGCCATCGAGCGCGCAACGTAGTCGTCGGGATTGGCTTTCCGAAGATCAAGCGCTTCGCCTAACGACATTCCGTTCGGCACGTAGCCGTTGAGGGCGTCGTGCGCGCTCGTTTGATCGGTCAAAACGTCAGGAACGATTCCACGTCGAACCATTTCTGGGAGGATGTCGGCGCAGTTGCCGACGAGGCCGACCGAGATCGCGGATTTACCCTCCAACATTTGCATCGCTTCATCGAGCGAATACGCGATCTTGTCGCAGTAGCCGCTCGTTAGGCGCTTCTCGATTCGCGCGGGATCGACTTCAATCCCGAGACAGCGCGCTCCGTTCATGGTCGCGGCGAGCGGTTGCGCACCGCCCATCCCGCCGAGTCCGCCGGTGACGAGCAACTTACCATCGAGCGAGCCGTCGAAATGCGCCTCCGCCGCAGAAGCAAAGGTCTCGAAGGTGCCTTGGACGATTCCCTGGCTGCCGATGTAAATCCACGAGCCGGCGGTCATTTGTCCGTACATCGTTAGGCCAAGTTTTTCGAGGCGGTTGAACTCCGGATAATTCGACCATTGGCCGACGAGATTGGAATTGGCGAGAAGGACGCGCGGCGCGTTTTCCTGAGTCCGAAAAACTCCCACCGGCTTGCCCGATTGAATGAGGAGCGTCTCGTCGTTTTCCAACTCCCGCAGCGCCCCAACGATGGCATCGAAGGCTTCCCAACTGCGCGCGGCGCGGCCGGTGCCGCCGTAAACGATGAGACGGTCGGGCGCTTCCGCGACCTCGGGATCGAGGTTGTTCATCAACATGCGGAGCGCGGCCTCCTGCGGCCAGCCTTTGCAACTGCGCTCGTTCCCGCGCGGGGCGCGAATGGTTCTTGGCTGCGTCATAGGTCAAATTGCCGAGCCCGGATCGCTTCTGCAACGCCCGCGATGTCCGGCGCAAGCGATCGGTCTTCCATCAGCCGTGGCGCGATCGAGCGCAGCCTGACGAATGCCTCCTCCACACCAATACCAGCTTTGAGCGGCCGCAAAAATTCCAAGCCTTCCGCGGCCGCAAGCAGCTCGATTGCGAAAACGTTCTCCGCATTCTCCACGATCGTGCGCAACTTCAGGGCGCCGGTCATTCCCATGGAAACATGATCTTCCTTTCCGGCG
>DASXPA010000043.1:0-10929 GCA_036493915.1 Chthoniobacterales bacterium | reverse complement strand
CGCATCTCCGTTTGCGTCAGCTCGGTGAAATACTCGGTCAGTTCCTGCTTATGGGTGCGCCAGGTGAAATAAGTGTAGCTCTGGGTGAAGCCGGCTTTGGCCAGCGCCTTCATCATTTTCGGACGCGTGAAAGCCTCCGAGAGAAAGATCGTGTCGGGAAATTTCTCGCGCACGCCGGCGATGAGATATTCCCAAAACGCGACCGGTTTGGTGTGCGGGTTATCGACGCGAAAACTGCGCACGCCGCGCTCAGCCCAGAAGAGGATGATGCTCTTCATCTCGTCCCAGAGCGCCTGCCACGCCGGGCAACGGAAGTTGAGCGGATAAATGTCCTCGTATTTCTTCGGCGGATTCTCGGCGTATTTGATCGTGCCGTCGGGACGCTTGTAGAACCACTCCGGATGCTCCGCGACGTAGGGATGATCGGGCGAGCAATTGATCGCGAAGTCGAGCGCAATCTCCAGCCCGCGGCTCCGGATTTCCTTCTCCAGCCAGGCGAAATCGTCGAGCGTGCCTAACGACGGCTCAATGTCCTTGTGGCCACCCCCGTTCGGCAAATTGAGGTTTCGATTGCCGATCGCGTAAGGAACGCCCGGCTCACCTTCTTCGCAGGTGACGGAGTTGTTGCGGCCTTTCCGATTCGTTAGGCCAATCGGATGGATCGGCGGGAAGTAAATGACGTCGAACCCCATCGCCTTCGCGTCGTCGACCCGGCCGAGGCAATCGCGAAAGGTCGACCCGCGATCGGCCCGACCTTCCGCGGAGCGCGGGAAGAACTCGTACCAGGCAGCCGTCCGCGCGGCGACGCGGTCGACCGTGACGCGCAGAGGCGGTCCGTATTGCGTCGCGCCGGAGCGTGGCGAGTAAGTTGCCATCAGCACTTCCAATTCGCCGGAGTTTGCGATTCGATCGACCTCGGCATTCTCGTTTTTGCGGATTTGTTTGGCGAATCGGCGGAGCTGTTTGGCGTCCGCGCCCCGCGCGCGTCCGGCGGCATTGGTGATGAGGGCGGCGCCTTCGAGTTTTTCACTCGTTAGGTCGGGAATACCGGCTTCAAATTTCGTCCCGAACTCGTGTTGCCAGCCGCCAAAGACGTCGGTCCAGGCTTCGACCGTGTACTCGTAAGTGGTGTTTTCGTAGAGCGAACAGATGCCGCGCCAGCGATCGTTGTCGACATGCGCCATCGCGGTCTCGTGCCAGTGCGCTTCTCCCAGGGCCCTCCATTTCAAGGCGGCGGCGACAATGTCGTGGCCATCTTTGAAAATGTCCGCTTCGACCACGACATCTTCGCCCACGACCCGCTTGATCGGATAACGACCGCCATCGATGAGCGGTTGCAGGTTTTCGATGACCGCGGTGGGGAATTGACTGGGCATCGTTCAATCAATCGAAATTAGCCGGAGGCGAAAGCGCAAATCGCGACGGGAGGAGGGGTGGTGGCCCTGGCGGCGACTCCGGCAGCGCGAGACGTGGTTACGCGCGAATCATCCGGAGGTCATCATCCCCGGCTGGAACTAACTACACCGCGAAATAAAACGCGGCCTCGAACAGACCCGAGGTCCAGGTCTCCTCCCGTCGCACCGGCACTTTGAGCAGCTTCTCAAACATGTCCTGCTCAAGTTTCCCGATGCATTTGTATTTCTCGAGCAGATTCATGACCGGGCTGTGGCATTCGAGAATTTGCGGCCCACCTTCTTCGACGACGTATTGCGACATGTAACCTTCCTTATCGCGGAGCGCTGCCAACTGTTTCGCGCGCTCTTCCACGGTCTCGCCGTTCACCTTTTGCCGGAGCTCCTCCGCTTTGCGCTCGAACATATTATAAAAGAGCTTCTCCGCCGCACTCGGTCCGTGGATCTCCGTGATGGAATCGAGCAGCTCGAGTGTGAAGGCGTTGCTGTCGGCCTGGAAGAGCCCGTGGCTCCGACGGGTGAGTCGATAAACCATCTCAGGGCGCCCCATTTTTTGCGGGCGTCGCCAGGTATCGAGGTAACCGTCGCGTTCGAGCGTGAGGCAATGTTGCTTGATCCCCATGTAACTCATATTCATGCGGGCGACGAGTTGGTTGACGGATAACCCTCTGGTGCGCTTGAGAGTATTGAGAATTTCCAGGCGCTGCGTGCGACCGATTTCGGCAAGTAGTTGTTGATTCACGATGTGCAGGCTTTCAGTCCGAACGGGGGGCGAGCTAAAGATCGTGGGGACTTAACCCCTTAATACGCGAGAAAGTTACTGGACTGCAAGTCTTCTCTGTGTCCAAATGGATTTTTGAAGCGGATTAACTGATTCGCGCCGTGGTGGCTGGATCAAAAAGATGGGCCTTCTTCAGGTCGATCTCGAGCTGGAAACGATGTCCCGCCTCTTGGTGATCGAGCGCAAGCGGGCTCCGGCAGACAAGCGTATGCGCGCCAGTTTCTACGTATAAGATTGTCTCGCCGCCGAGCGGTTCGACAAGGTCGACGATCGCTGGAAAGCCGTTCGTTGACATGCGCGCTTTTTCACGGCTAAACGGGCTCGCTTCAATATCTTCCGGCCGGATCCCCAGGATGACGGATTTGCCCGTGAATCCCCGCGCCGCCAGGAGATTTTCCGCGGGGAGAGTAATTCCGATAGTTCCTCCTTCACTCTCGCGAAAGCGGAGGTCGTGGCCGTCAGCTTTGAGCGTCCCTTTGATGAAATTCATCGGCGGCCTGCCGAAAAACCCGGCAACAAACAGGTTTGCCGGTTCGTTGTAAACGTTCAGGGGTGTGTCGTCTTGCTGCACGGTGCCGCCTTCCATCACAACGAGGCGATCGGCCACCGTCATCGCTTCGATCGGATTGCGCGCGGCGTAAATCGTCGTCGTCTGCAATCGCTGATGAAGTTTCGTGATTTCCGCGCGCAGACGCATCCGCGTTTCGCCTTTGAGCATCGCGAGCGGCTCATCGAGGAGCAACGCCTTCGGCTGGCGCACGATCGCGCGGCCGAGGGCTAATCGTTGCCGCTGCTCGGCCGAAAGGGTCCTCGGTTTTCGCTCGAGCAAACTTTCGATCCCGAGAATCGCAGCCGTATCAATGACGCGCTTTTTGATCTCGGGCTCCGCGTGTTTCCGCAGCTTCAATCCGAACGCGAGATTGTCGAAGACATTCAGATGCGGATAGAGCGCGTCTTCCTGAAAGACCATCGCAATGTCGCGATCTTTCGGTGCGAGTTCGTTGGCCCTTTTCTCCGCGATACAAATTTCGCCCCGCGAAACTTTCTCAAGCCCGGCGATCATCCGCAGCAGTGTCGATTTTCCGCAACCTGCCGGACCAACAAGAACGACAAACTCGCGATCGGGGATCTCGATGTTCAGGTCTTTGACGGCAGCGACCTTGCGACCCTTTTCGTCGGGATAAATTTTCGAGACGTTTTTGACGAAGACGCTGGCCATGCGGGAAGGCGCAAACTAGGAAGCGCGCCACGCTGGGTCAAGATTCGCATCGGCGCGCGGCACGATCGAGGCGCGCCCGACCTTCTCGTCCTTCCCTCCGCTCAGGATGACAAAAAAGGCAGCGTCACTACCTCCACTGCGTGAGGCGCCAGCAATTGATTGCCAGCATCGTTATAGCCTCGCTTGACGTAGCCGAGCGCGATCTCTTTGCCTAACCGATCGCTCCGCGTCGCGCTCGTGATCCAGCCGACATCTTTCTCTCCGCCTGACGCGAGAATGCGCGTGCCCGGCGTGAGCGCGACGTCCTCGAGCGAGATCAAACCGCAGAGCCGTTTGTTCATTTGCCCGGACATTTTCATTCGGGAAATAACTTCCTGGCCGATGTAGCAACCTTTTCCGTAGTCGATCGCGTCGGTCTCGAGATGCGCCTCCACCGGGATGATCTCGCCCGTTAGCTCGCGGCCCCAGCGCGGGATGCCTTGCTCGATCCGGAAACGCTCCGCGCATTCTGTGTCACAGGCCGTCTCCTTTGCGGCCAGCAGTTGCCAGACGCGATCGTGTTCCGCCGCCTCGGCGAAGAGGTCCCAGCCAGCAGTTCCAAAACGTTTGCCGCGGCGCCAAGTCGGTTCGTTAGGCAAAGCCGGCGGCTGCTCGCTCGTGACGTGAAAGAGCGCGTAGCGATCCGTCACGTCTTCGATCGTGACGTCATCGGCGATGATGTAACGATCGAGCCGTTGTGCGAGCGGCTCGCGCAGTTCCGCATCGGTGTCGAGGAGCAAGTCGTCTTCGCCGCCCCCGATGAAAACCAACCCGTCCATCCTGCCTTTCGCGTTGATGACACAGGCCGCCATCGAGAGATTGGGGTTGGCTTTGCGCACGTCGTTCGTCACCTGACCGTTCAGAAAGCGAATTCGGTCGGCGCCGCTTACGCGCAGCTTCGCGCGTTCGGAAAGGTCAAACAGCACCTGCGTCCCTTGCTTTGCGGCGGGCGTGGCTGCGCTGGGTAAACCAACTCCGGAAACCGCCGGAAAGATTCACTGGTTCCGGAATGTCCTCCTCCTCTTCCTCCTTCGGTGGTGCGGGCTCGGCGGGCAAAGGCTTTGCTGCTTCCGCCGCGGGTTCGACCGCTTTCTTTTCCTCAACGACCGGCGCGGGCATTGGCGCAACCTCTCGCTCTGGCGCGGGGAAATACTTCTGCGCGACCGAAGAATAATCGGCGTCGCCGCGGCCGTGTTTCATCTCCTCCAGCAGCATGTCGCCCGCCGCCTCCGTCACCGGAAGATCGAGCGAATATTTCTGCGCGAGATGAGATGCGATGCGCACATCCTTGAGCATATGCTTGACGGAAAAATGCGGTTCGAAATCGCCCGCCGCCATCTTTGGTACCTTCATTTCCAGACTCGCGGAATTGGTGGCGTTAAACTTCATCGCGCGGCTGAAAATTTCCGCGGAGAGCCCGGCTCTGCGCACGAGGGCGAGCGCTTCCGCAGCGACCTGCGCAGTCGCGGCGGTCACGATATTGGTCGCGACTTTAATCACGCTGGCGTCTCCGATTTCACCGATCGCGACGATCTCCTTACTGCTCCCTTCCAGGATCGGTCGGGCCTGTTGCAAAGCGGCTTCGTCGCCGCCGATGTAGTAAACGAGCTGCCCGTTTTCCGCCGCTTTCTTGCTCCCGGTGAAAGGCGCTTCGAGAAAGCGCGCGCCGCGCCGTTGCACGATGTCCGCGGCCGCGCGCATGCTTTCGGGCGAAATCGTGCTGTGGGCGGTGACGATGTGCGTGGCCGTGAGACCGGGACTCAGTTGCCTAACGATATCGAGCAGCGCTTCGCCGTCAGAGACGAAAATCTGCACAACATCGCAGATCTCCGCGACCTCCGCCGGCGAGCCGAGAAAATTCTGCTCCCGCCGCGGCGTGCGATTCCAAACGTAGACGCGAAAGTCGCGCTTGCGCAGCGTCGCGGCGACGCGGGTGCCGATGATTCCGAGCCCGATGAGGCCGACATTTTTCGATTTCGAACGTGCCATGAAGTGCGCTCCAAACTCAGTTTAATCGCGGCGGCCCGCAATCGCGATTTTCCCGCCGAGTTGCGCGGCGAGCGTGGCGACGGCGGCGGCCCGCTTTTGATTTTCGAGGATCGCAGTGATCTCGCCAGCGGCTTGGGCAAAGCTGAGTTCCTCTTCGGGAAGTCGACGTGTCAGACGGAGGATGTGGAACCCGAGCCGGCTGCGAATCGGCGCGCTTGTTTCGCCTTCGTGCAGCCTTTGCGCGGCCTGCCAGATCGCGGGCAGCATGCGCTCCTGCGCAAAGTAATTCAGGTCGCCGCCCCGCATTTTGGTCGCCGCGTCCTCGGAATATTGGGCGATGAGCGCGGGGAAGGATTCGCCGTTCTTTAAGCGCTTCGCGAGGCTTTCGATCAAGGCCTGTTTTTCTTCGATCACTTCCTCCGGATAACCTTGTGGCGCGGCGAGAAAAAGATGGCTCGCGCGAAGGCGAAGCGGCTCGCGAAAATGGTCGGCGTGGCTTTGGTAAAACTGGCGTCGCTCCTGATCGTCAGGCATGAGCTGCGAGGCAAGTTGTGATTCCAGCCAGGCGCGGTCGCGCAGGTTCGTCGCCACCGCGCGGCGCAGAGCGAGTCGGGCAAAGAAGTTGTCCCCGGTTTGAACGAGCGGCCAGCGCAGGAGATCCATCTCGTGTGCAATTGCGCCGGGCGGGACCGGCTCCTTCGCGGCCGCAGCATCGAGGGGACTCTGCCTAACGAATCTTCCGAGCCATTCGCCGAGCACCAGTCCGAGGCAGAGAGCGACGAGAAGGAGAAGCGCGCGCCTCATCGAAAGGCGATCTTCGCCAGATAATAGGCCGTCACGGCGCCGACCGTTTGCAGGCTCGCGGCACTCAGTTTGTCCATCGTGTCCTCGGCCGTGTGCCACGGCGGATAATCAAAATCGATCAGATCGATCGTCGGAATACCAATACGATTGAGCGGCGTGTGATCGTCGAGAATGTCGCTCGTGGAATAAGTAAAGTGGTCGCGCTGTTTCAGCACCTCGGCGGCGGTGAAAATGCCGCGCGTCAATTCCTCCGGCGAATCCGGCGCGAGAGTGATCGTGAGATCGCGGTCACCCATCATGTCCCAAAGAATGCCGCCACCATAGCGGTCGAGCGTTTTCGTCTCCTTGATCTGCTGCGCAAAGTAACGGCTCCCGTAGAGACCATCGGTCGCGGTGAAATGATCGTAAGCCTCTTCGCCATCGAAAAAGACGAGCTCGATCTTCTCTGCGAGTGGCGGATGAAGGCTGAGGACACGCGCCATTTCGAGGAGCGCGCCGGTGCTCGAGCCGCCGTCGTTTGCGCCGACGAATCGAATCGAATCGAATGTCTTCGTGTCGTAATGCGAGCAGAGGAGAAAATATTTCGCGTTCCCGGACTCGTTAGGCTGACGCGCGACCAGGTTAACGAAGGCAACTTTCCCGCGCGGCGTCTCGTCGGTGAAACGTTGCTCGGTTACCTGCCATCCGACCTTCTCGAGTTCGTTGCGGATGTAGCTGCGCGCTTTCTCGATCGCGGCCGATTCCGGCGGGCGCGGCCCGAGATCGACCAGCACCTGCACGTGTGCAAAAGCTCTTTCCCCGGAAAATTCCGTCCATGGCTTCCCGTAGTTCTGGCCCGGTCTTCCCGGGCGAAAAGAAATGAAAGCGAGGAGCAAAAGAAGGCCGAGGCCGAGCAGCATCCAGCCGCCCCGGCGTTGCCAATCCGCCGTGAGATCGCGCGAGCCGCGTCGCTTTTTGTTAGGCATCGGGCGGGAGACCGAGGCAGTTGACGACCCTTTCGAGGTCGTCGGCACCGTAGTATTCGATCTCGATGCGGCCGCGCTTCTCGCCGGGATGAATTTTGACGTGGGTGGCGAGATGTTGTTGCAGCCGGTTCTCCAGCTCGCTGATTGCCGCGGAGGGCACGGTAACGGCATTTTTTTTCCGGCGCGTTCCAGCCGCGCGGCCGAGCTGCCGCGCGACCATTCGTTCGGTCGTCCGGACGGTTGCGCTTTGCCGCAGCACGACATCGGCAGTGGCGCGTTGTTCATCGTGCGACTTCAAACCAAGAATCACTTTGGCGTGACCGACCGAGAGCAAACCTTGCACGACCCAGGTCTGTACCTGCTGGTCGAGATCGAGCAGGCGCATGGCGTTGGCGACGGAGGCGCGACTGCGGCCGACCTTTTCCGCGATGTCGTCCTGGCGCATCCCGAATTCACCCGCGAGTCGCGCGTAAGCCTCCGCTTCTTCGATTGGGTTGAGATCGGCGCGCTGGAGATTTTCGATCAGGGAAAGCTCGAGGACCTCGAGATCGGTCGCCGGCCTAACGATAACGGGAACTTCGACAAGGCCGATTTCCTTGGAGGCGCGCCAGCGGCGTTCTCCGGCGATGAGCTCGAAGGTGTCGTTGACCGGCCTAACGATAAGTGGCTGGATGATGCCGCGCTGGCGGATGGAATCGATCAGCTCGTCGAGCGCTTTGCGTTCGAACTCGCGCCGCGGTTGGAGCGGGCTCGGGACGATGCTCGTTAGGCTGACGAGCTGGATTTTTTCGCCCGCCTCGGGTTCGACGGCACGAAGGGCGGGTGTGGCGCTGATGAGCGCGCCGAGTCCTTTGCCGAGACCGGATTTTGCCATCGCGCTGAGGCTATCGGAGCGGATTCGTTAACGCAAACGCGGTTTGTCGCGAGAACGAGCGCGTGCTCTCTCGTCAGGGTTAACGCAAACTCCGCGCGATCTCGACGGCGCATTGCGCGACGAGGCGGCTTTCGGCGGCGACGACTGGGCCGTAGCCGTCGCCGTTGATCGGCTCGCGGAAAACGCCGCTCCCGCGCGAGATCGTCGCGCCATTGGAATCTTCGATGCGCCAGGTGGCGTCGAGGATCGCGCCGCTCCCGCTGATGCCGTGGAATTGCCGGATGTCGAGGGCGACCCGGCGCTGGGGCGCGCGGCCGGACGGCCACGGGTAAGTGAGAATCTCGCGCGCGCCGAGCTCTCTTTGCAGCTCGCTCGCGAGGACGCTGGCGATGTTTGCCTGGAGCGAGCCGGTCCAGCTCACGTTCGGCGGAATTTGGAATTCGTTAGGCCCGCTTTGGAAAACCAGCTCGCTGCGATCGATATAATTGGGCAACGAGATCGGCCCGACCCCGAGGCTGATCGCCGATCCGCCGCCGCGCGTCGCGGCAGAATCCTCGGCGCTAAGCCGGTAAAATTGCTGCTTCGAGCCGCAGCCGACGAAGAGCAGACTAACGAGAAGGGAGGCGGCGCGGCGGAGAAAAATTGGCTGGCTCATCTCAATGGTTGCTCCCCTTCGGCGGCGGCACGCTGCCTGGTTTGCCGAAGATAATCGAGTTCGGTTTGCGCTCGAGCGTGCTGCTCAGGCTGCGCAGCGTGCGCAAGGTTTCATCAAGTTGTCGCAGCGTCTCCGAGAGGTCGTGATAGAGCGGCGAGTTGTCGTTGAAGCCGCTCGCGGTTTTTTTCAGGTTGTCGGCTGCGGCTTTAATGGAAGCGAGCGCGTCGGCCGCGTTGTTGACGGCTTTTTCCAAGGGCAGGGCCTGGAGTTTGGCGAGCAGAGCGGAGGCCTCTTCCTGGATCTGTGCGAGGCCGCCCGAAGGCGCGGTCGGCAAGATTTCGTAGCCGCCGAAATCCCGCATTTCGGCCGGCTTCGCGTCCTTCTGGAAATCGAGATCGACGAACATCTGACCGGTGAGCAAGTTGCCGGATTTGAGGCTGGCGCGCAGTCCTTTCGCGACGTTGCGCGCGATGAAATCCTGCTCCGCACGGTAGCCGTCAGGCAGATCGGTGATGACATTCGGATCAATCTTGATCAGGACCGGGACGCGCTTCTCCGGGTCGCTCGGCAGATAGCGGAAGGAAACTCCTTCGACGCTCCCGATCCGGATGCCGCGGAACTCGACCGGTGCCTCGGGATTGAGCCCGCGCACGCTCTCTCGAAAGAGGAGCAGGTAGGAGAGCGGGTTTTCCATCTGAAATTTCTTCGTGTCCTCGAAGCTGTCGTAAAGGGTGAAGATTGCACCGTCTGCGACCGGCCTGGATTGTTCGTTAGGCCCCGGTTCGTTGAAAGTGACACCGCCGAGGAGGAGGGCTTCTAGAGTGCCGGTGTGCAGCTTGACGCCGTTGGCGCCGACTTCGAGGTCGATCCCGCTAATGTTCCAAAATTTGCTCCCAACGCGCACGAGCTTGCCGTAATCGCCCTCGATGAAGGCGTCGAATTCCACCTGCCCGGTCGCCGCCAGGAAGGTGCGCTTCTCGATTTTTCCGACCCCGAGACCCTTGTAGGTGATGGGCGAACCGGGATCGATCCCGCCCGCTTCATCGGCGATCAATTTAATCCGCAAACCGGGCACACCTTTGGGCGTCACCGGCGGCTGTTCGAGGCCGATGAAATGGTAGCGTTCCTTTTTCGAAAGGCCGGGCTCGAGTTCGATGTAGTTGCCGGAAACGATCGTGCTCAAGCCGGAAATGCCTGAGGCCCCATAGCGTGGCCTAACGACCCAAATTTGCGTGTCCTGCACGAGCAGGTTTTCCGCGTCACTCGTCATTTGCATGGTCACGAGCACCTTGAGTTTGTCGGTCAGCTGCACTTTTTCGACAGTGCCGATGTTGACGCTGCGACAGAGGACGGGCGTTTTTCCGGCGACAATCCCTTCCGCGGTTTCGAAGCGCGCGGTCACCTCCGGCCCGCGCTCGGAATAATATTTCCAGACGAGCCAGAGCCCGAAAAGCGCGGCGATCAGTGGCACGATCCAGACGGCGGAGAACCAGGTTCGTGCCTTGCGCACGGTCGGGGCGGGCGGCTTCGGAGAAGGCCGGGACGAGGAGTCGGAAGTCATTCGTTAGGCTGGGACGGGTGGGCGGCGGCATCCCAGAGCAGGCGCGGATCGAAACTGAGCGCCGCGATCATGGTCAAAACCACGACGGAAGCAAACGAAAGCGCCGCCGGGCCCGGATGGATGGAAATGACCGAGCCAAGTTGCACGACCGCGACGAGGATCGCGACGACGAAGACATCGACCATCGACCAGCGGCCGATGAATTCGGTGATGCGATAAAGCCGGGTCATGCCGAGCGGATGCCGGCCGAGACGGGTGGCGAGGCAGAGCCAAAGGAGCGCGATAATTTTCAAAACCGGAATCATCACGCTGGCGGTGAAGATGATAATCGCGACCGGATAATCCGCGCTCTGCCAGAATTGAATGACGCCCCCGACGATGGTGTTGGCCTGCGCGCCGCTGATTGATTCCATCTTGAGAATCGGCAGCATGTTCGCCGGAAAATAAAGCAGCAGCGCCGCGATGGTGAGGGCGATCGTCCGTTGCAAGCTGGCAGGTTGGCGAAGGTGCAGGCGCGCGCCACAGCGCGGACAACGTCCCAAGCTCACCGGTTCCACTCGCCCACAGGCGTGACAAAGGGCGAGCCCTTCGGCGGCGGCGGAAGTGGGCGCAAAAGCATTCATTCCTGCG
>DASXPA010000042.1:0-7935 GCA_036493915.1 Chthoniobacterales bacterium | reverse complement strand
GAAGGGAGCGAAACGCTAAAATGCGCGGCGGCGGATATCAGCTCAGGTTTCGCAGCAGCTCGGCGTGGATCCGACTGCGCGCGCCTGAACCTTCAAGCGCGCGGAAGGCGGCGCGTCCGATACTTAGGTGACTCGACGACGAACCGGAGATCCTAACGATGTTTTTTGACGACCGCTGCGATTGCGAAAGGGATATTCTGAAAGGCCTCTTTGCAGGCGTGGCCGGCGGCCTGCTCGCCTCTTTTCTGATGGAGCAGTTTCAAGCCGCGTGGAGTGCAGCGGGCGAAGCGATTTCGCCCTCGAAGAAAAGTCCGGGTAGACCCACCGACCCGACCACGGTGAAAGCGGCCAACCTCATTTCGGAAAAGATCGCCGGTCGCAAAGTGCCGGCGCCTTACAAGCCCGCCGCGGGTGAGGCGGTGCATTACGGAATGGGCGCGGGCTCGGCTGCGGTTTACGGCATTCTCGCCGAGGTCGCGCCGATCGTGACAGTCGGCGATGGGCTGGCCTTCGGCACCGGCGTTTGGTTACTGGCGGATGAAATCGCGGTGTCAAAGGTCGGCCTTTCCAAGTCGCCAAAGGAAATCCCCCTCTCCACGCACATCTATGCGCTCGCTTCGCATTGGGTTTACGGTTGGATCACGGAAACGGTGCGTCGCGCAATACGCACCGCCCTCTAATCCTGCGAGATTCTCCGCGCCGTGTCGTTTCAGAAAGAGACGCTTCCGCGCGTTCGATTTCATGCCTTAGATTGCGCGAACCATGTACGACTTGCCGTATTTCAAGGAAAAGGACCAACACGTTGTCCGCGAATTTATCCGCGACCATCCCTTTGCGACGTTGATCGGATGTCTTGGCAACGTCCCGGTCGCGACGCAGGTGCCGGTCCTGATCGGCGATGGCGAAAAGGGGCTTCTCCTCCGCGGTCACATGATGCGCAACACCGATCATCACAAAGCCTTTACAGAGAACAGCGACGCGCTTTGCGTTTTCTCGGGAGCGCACACTTACGTCAGCGCGAGTTGGTATTCGAATCCGCAGACCGGCTCCACCTGGAATTACATGAGCGTGCATGCCCGCGGGACGCTTCGTTTTCTCGGCGAACCGGAACTTCTCGCCATCCTCGAGGAAACAACCGCGCGTTTCGAGAACGACGAGAACTCTCCGGCGCTCTTCCGTCATCTGCCGAAGGTGTACGTCGATTCATTAAAGAACGCGATCATCGCCTTCGAGTTGGAAGTGCGGAAGCTGGAAAACGTTTTCAAGCTCAGCCAAAACCGCGACGAATCGAGCTACGATAACATCATGGCAAAGCTCCACGCGCAGGGCGGCGACGCGCTCACGATCGCGGAGGAAATGCGGAAACGAAGAGCGGAGATTTTCCGCCGCTGACGACCTACGACCGGATCGTGCAATTACGGCGCGGTGAGCGTGCCGATTATCTTCCAGAGTTGATACGGCGTGGTGCGCGTGCTCTTGCCGTCGTTGAAGCGCGGCATGTTTTGAATCTGTGACGCGGTCACGTAGAGCCCGCCGTTCGGCCCGAAGCTCATACTGTCCGGCCAGCTCAGTCGTTCGTCCGTTACGACCGGCGTGAGTTTCTTTTTTTTCAGGTCGAAGGCATTGACCGCACCGTGCGCGACATCGGTGAGATAAAGCTTTCCGTTAGGCCCCATCAACATGCCGTCGGGTGGCGGGGTCTCCGCAACGGTCTCGACTTTCGCGCTCAACTGGCTTTTCGTTAGGCGACGATTCCGCAGATCAGCGGTCTTGATTCGGTAGAGCGTGTGCCCGGTGAGCGCGTGGAAGTAGAGATAACCGTTGAGCCGATCGAGCGCGATGCCGTCGGAATTGATCTGCGGCGGCTTGCCGTTCTCGCCGATGACCCCGCGGCCCCTCACCTGCAGCTGGAAATCCTTTTCCGCTTGAGTGGAATGATCCTCTGCCAGGACGCGGCGCGCTTTCCCGCTGTGCAGATCGACGACGACGATCGCGCCCAGTCCGGAGTCGGTGATGTAAGCAGTGCCGGTTTTTACATCGATGCGGAGGTCGTTAAGGTAGCTCTTCTCCGGCGCGACCTTCTCGTCGAACGGAATTGTTTGTACGACCTCGTTTTTCACCAGATCCACCTTCACCAGCTTCGGACCACCCTTGATGATCTTCTTCATCTTCGGCGCCGCCGGGTCGAGAATCCAAAGGCTATCGCTCTCGTCCACGTAAATGCTCTGCACGCAGACGAAATGATTTTTCGGCGCGCCCGGCTTATTCCAGTCATCGTTAGGGAAAGGCCGTGGTTTGCCGTTCACGATCTCGGCTACGGAGATGGTGTGATCGTCGGACCAATCCGGAAAGTTCACGAAAACACGGCCGCGCCGCGAGACGGCGACGCCCGTCACTTGTTGATTCGGAAAGGTGGCCACGCTTTGGAGCGTCGCTCTGCTCGAGTCAGCCGTGGTCGTTTTAGCAGACGCGGCGCCGATCGAGGCGAGGGAGAAGAGAAGAAGAAAGCCAATTGATCGCATAACCGTAAATCGGCTTGCGACGCTCGCGCGGTTTGCGGCGAAGTTAACGGACCATGGAAAGAACAGTCGTTGTCGCCGGAGTCGGATCCGGTTTGGGAGCATCGTTAGTCCGGCGTTTTGCCGCCGAGGGCGGGCGTGTCGCGATGCTCGCGCGCTCGAAAAGTTATCTCCAGCGCCTAACGAAAGAGAGTTCGGAGAAGAACCTTCTCCCGATCCCAACCGATATTTCTCAGCCTAACGAAATCAAAGAAGCTTTCTCGAAAGTGCGCGAGGAGTTTGGCCCGGTCGACGTTCTCATCTGTCACGCCAGCGCTTCCGCCTGGAGTGGGATCGAGAAACTGACGACGGAGAAATTCGAGCGCGCCTGGCGCGTCACCGTGCTGGGCGCTTTTCTTTGCTGTAAGGAAGTCGCGCCAGAAATGATCGAACGTGGGCGGGGCGTCATTCTTTTCACCGGCGCGACCTCGTCCATCCGCGGGCGGTCGGGAGCGCTCGATTTTTCGAGCGCGAAGTTTGGTCTGCGCGGTTTTGCCGATTCGCTCGCGCGCGAGCTGTGGCCGAAAGGGATTCACGCCGCGCACATCGTGATCGACGGAGTGATCGGAGAAGCCGGCGAAAAACCGAAGAAGAACAACCCGATGCTTGATCCCGATGCGATCGCCGAGACCTACTGGCAACTCGCACGGCAGGAGAGCAGCGCGTGGACGTTCGAGCTGCAAGTGCGCCCGAATCGGGAGGACTTTTACTTGTAGCACAGCCCTCCTGGCCGTGTGGCAAGTGGGCGTCTCGCCCGCTGTTTATTCGACAGGCAGGATGCCTGTCACCCCTCACAGGCTGGAAGCCTGTGCTACGCTTGCTCATGATTCGACAACCCGCTCTCGCCCTCTCGCTTCTTCTTGCCCCTTCACTTGTCGTTTGGGCGGAATCGCCGGAGCCCACGGCGAAGGTGGATTACCCAGCTGCGCCCAAAGGCAATCAGGTCGATAACTATCATGGGACGAAAGTGGCCGATCCCTACCGCTGGCTGGAAAACCCCGATTCGCCGGAATCACGCAAATGGATCGAGGCGGAAAACAAACTCACCTTCCATTTTCTTGATCAGATCCCACAGCGGGCGGCGATCAAGGCGCGGCTGAAAGAGCTCTGGGATTACGAGAAGTTCAGCGCGCCGGAAAAGGAACAGTCGCAGTATTTCTTCAGGAAGAACTCCGGTCTGCAAAACCAGAGCGTGATTTACACGACGCCGAGCTTTGCGCAGCCGCCGCGAGAGTTACTGAATCCGAACAGTCTTTCGCCGGACGGCACCATCGCGGTCGAAGGAACCGAAGTGAGTGACGATGCAAAGTTGTTTGCTTACGGCCTTGCGACGGCGGGATCGGATTGGGAGGAGTGGAAAGTGCGCGACGTCGCCACGGGCAAGGACACCGCGGACGATCTCAACTGGATCAAGTTTTCGGGCGCCTCATGGAAGAAAGATGGCAGCGGATTCTTCTACAGCCGTTACGCCGAGCCCAAGGGCGAGAACAAACTTCGCGCGCAGGTCTTTAACCAGAAGCTTTACTTCCACAAACTCGGGACGCCGCAGTCGCAGGATAATTTGGTTTACGAGCGACCGGACCATAAGGACTGGCTTTTCAATCGCCATGTGACTGACGACGGTCGCTACCTCATCATCACGGTGAATCACGGGACCGATCCGCATAACCGCATCTTCTACAAAGACCTCACAAAAGCGGAGGCGAAGGTGGCAGAGCTCCTGCCGGACGGCTATGCGGCCTGGCAATTCATCGGAAATGACGGGGCGACCTTTTGGTTTCAAACCGATAGCCATGCGCCGCTTGGTCGCATTGTCGCAATCGACACGACGAAGCCCCTGCCTGCCAAGCCTAACGAACTCGTTGCGGAAGGACAGGACAAGCTGGAAGGCGTTAGCCTCGTAGGTGAGCGCTTCGTCGCAAATTATCTGAAGGATGCACATAGCTTCGTTAGGCTGTTCAAGCTCGATGGATCGCCGGATGGGGCGATTGCTTTGCCGGGGCTGGGCTCGACGGCCGGCTTCAGCGGGAAACGTCGTGACCGCGAGACCTTCTACTCCTTCACCAGTTTCACGACACCGGCGACAATCTATCGCTACGACTTCGATACTCATCGGAGCGAGCCGCTCTTCACGCCAAAGGTGAAGTTTAACCCCAGCGATTACACCACCGAACAGGTCTTCTACAAGAGCTACGACGGGACAAAAGTGCCGATGTTTATCTCTTACAAAAAAGGACTGAAGAAGGACGGGCAAAATCCGACCTATCTCTACGGCTACGGCGGATTCGATATCTCACTCAGCCCCTCCTTTAGTCCAGCGAACCTCGTCTGGATGGAAATGGGCGGCGTCTACGCGGTGCCAAATCTGCGTGGCGGCGGCGAGTACGGCGAGAACTGGCACGAGGCCGGGATGAAACATCGCAAGCAGAATGTGTTTAACGATTTCATCGACGCCGCGCAGTATCTGATCGATAACAAATACACCTCGAGCCCAAAGCTCGCGATCGGCGGTGGAAGCAATGGCGGCCTGCTCGTAGGGGCCTGTCTGACTCAGCGTCCCGATCTTTTCGGCGCGGCCGCGCCAGCAGTCGGCGTGATGGATATGTTGCGCTTCCAAAAGTTCACGATCGGCTGGGCTTGGGCGTCGGATTACGGGAGCTCCGATGACGCGAAAGACTTTCCCTATCTCTATGCCTACTCGCCGCTGCAGCACATCGCGTCGGGGACGAAGTATCCGGCGACATTTATCACGACGGGCGATCATGATGATCGCGTGGTGCCGGCGCACAGCTTTAAGTTTGCCGCGACCTTACAAGCAGCACAGGCAGGACCGGCGCCGATCTTGATACGGATCGAAACCCGAGCCGGCCACGGCGCAGGCAAACCGACGAGCAAGATCATCGACGAGATCGGCGACCGCTGGGCGTTTCTCAGCCAGGCGCTGGAAACGAAGAGGAACCCTTAGCCTAACGAGCAAGGTAACCCTTTTCCCGCAATAGCGGTTCACAGAGGAGAATGGCGAGCGCGCATTGGCCGTCCTTCATCCCGCCGGCGTGAACGAGCACGAGAGCATCGCTCACGGGCATGACTTCTGTTTCAATTTTCTCGCTCGCTTGCTTTTCCGGTTTCTCGCAAAGCACAACGCCTTCCGCGAGGAAGGTGTGACATTTCTCATCGGTCAACGAAGTGGCTGAGTAGAGGTAATCGACATAGGTGAGCGACTCGCAGACGCCGCCGACTTCCTCGCGCAACTCCGCGCGCGCGACTTCCTCAAGAGATTCGTTAGGCTTGTCGTGGGTGCCGCCGGCCGGCACCTCAAGGCACCATTGATCGACCGAATAGCGATACTGATTGATCAGCACCATCTTACCATCGGGCGTCACCGGCACGATGATGACGGCATCGGTCCGCTCCATATAGGCCAGGCGTTTCCGTTTGCCGCCCGGCAGTTCGATCTTGTCTTCACGCAGTGCAAAAACGGCATTGCGAAAGCGGATTTTCGTCTTCCGCCGTCGCCAGCCGGCTGCGGCTCCGACCGGTTTTTTCCGTCTCGCTCCTTTCGCCACGATTCTAATACGAGCGAGGCAAAGGCGCCGATTGTCTCGACCTCGAACCGTTTTTGCATAGTCTCCCGCTGCGCATGCCGCGGAACGATCAGCTGCACAAAATTCTTCTCATTGGCTCCGGTCCGATCGTGATCGGGCAGGGCTGCGAATTTGATTACTCGGGCGTGCAGGCGTGCAAGGCGCTGCGCGAGGAGGGCTACGAAGTCGTGCTCGTGAATTCCAATCCGGCCACGATCATGACCGATCCGGAGTTTGCTGATCGCACCTACATCGAGCCGATCACGCCGGAAGTGATCGAGCTGATCCTGGAGCGGGAAAAGCCGGATGCGATTCTGCCGACGATGGGCGGGCAGACCGCGCTCAACGCCGCGATGGAATTGAATCGCAATGGCGGGCTCGTTCGGCAAAACGTCAAGCTGATCGGCGCGAATGCTCAGGCCATCGCAAAGGGCGAAGACCGCCAACTTTTCAAGGAGGCGATGATGCGGATCGGCCTGGATGTGGCACGCTCCGGCATCGCCCGCTCGCTCGAGGATGCGGCGCGGGTAGCGGCGCAGATTGGCGGTTTTCCGCTCATCATTCGGCCGGCCTTCACGCTCGGCGGGTCGGGCGGCGGCATCGCCTATAACCGCGAGGAGCTGGAAACGATCGTCGAGCGCGGACTCGATCGCTCCCCGGTCGGCGAAGTCCTGATCGAGGAATCATTGTTAGGCTGGAAGGAATTCGAGATGGAAGTGATGCGCGACCGGGCCGACAACTGTGTTGTCGTTTGCTCGATCGAAAATCTCGATCCGATGGGCGTACACACCGGCGATTCTATCACCGTCGCGCCGACGCAGACGCTGACCGATCGCGAGTATCAGGCGATGCGCGATGCATCGTTTGCGGTCATTCGCGAGATCGGGGTGGAGACCGGCGGGTCGAATATCCAGTTCGCTGTGAATCCGGAGAACGGGCGGATGGTCGTGATCGAGATGAATCCACGCGTCTCGCGCTCGAGCGCGCTGGCCTCGAAGGCGACCGGTTTTCCGATCGCGAAGATCGCGGCCAAGCTCGCGGTTGGCTACACCCTCGACGAGATTCGCAACGACATCACCCGGGAGACGCCAGCGAGCTTCGAGCCGACGATCGACTACTGCGTCGTGAAGGTGCCGCGTTTCACCTTCGAGAAATTTCCCGAAGCCGACGCCACGCTGACGACGCAAATGAAAAGTGTCGGAGAAGCGATGGCGATCGGACGGACGTTTAAGGAAGCACTGCAAAAAGCACTGCGGAGTTTGGAGATCAAACGCTTCGGCCTCTGCGGCGATGGACGCGAGACGCGCGTCGATAGCGAAACGCTGCGGCGGAAGCTGAGCGTGCCAAACGCGGAGCGAATTTTTTACCTCGCACAGGCTTTTCAAGACGGGATGACGATCGAGGAAGTCTTCGGCCTAACGAAGATCGATCCGTGGTTCCTGATGAACATCGGGCAGGTGGTCAAGGAAGCGGAAACGCTCGGAGTGGAGTGTCGTGACGCAGGCAGGTTGCGGCGGGCGAAGCGTTTCGGCTTTTCCGATCGGCAGCTGGCGTTTTCGTTAGGCGCGCCGGAAGAAGAGGTTCGGACGGAACGCGTCGGCGTCGGTGTCATTCCAACCTACCGCCTGGTCGATACCTGCGCAGCGGAGTTTGAGGCTTACACGCCTTATTACTATTCCACCTACGGGTCCGAAAACGAGATCCGGCCTAACGAGAAACGCAAGATCATGATTCTCGGCGGCGGGCCGAATCGCATCGGCCAGGGTATCGAGTTCGACTACTGCTGCGTCCAC
>DASXPA010000041.1:0-20601 GCA_036493915.1 Chthoniobacterales bacterium | reverse complement strand
CGACCAAATCGCCCCGTCGGCGCCCGTCGAGAGCGAGGTTACTTGCCGCGGCGTGCCGGTTAATTTTCCAGCCTCTGGATCGAATCCGACCATCCAGATTTGCGAGGGATCGGTCGCTTTCGAAGTGAAGATGAGGCGCTTGCCGTCGGGCGAGAACCGTGGACGCTCTTCCTCGTTAGGCGAGGGATTGAGCCGCCGCGCTTCTCCGCCACCCGCGGGCACGATCCAGAGGTGAGATTTTCTCGTGTTTTCATCGAGATTTACATCGGTCGTGGCGAAGACGACCCATTTCCCATCGGGCGACGGAATCGGCTCGGCCAGCCGTTTCAACTCCATCATCTTCTCGAAGGTGAACGGTTGCTTCGAGCTCGATTCGTTAGGCGCAGCGGCGAGCAGATTGAGCGCGGTCATCGCCAGAAGGGTGACAAGCAGAACGGAATTTCTCATAGGTTTGATTCGCTAATCGGCAAAAAGCTCGATCGCGTCGATGAGCGATTCCGCGATCGATTCCTTTGAAACCCAACGCTGCAATCCATCGGCTGGATTATCGCGCGGACCCGGCGCCATGAGGAACACTTCGGTCCCGTCGAGCCGAATCTTGGTCAGGATTTCAAAGACAGAAGTGTCTGGGCTGATGACCGCATAGCCCTGCGAAGCGATCTCCCCGACGGTGATCTCCTGGCGCGGCCGCCGCACGGCCTTGAGCGCGCCGCCAATCGTGAGAACGCCGGCAATTTTCTTCTCCTCCACCGCGACGAAGCAAGCCTCGGCAGGATAGGATGGCAGGATGATGGCGAGTTCCGGCAGCGTCATGTCGGCCGGCAGCCTGACGACTCCGGAGTGCATCAATTCGCGGGCCGGTCGCATGTATTGGATGTTCGCCTGCATCGCGCTCGGCATGCGATGGCCGCGACGCGCCAATTTGAGGGTGTAGATGCTTTCGTTGGAAATCATCTTTCGCACCCCGTAGGCAATCGCGACCGTGATCGTCATTGGCACGACGACCCCATAGTCGAGTGTCATTTCGAAAATCATCACGATCGCGGTGATGGCCGCGCCGGTCGTGCCGCCGACAATGCCCGCCATGCCAACGACTGCGAAGGCGGCCGGACTGATCGCGGCGTGAGGAAAAATATCCTTCAGCAAAATTCCGTAGGCGCCGCCTAAGGTTGCCCCGATAAAAAGCGCGGGCGAGAAAACCCCGCCCGAGGCACCCGAGCCGAGCGTGAGCGAGGTGGCGAAAAGCTTGAGCACAAAAAGCAGCAAAAGCAGCCAGATGGAATTGAGCGTGCCCGTGAGGACTCCCTGGATCGTGGCGTAGCCGACGCCTTCGACGTGATAGAAGCCGGTCCCACGCATGAGCACGTACATGAGGATGCCAAGCAGCAGCATTCCGCACATGTGGCGCAGATAAGGATTGCGAATTTTCTCATCGAAGAAATCCTCGAAAGCATAGATCGACCGGATGTAGACGACCGAGACCAACCCGATGAGCAAACCCAGTCCCACGTAAGCGACGAGGAGCAGCGGATGAGTGAGATGAAAGTAACTGATGCGTAATTCCGGGATCGCGAAGGCCGGATTCGGCCCGAAGAAAAAACGCCCGACATAGCTTGCGCTCGCGGTCGCGATCACCACCGGCACCAGCGTCCAGACGCTGATCTCGTGCAGTAAAAGCTCCGCCGCGAAAAGGACGCCGCCGATCGGTGTGTTGAAAGTCGCCGCGATGCCCGCGCCCGCCCCCGCCGCGATCAGGGTCGTGCGTTGCCAAGCGGGGATGCGCAGCCATTGGCCCACGGTCGAGCCAAAGGCCGAGCCGATTTGAATGATCGGCCCTTCCCGCCCGACTGACCCGCCGCTGCCGATCGAGAGCGCGGAAGCGAGCGCTTTGATGACCGAGACCTGCGGCCGGATGATGCTCTTATTATAATAAATCGCGTCCATCACCTCCGGGACGCCGTGGCCGCGCGCCTCGGGAGCAAAGGTTTTCACCAGCCAAGTGACGCCGACGGCGCCAATCACCGGCACCAGAATGATGAGTGCACCCCACGGACTCGGGGGCGTGTGCACGCTGGCATCGTAAAAGACGGAGAGTTTCCCGAGAAAAAAGAGGTTGTGGAAAAACGCGATCATCCCCCGAAAGACCACCGCACCACAGCCGCCGACGAGACCGATCACGACCGCGAGCAACCAAAACCGTAGCGGGGTGAGCGGACGCTTCTTGCGCACCGTCGCCATGCTTGGCCCGTAGCCGCTCGGCGAAACTCTCGCCGTTTGCTCAGCCACGGTGCGCCATTTTCATTCCTCGCAAAATCGGCCGCTCACGTCGAAGCGCAACAATAGGAGCAGAACCGCCGGGGCTCCCTGCATTGACGCGCGCCCGCACGATGCACGACACTCCCGCGATGGAATGCCCGATCAATCACGAGCGCACTCTCCAGTATTACGGTGACTACCTTGCCATTGAGCGACTCCTCGAACTGCAAAAACCGCTCAGTCTGCGCGAGGGAAAACTGATCGCGCACGATGAGATGCTCTTCATCATCATTCACCAAGCCTACGAGCTTTGGTTCAAACAAATCCTCCACGAGATCACCGCGTGCGGTGAGGTCTTGAGCAAACCGAAAGCGGACGATGACGGACCTGACATGAACATGGTCGTGCATCGCCTCAAGCGGGTGGTGGAGATTTGGAAGCTGCTCAATCACCAGGTCGATGTGCTCGAGACGATGACGCCGCTCGACTTCCTCGAATTCCGCGAGCTGCTTCACGGCGCCTCCGGTTTCCAGAGCAAACAATTCCGCGAGATCGAGGCCGCGTTGGGCCTGCGCATGGAAAACCGCTTCCGGCCCGACTATTACAAACACACCGACCTCGGCGGTTTCAATGCGCGCGATTTTGCCGAGATCACCGCCTTCGAGCAAAAGCCGAGCATTCTCCAGATGGTCGAGCGCTGGTTGGCGCGGGCGCCGTTCTTCGAGGAGGAATTCTGGCGCGACTGGGTCGAAACGCCTAACGACTCCGGGCCGACCAGCGCGGCGCCATTCTGGCAACGTTATCGCGCCCTTTACGAACAGAGTCTTTCCGACCGTGACGACAAAGCGGATTTGTTAGGCAAATTCGACGACATCTTCTTCCACATCGGCGCGGGCGAATATTCTCCGGCGGCCCTGCGCTCGGCGCTCTTCATTATGCTTTACCGCGACGAGCCGCTCTTCCGGCTCCCCTTCGCGCTGCTCAACTCGCTCATCGAGATCGACGAGCAACTCGCCACCTTCCGCTATCGCCACCTGCAAATGGTCCGCCGAATGATCGGTACCCGCGTCGGCACGGGCGGGAGCAGTGGCGAACAATATCTGCAGGGTGCGGTTAATCGGAACTACATCTTCAAAGAGCTGGCCGGCGTCATCACCTTCCTCATCGAACGGCATAATCTCCCCACTTTGCCGGCCCGCCTGCACCGCGCTTTGCGCTTCAGTTTCGCAAATCACGAAAATCTTGCAGCCGGCTGAATATTTTTATTGACACTTCTTCGCCCGCTAAGGCAGCATCGGCACCGTATCGATTTCCTGGCTTTAAGGAAATCCACCGATTAAAAGAACTGAAAACTATGAAAATCAAAAAGACTTACCTGGGGCTGTCAGTGATTCTGGCTGCCCTTCTGACGACGATGTCTGCGAAAGCAGACGTTCTTTACAGCACGTTGGGGCCGAACGACGAGTTCGATGCCGCCAATGGTTACTTTGTGGATGGCTCCAACTTTTTTAATCAGGTGATTGCCAGTCCCTTCACCGTCAGCAGCTCGGCACCGCTGGGTGATGCCATGCTGGGATTGAACAATTTCTCGGGCTCCAACAGTCCGGTAAATGTCTTCCTCGAGTCCGATGCGGGTGGCATGCCTGGAATCATCTTGGCGACGCTAACGCAGTCGGGGACGATTCCTCCGTTCAATAGCGAGACTCTGACGATGTTCACGCCGACGACGAGCTTCGCGCTGCAGACGGGCGTGACCTACTGGCTGGTGGCACAGGAGACCGATCCTGCGACAGAACAGACGTGGGATTTCTCTTTCGGCGATACCGTTAATAATATCGCGTTTGATCAGACGGGCAGCCCGACGGGCCCGTGGACCACATTCACCGGTACCGACGTGGCCTTCCGGATTGACAGCTCGATTCCAGAACCAAGCTCCTTTATGCTTTTGGGGGCCGGCCTCCTGGGAGTGGGCGCGCTCGCGTTCGCTCGGCGCCGCCGCCTGAGCAGCTCGAAAAATCCTGTTCTTCTCGCGAACCGAGGAAGCCCATGAGGCTTCCTCGGTTTCTCGCGTACAGGAGTCGTGGCGGCAGGAAGTCCGGAATAGCTTGTGCAGAGGAATGTGCTCTGCCATCATTCCGGAATCCCCCGCAGATGTGAAACTAGATCGCTTCTTTGCTGAGCTGCGACGGCGCAACGTCTACAAAGCCACCGCAGCTTACGCGATCGTCGCCTGGTTGATCATCCAGTTTGCGACGCAGGTTTTTCCTTTCTTCGGCATACCTGATTGGACGGTTCGACTACTGGTTCTGCTGTCCATCGTCGGAGCACCGGCCGCGGTCCTCTTTGCCTGGGCTTATGAGCTGACTCCGGAAGGAATCAGACGCACCGCAGACGTCGCCCCGGAGGAATCGATCCGACACCAAACCGGGCGCAAGCTCATGGCCGCGATCGTTGTTCTCCTTTCAATCGCCGTCGGAATTTGGGCCTTTCAAATGCTCCGACCCAGGGCCGGCGGCTTGGTTACTCGCATCGCCCCACCCGCAGTGGTCGTGGCGGCGAAGAGCGTGGCCGTGCTGCCATTTGAAAACCTGAGCGACGAGAAAGGGAGTGAGTATCTCGCGGATGGCGTCCAAGATGAAGTCCTCACGGACCTCGCGCACGTTGCCGATCTCAAAGTGATCAGTCGGACGAGCGTGATGCAGTACAAGGCCGGCGCGCTGCGCAATCTGCGCGAGATCGGGCGGCAGCTCGGGGTGGCGCACATCCTCGAAGGCGCCGTCCGTTGCGTGGGCGATCGGGTGCGGATCAGTGCGCAGTTGATCGACGCGCGGACGGATCTGCACGAGTGGGCGGAAAATTACGATCGCCCGCTCGATGACGTCTTTGCCATTCAAACCGAAATTGCCAAAGCCATCGCCGACCAGCTCCAGGCGAAAATTGCGCCTAACGAAAAAGCCGCGATGGAGGAACGGCCGACGACCGACCTCACCGCCTTCGATCTCTATGTCCGCGCGGGAAGACTTTTGCTCAGGACATCCTTCAGCACGCGCGGGAGAGACAACCTGCTCGAAGCTGTCAGGTTGCTCCAGCGCGCGGTGGTGCGAGACCCGCATTTTCTTTCGGCCTATTGCCAGCTGGCCGCGGCGAACGATGGGCTCTATTTTCTCGGCTTCGACCACAGCCCCGAACGGTTGTCGTTAGGCGACGCGGCCGTCACGGCGGCTCTGCGGCTCAAGCCCGATTCCCCGGAAGCGCACCTCGCCCGGGCGCGCCATCTTTATCAAGGCTACCTCGCTTACGACCCAGCCCTCGCTGAGCTCGCCATTGCCCGCGCGGCTTTGCCTAACAATTCCTCCGTCTTCGCACTCGCTGGCTACATCTACCGGCGCCAGGGCCGCTGGGAAGAATCGACCCGCGATTTCGAGAACGCTCTCGCGATCGATCCGCGCAACTTCTACACCCTGCAGCAGCTCTCTTTGAGCTATAATCTCCTCCGTCGCTATCCCGAGATGATCGCGACGCTCGATCGCGCCCTCGCCATCGTGCCTAACGACCTCGACACGCTCGTCACGCGGGCGGAAGTGGATCTCAACTGGCGAGCCGACCCGCGCCCGTTGCACACCATGATCGATCGCCTTCTCGCGCAGAACCCGGCCGCGGCGACAGATCTGGCCGATGCCTGGCTTTTCCTCGCCCTCAGTGAACGTGACTTCGCCGCCGCCGATCGCGCCCTCGCTGCGCTCAAGAATGAATCCTTCGGTGTCGACGCGATCCAGCTCAGTCGTGCCTTTGGCGAAGGTCTCGCTGCGCGAGCCAAAGGTGACGCCGCGGCCGCGCGCGCAGCCTTTTCCGTCGCGCGCGCCGAGCAGGAAAGAGTCGTCGCCAAGCAGGAAGGCTACGCCCCGGCCCTGTGCATTCTTGGGCTCATCGACGCCGGACTTGGGCGCAAAGACGAGGCGATCAAGGAAGGTCGCGAAGCGGTCCAATTGCTTCCACTCACGCGCGATCCGATCAACGGCGCCCACCTGATTGAATTTCTCGCCGTCATTTACGCCTGGACTGGCCAAGCCCGGCTCGCCTGCGATGAACTGGAAATCGCCACGAAGATTCCCGGGACCTTGAGCTACGGGCAATTGCGGCTCTATCCGTTTTGGGACCCCTTGCGCGAAGATGCCCGCTTTGAAAAAATCGTTGCGTCGCTCGCAGCCGCAGCCGGCAAGTAGACGCCGAAGTCAGAGCCGGGTCGTTGGAACCCGCTTCGGAACGCCGGCATTTATGGGTTTCAATCCGCCCATCGACGCGCAAACTTACAGCATGGCTGACGTGACGATCGACATCATCAAGAACGGCCCTTACATCGTGAAGGGCGAAGTGGAACTCAAAGACGCAGCGGGCAACAATTACCCGGCTGAGAAACGGATGGCGCTTTGTCGCTGCGGTGCTTCGACGGAAAAGCCTTTCTGCGACGGAACGCACTCGAAGATCGGCTTCCAAGCGGCCGAGAAAGCGGTTCCAGAATCGGCCGAAAGTTAGCAGTCTCCTCGGCCGTTAGCCGAAATAGAAGGACGCGTGCAGCGGGAGTTTGAGTACTGATTGATCCACTTTGGAGGGGCGAGCTCCTGCGAGACCGGCGCGTCGCAGGAGCTCCGCCCTCCATTGCTCTTACCGCGCCCTCAGCTTTCTTGATTCACTGCACTAGGTCGAAAAATCGAGAACGATCTTTCCGAGGGTGCGATTGGATTCAAGATGCTCCTGGGCCGCTCGCACCTCCGCCGCGGGATAAACTCGCTCGATCACCGGATGAACCTTGCCTCGCTCGACCAGCGGAAGAACATGTCGCGCAAACAAGCGTGTCGCTTCCGCCTTCTCCGCGATCGAGCGCGCGCGCAGAACGGTGCCGATGATAGTGGCGCGTTTGCGCAGGATGAGATGGAGATCGACGTCAGTCTTTGTCCCCGCGGTCGTCCCGACGCAAATGATTCGACCGCGGCTCGCGAGCGCGCGCAGGTTGGCGGAAAAGTAGGCGCCGCCCACAAGATCGAGAATCACGTCGACGCCTCCTTTATTCGTTAGGCTGGCAACTGCCTCGACAATGTCGTCCGGCGACTCCGGCACCATGATCGCCTCGTCAAGTCCCAACTCCCGCATCCGCTCCAGCTTTTCCGCTGTCCGCGAAGTCCCGTAAACGAGCGCCCCCGCGGCGTGCGCAAGTTGCACCGCCGCGGTGCCCACGCCCGAGGCGGCGGCATGCACGAGCACCCGCTCGCCCATTTGCAGCCGCGCGCGGGTGAAAAGCGCATCGTGCGCGGTGATGAAAACTTCCGGCATCGCCGCAGCCTCCGCGTAACTCAACTTCTCCGGAATGCGCGCGAGGTTACTCTCTGGCACGACCACGAACTCTGCCTGCGCACCGCCGGCCGTGATCCCAAAGACGCGCTCACCCTTTTTCCAGGAACGCGCCGCCCCTTCGCCTAACAATTCTATCTCTCCGGCAAATTCGAGCCCGGGAATATTCTCCGGATAACCCGGGGGCGCTGGATACTTGCCTTCGCGCTGGAGAATATCGGCGCGGTTCACACCCGCCGCATGCACTCTTACCCGCACCTGATCGGTCACCGGTGCTGTCGGCATTTCCACTTCCTGGAGCCCGATCCCTTCCCTTCCTCCATGCTCGCTGATCACGATCGCCTGCATGAGTTTTCTTCCTCCAGCTCTCTCCCTTCCGCAATCGCTCCCGAGAAATGGCGCGGGCGGAGCAAGTCAGCGCTCTTGCAGATTGGGCGCGGAACCGAAATTGAGCAGTGGAAATAAATCCCGCACCGTTTGCCAACGTTCCTCCCCGAGCGCTCGGCAAGGATCCCCCTGACGCACCGCCCCGGCTCGGATCAGCGCCGCGATCTCCTCCGCGTCGAGCGAAGAATACGAGCCGTTGAGATCGAGCTCAAAGCGTTTCATCCCAGGAACTATGAGCAGGGAGAATGCCGTCAGCCGCGCCGCGAAAAGTCCAGGCTGCGAGGTAGGTTCGATTGCGTGTAGGTTATCTATCCGTGGCCAGACCTCCCGTCACCCTGATTAACGTTTCCAACCGGCTGCCAGTGACCGTCGGCGAAACGATTACTAAGTCTTCCGGCGGCCTCGTCGCGGCGCTGGAAGGACTTTCGACCGAACAGTTCGATCTCAAGTGGATCGGCTGGCCGGGTGCGGTGATTCCCGACGAAGACAAAACGAAGGTCGAGAAGTTACTCGTCGATGACTACGGCTGCATCCCGATCTTTCTCTCCGAGGAAGAGGCGAGGGGTCATTACGAAGGATTCTCCAACTCCAGTCTCTGGCCGATCCTGCACTACATGCCGAATTTCATGCGCTACGATCCGGCATGGTGGGAGCGGTATCGGCAGGCGAATCAGCGCTTCGCCGACAAGGTGCTGGAGTTCGCGAAAAAGGGCGACCTCGTCTGGGTGCATGACTACCAGCTCATGCTCGTTTCGGCGATGCTGCACGCCGCCATGCCCGAGCTGAAGATCGGCTTTTTCCTGCACACGCCGTTTCCATCCTATGAGACGTTTCGCTGCCATCCGAAGCGAAGCGAACTCGTTAGGGGAATTCTCGGCGCCGATCTCATCGGCTTCCACACCTTTGGTTACATGCGGCATTTTCGCAGCACGGTCTTGCGATTGCTCGGGATCGAATCGGAAATCAGCGTCATCCGCACCGACGCCGGCCATCGCGCCGAACTCGGTGTTTTCCCGATTGGGATCAACGGGCCGAAGTTCGAGGAAACGCTCAACTCGCCCGAGTTCGCGCAACGTCTCGCGGAGCTGCACGCCTCCGATGCCGATAAGCGCGTCGTCCTTTCGGTCGAGCGAATGGATTACACGAAAGGCATTCTCCACCGCATCGAAGCGATTGAGCGTTTCCTGGAAAACCTCGAGGACCGCGACGCGATCAAGTTCATCTTCGTGAGCGTGCCCTCGCGTGAAGGAGTCGAGGAATACCAGGAGTTGCGCGCGGAAGTCGAAGCGCGCATCGGCCGCATCAACGGCAGCTACGCGACCTTGCGCAGTAGCCCGATTCGCTTCATTCACGGCTCGGTCGAGTTCGTCGATCTTTGCGCGCTCTACGCGCAATCGGACGTCGGGCTCGTGACGCCGTTGATCGATGGGATGAACCTGGTCGCAAAGGAATACATCGCCTGCCAGCGCGAACACGCGGGCGTTTTGATTCTGAGTGAGTTTGCCGGTGCGGCCGGTGAGTTATTCAACGCCATTCTCGTGAATCCCTACGATGCGGAAGGTGTCGCCGAAGCGCTACGCGAAGCGCTCGCCATGCCTAACGAGGAAAAGACTCAGCGAAACAAGCCAATGCGCGAACGAGTGATGAAATACGATGCGCGGCACTGGGCGCGCTCCTTCATCGATCATCTTAGCCGGACGCGCGACGAGACGATCGCGGCGGATGGCAACCGGATCGAAGATCTCTCGCAGCAGTTACGAGAAGCGGTCGCGGCGAAGAAAGAGACTGCGCTGTTTCTCGATTACGATGGCACCTTGCGCGAGATCGTGCGCGATCCCGGCGCAGCGAAACCGAATGTCGGCGTGCGCGAGTTGCTCGAGGCGCTGCGCGATCGTCCCAACCTCGAGGTCACGCTCATCAGCGGTCGCACGTGCGACGATCTGGAGGCGTGGCTGGGCAAATATCCCTTTGCCTTGATCGCGGAACACGGCGCGGCCCTGCGTCGGGCAGGGATGCACGAATGGGAGCGCCTAGACGCCGGTGTCAGCTATGCCTGGAAAGATGAGATCCTGAACATTCTCCGGCTCTACGAGGAATCGACGCCGGGAAGTTTCGTCGAAGAAAAGAAGACTTCGGTGGTCTGGCATTATCGCAACACCGATCCGGAGTTCGGCGCCTGGAAAGCGCATCAGCTCGCGGTGGAATTGGGCGCGATCATGGCGAACGAGCCGGTGGAGATTCGCCATGGCCGCAAGATTATCGAAGCGAGCGCGGCGCACATTTCCAAAGGCGTGGCAGTCCGGCGGCTCTTACAGGAGAAGCGGTACGATTTCGTGCTTTGCGCCGGCGACGATCAGACGGATGAAAGCATGTTTGAATTACACCTGGCGAACCTGTTCAGCCTGAAAGTGGGTTCGAAGCCGAGCCGCGCGCAATATCGATTGCACGATCCGGCGGAGTTTCGGCAGTTTCTGCAAAACGCGATCGCACCGAAATAGCCTTCTCCAGCTTGTCATCCTGCGCCCCCCGCGAAGGACCTCACAAGCCCGGCCTAAATTTCCTTTTCAGTCCGCACTTCGGCCATAAGAGTCTCGCTCGGTCAGGACGACAAGATGGGTTGAACTCATCGCAACTCGCACGTCTCCCATTCTCGCGCAAAGCGATGCGCTTCGGCTCGGCGACCAGCACCCTAACGAATCCTTCGATCGGGTCGCGAAACCGCTCAAAGCTCAACTTAAAGTCTGATGATGAACCGGCATGATATGCTGCGCCCTCACCGCATTGGTCATGGCGACCGCCTGCTCCGGTGTGCAATGCGACCGAATCCACGAGCCCGATCTCATCCCGCGCTACGAACAAGAACGGAGGTTCATGGCGCACAAGGAGATGGCACGGCAGAAGTTTTTCGGGCGGTGGCGCACCGTTCCCATCTGGGCCCGGGAACTGGCGCGGGTCGGTTATGCCGCCAAAGCATTGATCTACCTGCTCATCGGCGGGATCGCGCTCTACGAAGCGGTTCGGCGACTCGGCGCCCATTCGAGCCCGAGCCAGGCGATGCGCCTGCTCCGGCTTCAGCCACTCGGCACGGTTGCTCTCGGGATTCTGGCTGTCGGCATGTGCTGCTACGGGCTGCACCGCTCTCTCGAAGCCATCCTCGGGCCCGTTCGAACGAAGTCCCATCTTCTGGAAACTTTCCACCGTTTGGGGCGGCTGGGCGGAGGTTGCTGTTACCTGGGGTTTGCCGCGTTGGCTGTGGAATTTCTCTTTTCTCGCAATCACTCGGGCGGCTCTCAGACGCCGCCCAAGGTTGCGGGACTTCTCATGCAGCATTCGTTAGGCAATTCTCTCATCACAACGGTCGGCGCAGTCTTGGCAATCGTGGGGGTGAAATATTTCTTCGATGCCTTGAGTGGCAGATATCGTCGCAGTTACGCGCTCGATCGGCCGAGTCGGGCACTCGCACTCGCAGTTCACCTCGGAGCGATCTTTGGAATCTGCGCCCGCGGCGTTTTCTTCCTCCTCTGCGGCGGGCTGACGATCTATTCCGGTCTGGCGTCCGATCCTAAGAGCGCGCGGGGGATGCAGGGTGTGCTGGCGCTTATTCAGAAACTGCCGTTGGGCCAATGGCTTTACGGAGTCCTAGGCGCGGGCTTTGTCTCTTATGGGCTCTTCTGCGTCGTGCGGACGATTTACGGAACGTACCCGAGCGATACCGGTGTCTGAAGAGGCGAGCGACACCTTTCCACTGAGGACGAAACTTCCCGCTCTCCGCGGCTCGGTTGCCCGTCTACTCCGGAATCCACTGCCCATGATAAACCGGCCGCGCGGGCCAGCGCCGCCGCCCCGGCGGAGGAAACGCCGCACCATGCTGCCCCGGCAACAGTCCGAGCGCGGACAACGTTTCCATGTTCAACCGCCCGCTCGGCGCGAGCCCCGCGCGAAGTTGAAAAGCACGCAATGCGGCTGCCGTTCCCGGCCCATATTCCCCGTCGATCCCGCTGCGATAATATCCGCCGCGCGCCAGCAACACTTGCGCGCCAACGATCACATGGCGTTGCAAATCTGGGGGCGCGATCTCGTACGGCGTCCCGTCGAAGACTCCACTCACTTCCGGGCGCAAACCGTGCGGGCCGGGCGCATCGTAGACGGGGGGCGCGGGAGCATTCGGCCCGCTCGCACTAGGGGATTGCGCGGACTGAGCGCGTGTATCTTCCTCCTCGGTTGGCGTCGCCGCCGGGCTCGTGGTCGGTTGCGGGGCCGCCGTGACCTGCGCCATCCCCGCGCCAATGCCTAACGAGCGTATGGTTTCGGCGTCAATTTCGCCCGTGATCTGAAGCCCGTTGCGAATCTGATAGCGCCGAATCGCCGCCGTCGTGTCAGCTGTTTTCTGACCGGTCACCTCGCCGTAATAAAACCCCTGGTCCTTCAACGCCTGTTGCACCCTGGCGGTCGTCTGATCCGCGCGGGCTATTCCGCTCATACCGGCGAGGAGAAGCAGAAATGCCAGCCAGACTCGTTTCATAAAATCCCTTCGACGCGACATCTTAAGGCCTTATTCAGGCGGTGCCGGCGCCCAAGCCAGGGTCGGTTCGTCAGGCCGACGCACCTCCCGATAGCGGCGAATGCCTTCGCTGATCGCCCGCGCAATCTCTTCGCGATATTTCACCGTCGTCAGCTTCGTCATATCGGACTGATTGGTGATGAAACCCCCTTCCACCAGCGCGGCCGGATGCCGCACATTTCGGATCACGTAAAACTGCGCCGTTTTGGTCCCGCGATCCACTGCCTGTGTCCGCTCGACCAGCGCCGCCTGAAGAAACCGCGCCAGGCTCTCGCTCTTCGCCAGCAACGGTTTCGCATCGACCCGCCGCAGGAAAGGCAACCAAGCCAGAAGACCCGGGCTTGCGGTCAATTGCCGGGTCGCAAAATAAGTTTCCACCCCCGAAGCCGCGCCGTGGTCGCCATCGTTAAAATGAATGCTGACGAAGAGCGAATTTTTCTCCTCATTCGCCACCTCAGCCCGCTCCGGGAGGGAAAGGTAACGGTCATCGCTGCGCGTCAGGACCGTGCGAAACCCGGCAGCGCGGAGAAGCACCTCCGCCCGCAAGGCCACATCGAGAGTCAGATCTTTTTCCATCACCTCTCCACACATCGCCCCGGAATCCTGGCCCCCGTGTCCCGGATCGAGGACGACGCCGAAGCGTTTGGCGCCGCCTGCGTCGCGGCGCTGCTCAAACCGTCGCATTGCCCGCGGCATCCGCAGAAACCAAATGAATGAGATGGCGAGGAGGAGCAATCCAACCCAGGGAAGCGCGCGCCGCGTCATTCGTTTTTCTCCGCCTCGTTAGGCCGTGAGCGTCTCTAATTCTTCACCCTGCAGCGGGCGGTAACGAATCGAAGTCGCGGCATCCCGCTCCAGGAGGCACGCCTCGATCGTCGCGTTCTTCAGCCGCTCCTGTCGATGCTCGAGTAAAGCCGGATGGGAGGGAATCTCGCGCGTGCCCTCTTCGGCCGGCGGCATGCTCCCCACGCTCCAGGCGTCGAGTGCCACTTTTATCGCCTGGTGCAGCGTTGCCTCGGGATTGTGATCGCGCGCTAGCAATTCCTCCATCACTTCGGTCGCGCGCGCCGTCCCGCTGATCGCACAGAAGCTGGGCTGTTTCGGCCCCTGCGCAGCGATCGCGCCGTCGTATTCCACGCGCAAAAACAAGTCGTTAGGCGGAGTCGCACCGACCTCGGCAAAAATCATCCGTGCCAGATAAGGAGCGCCATAAACTTGTTCGAAAGCCGTTTTCAAGAGCGGGCTCAGTGAATAAAACGCCAGCCTCCGGAGCGAGACATCCGCCGCCGAGCGCGTGAAACCTTCCGTACTTGCGAGCTCGATTGCCGCCATTCGCAGTCGCTCGATGTCGCCCGGATGCCCGATCGCCCCCATCGCGATGCGATCGTAAATTTCGAAAAGTTTCTGCCGCGCCTGCCCAATGGTCACGAACAAAATCCCGTCACGATAACTCAATGCCGCGATCGGACTGCCGGGCGCGAGTTGCGTCTCGATGTACTCGCGCCGGTTCGCGATCGCCTCGACCCAACGATACGGTTCCTCAATCATGCGACGGTGCTCTTGAAACGCGCCCCGATCTGCTCTTCCGAGAGCGTTTTGATGCCCTCGCGCGAGATTACTTTGATGATCGGAAAAATGCGCGCCTGCCGATCGACGCCGCCGGTCGCGGTATCGGCTTCAGCCGCGGTGTCGAGCGCGCGCAACGCCAGCGTCACCGCGTCATCTTCGCGCAACTTGTTCAGCGGCTTCTTGCCCCAGCGATTTTCGTAAAACAAAACCCCGCGCACCGCGGGCGATCCGGAACCGGTCGCGGCGTATTCCGTGACTTCGAACTGCGCGCCCATCGCGTCATAAAAATAAAGCCGCGCCTGCCCTTCGCCGGCAAAATCGTAAGTCGCAAAAATCGGCACGACCACACCGAGTCCTTGCATCACGAAGCCGAAATTATCCCGCAGCAATTTCGAGAGCGCGCGCACCTTGCCATCCACGCTCATCTCCTGCAGCTGGGTGCGGCGGAAATATTGGAACGAATGTTCGAGCACCCGCGCCATTTCCCAGGCAGTTGCCGGCACCCCGGCGATTGCCATGATTGAATGCCGATCGATCTCCAGCACCTTGTCGGCCCGGTCGTAAACCACTGTGTTGCCCGCGGTCGCGCGGCGATCGCCCGCCACGAGCACGCCGCCGGTAAACTTGAAAGCGAGAATGGTCGTCGCCTGCGTCTGCGGCACTGCCGGATGGTCTGAAGAAACGGCCATGGGTCCTATAGCTCCCATCGGACTTAGGAGACCGCGCTGCCGCAAAAGCGCGGGAAAATCCGCCGCCGCTTCGCCTAACGAATCAGGCGTCACTGGCCGGTGCGCTGGCGGTAGCGCTTCGATTGGTTCGGATCCACCTTGCGCATCTTCTTGAGCAGATCGCGCGTGTCCGGCTTCGAAACGTCGGGCGATTTCGGCCCGCCGCCATCCCCCTGTCGCGGTCCCCACGGCACCGGCGCCACTGGTTTTTCCGTCCGCTCTGGCATGAAAAAACGCTACCGCCAAAGCGTCGAAACGCAAGCCGGGGTGAGCTTGCCAGCCCCGGCTAGCGATGCCAAGCTTGCCCCATGACGCGCCTCCTTTTTCTCCTTCCCACTGTCCTCGGCTGCGTTTGCCTGACGACGGTTCCGGCGCGTGCCCAGCGCGACGCGGCCGATGCCTCCGCCCTCGCTACCTTGAGTCAAAAAATTGACGCGCAGAGCACCAAGATCGACGCGCTTTCCCAGCAAATTCTCAAACTGCAACAGATGGTCGAGCAGTCGAAAGGCGAGCCCGGCGCGAGCACTCTCGGCACCGGCACTGCCGCCACCGGGACCAGCCCGGCCGTTTCTCCTCTGCCCGGCGGATCGACCCACGTCGTCACTCGCGGCGAGACGCTGACCTCGATCGCCCACCAATACAAAGTCGGCATCGGTGAGCTGCAAAAGCTCAATCACATCCAGGACGATCGGAAGCTGCAGATCGGTCAAACCCTCGTCATCCCCGGAACCAAGACTTCCACACCAACGGCCACGCCTAACGAGTAAGGGACCGACGGGCTGACGGGATAGCATCCCGTCCTCCCCGGAGAAGAAGCGAGAGCCCTCCCTGATTGTTAGGTCGCCGCCAGCTCGGCTTCCGGTTCGCCCTCTTCTCCCGGCGCCTCCAGAAAGCTCTGTTCGCAAAGTCGAGCGTATTTTCCGCCTAACGACAACAAGTCTTCATGCGTCCCGCGCTCGATGATCCGCCCGCGATCGAGCATGAGAATTTGATCCGCATGCACGATCGTCGAGAGCCGATGCGCGATCACGATGCAAGTGCGATGGAACATCAGGTTTTCCAGCGCCTGTTGGATGAGCCTTTCGGTCGCCGTGTCGACGCTCGCCGTCGCTTCGTCGAGAATCAGAATCGGTGGATCCTTGAGGAGCGCGCGCGCGATCGAGAGCCGCTGTTTTTCACCCACGCTCAGCTTCACCCCGCGCTCACCCACCACGCTGCCGAGTTTGTTAGGCAAACGATCGATGAAAGCGCGCGCGTTCGCCGCCTCGACCGCTTCGAAAAGCTCCTCATCCGTCGCTTCCGGCTTCCCGAGCAGCAGATTTTCGCGGATCGTCCCGTTGAAAAGAAAACTCTCCTGCGCGACGACGCCGATCATTTCGCGCAGTGCATGCACTTGAAAATCGCGAATCGGTTTCCCGTCGATGGTGATCGCGCCCGACGTGAACTCGTAAAAGCGGGTCACCAAGTTCACCAGCGTCGACTTGCCTGCGCCGGTCGCTCCGACCAGCGCCACCGTCTCGCCCGGACGCGCGTGAAAGCTGATGTTGCTCAAAGCCGGCAAACCTTTGGCGTAGCTGAAACTGACATCGTCGTAACGGATCTCGCCTTCGATCTGCAAAACCGTTTTGCCTTCGTGCAGACCCGCTTCTTCCGGTTCGTCGAGAATCTCGAAGACGCGTTCGCCCGCCGCGCGCCCCGCCTGGATGAGCTGGTTGAGCTGGTGCAAGCGCGTCACCGGTTCATACAAAAATCGCGTCAGGGTAATGAAGGCGACGAGCGAACCAACCTGCATCTCGCCCCGCAGGACCGCGCGCCCGCCAAAGCCGATCGCGAGGACCAAGCCTAACGAATTCACAAAACTCATCGAGGGACTGTAGAGCGCCCAGGCGCGCATGATCCGCAGCGTCGCCCGTCGCAGGAGGTCGCTTGCGCGATTAAAACGCGCGTGCTCGCTTTCTTCCCTAACGAACGATTTGATCTGCCGAATGCCGGCGAGATCGTCGAGAAGAAGCGCATTGAGCGCTGAGGCCGCGCGTCGCTGCGGCCGGTAACGGCTCGGACCGGTGAGGGTGTAGGCGAGCGCGCCGCCGAGGAGCAACGGCACCGGCACGAGCACGCACCAAGCAAGGCTGCCGTTGAAATAGAAGAGCGTCGCGATCACGATCGCGACCTGCAGGATCGCGACCACCCCCTGCTCGATGCCATCGATGAGCACGCGCTCGACCGAGTTCACATCCTCGACCACGCGCGTGATCAGATCGCCGGTCGCGCGGTTATCAAACCAGCGCAACGGAAGCAGCTCGATGTGCCGAAAAAGATCGCTTCGCAGATCGAAAATGACTTTTTGTTCGAAGCTGTTGTTGAGCAAAATGCGCAGTCCATCGAGCAGGTCCTGGAGAAAAAACGCCAGCAGGGCCACCCCGACCATCGGCAGAAGCAATTCCGGGCGATGACCCGCAATGACGTCGTCGATGATGAACTTTGTCACCGCCGGGAAGACGATGATCATGAGCGTGCTCATGACCGCGCAAGCGAGGGTCCCGGTCGCCATCCAGGGATAGCGCTTGAGGTATGCGAAGACGCGCCAGACAGTTCTCATTGCGAAGAGGAAAGGTCAGCGGTGAGCGCGCCGACTTCAAGTTGCGCCAGTTGCGCGACTCGATCTGTTCCCGCATGGTGCGATCGTGATCATCGAGCAGATCTTCGTCTCGCCCGGCCACAATTATTTCGGCCACTACGGCCAGGAGCCGGACACTTTTCCGCTCGAGGAAAAGAGCGAGATCGAATGCGTTGCCGGCCATGGCATCCGCGGCGATCGCTTCTTCGATTTTGCCGGCGATTACAAAGGACAGATCACCTTCGTCGCCCGGGAAGTCTTTGACGATCTCGCGCGCGAATTTGGCCTAACGAACAAGTCTCCCGGTGTTTTGCGGCGCAACGTCATCGTCTCCGGCATCGATTTGAATGAGCTCATTGACGTCAATTTTGAGCTCCAAGGAGTGCAGTTTCGCGGAACGCAGCATTGCAAACCATGCGCCTGGATGGATGTCGCCTTTGCCCCGGGCGCGGAAAAATTCCTCGCCTCGGGTAAAGGGGGGTTGCGCGCGCGGATTTTGGCTGATGGGCGAATCAGCCTCGGTGACGCGCAGCTCAAAATCTTGCAGCCCGCCTAACGATGCGCTGCAGCGCGGTTTTGTTGGCGGGCGGGAAATCGACCCGCATGGGTCGCGACAAGGCGCTCCTCGAGATCGAAGGCGAACCGCTTTGGCGCCGGCAGCTGGCGACCCTGCGGCAGTTGTCGCCCGAGCAACTTATGATCTCCGGCCCAGAACGCGACGGCGCCGAAGCGGTCGCCGACGAGATCGAAAATGCCGGACCGCTCGCCGGCGTTGCGGCGGCTTTGCGCAAATGTACGGCGCCGCTCCTCATCGTCCTCGCGGTCGATCTGCCGCGCATGACCGCAGAATTTCTGCAATCGCTGCTCAATCTTTGTCGCGACGGGAGAGGCGCCGTCCCGCGCGGTCGGGAATTTTTCGAACCGCTCGCAGCCATCTATCCATCGAATTGTGTCCCTCTCGCGGAAGTGGCTTTGCGCCGCGGCGATTTTGCGATGCATAATTTTGTGCGCACGGCGGTGAACCAAAAGCTGCTCATGCCCCGGCTGATTTCTGCGGAAGAGAGCGCTCTCTTCGCCAATCTGAACACGCCGGCCGATCTGTGAGCGCGCCGCGCGAAGCTGCCCGTCCGGTTGTTGTCGTTAGACATCGTCACGGCCAACTCCAGTGCGAAGAGAAGGATGAAGTGGCGGCGGAGGGACCGCTCGAAATTCGGGTCGAAGGTCGCAGTGTCGCGGTAGTCATGCGCACGCCGGGGCACGACCGCGAGCTGGCCGGAGGGTTCGCCCTGACTGAGGGCATCATCCGGCGTGCCACCGACATTTTCGAAATCACCTCCTGCCTAACGACTGCCGCCGCGCCAGGCAACGTCGTCGAGATCACTCTCGCTGATCCGGCTCAATTTGATGCCGCGAAATTTAGCCGTCATGTCTTCAGCTCATCTAGCTGCGGCATTTGCGGCAAAGCCACGATCGAGGCGGCGATACAGCAGTTTCCGCCCATTACGATTGCGCCAGAGGTGAGCGCGAAAACTTTGCTCACCCTGCCCGCGAAGCTGGCCGCTGCGCAGGAGACGTTTCAGCGCACCGGCGGGTTGCACGCCTGCGCCTTGTTCGATCGCAACGGCGAGCTGCTCCTCCTACGAGAAGACGTGGGTCGGCACAACGCGCTCGATAAGTTGATCGGGCACGAGCTGCTCGCAAAGCGCTTTCCGTTAGGCAACGATATCCTCCTGCTCAGTGGGCGCGTCTCCTTCGAGATGACGCAAAAAGCGCTCGCCGCCGGGATCGCGGTCATCGCCGCAATCTCCGCCCCGACCAGTCTGGCGATCGAGTTTGCGCGCACGAATAATCAAACGCTGGTCGGCTTTCTGCGCGGCGAAACGATGAATGTCTACGCGAATCCCGAACGCGTCACCAACCTGTCATCCTGAGCGATGCGAAGGATCTCACGAGTGTCTTGTCATGCGAAAGTCGGAACATTTGAAGGAGTCGCTCGTGAGATTCTTCGCTGCGGTCAGGATGACAAATTCTTCGGATGCCGATCCGGAAGTAAGGCATCTTGCCGACTTGGGCGACGGGCTTGCGGCCGTCGGGTCAAGCTCGCAGCCTCGATCAGTCTCGAAGCCTAACCGCCGAGTCAGGCAGGATGCCTGACTTTCGTCTCCTGACTTTCGCCGCGGCCTTTAAAGGTCAGCTCCGCGATCCCAGATTTATCCAGCTCTCCCAGCCCCTTGGAAATCATTCGCTTGTATTGTTCCTTCGTCGCGCGCGCGAGCGGCAGATCGAGCCCGGCCGCCTCGCCTAACGACAGCGCAATCCCGCTATCTTTCGCCGCGTGCGCGGCGGAGAAAAAGCAGGCGTGATCGTGATTCTGCATGTCTTCACCATCGGTCTGGAGAACGCGGGAGGCGGCGCCCGTCTGGCCGAAAACTTCGCGCAGCATCGCGAGGTCAAGACCGAGCGCATCACCGAGTCCGAGCCCTTCCGCCAATCCCGCGGTGTTGATGTTCATGACCATGTTCACCAGCGCCTTCACCTTAGCGGCTTCGCCAGCTTTGCCGATGTAACGAATGGTCGAGCCAAGCCCGCGCAAGATCGGCGCGGCCCGGTCGAAGGCCGACTTCTCGCCGCCGCACATGAGATAGAGCGAGCCTTCGCGTGCCTGTGTAATGCTCGAGGCCATGCAGGCTTCGAGCGATTGTGCGCCCGCCTGCTGCGCGAGTTGCTCGATTTCGACATGAACTTGCGGCGAAACGGTCGCGCAGTTGATGAATAACTTGCCCGTCGCGTTGCGGAGCAAGTTGTCGTCAGGTGCATCGAAAATCTGCCGCATGGCAGCGTCATCGGGGACGACGGTGATGATGACGTCCGCCGCCGCGGTGACTTCCCCTAGCGACTGGCTGGCGAAGGTGCCCAGGTCCTGCGCCAGGCTCGTGGCCGCCGCGCGTTGTGTGTCGTAAAGCGCAGTGATGTGAAAGCTGCGCTCGTGCAAACGGCGCGCCATGTTTGCGCCCATCCGCCCGACTCCGACAAATCCGATGTTCATGGTGGTTCAGCTCAAACCGGTTGACCGCTCGGCCGAGGCGGCAAAAAACGCGTTGTGCTCTTTTTCCTCGCCCACCGTTGTCATCGGTCCG